>NZ_SMKO01000070.1 GCF_004348685.1 Nonomuraea deserti | reverse complement strand
CGACCGCGACGTGAACGCGGCCAAGAACGTGCTCGCCGCCGGGCTGGCGGAGAGCTGAAACGCCTGTGGAGCTGGTGTAAGACCTCAAGGGCGCAAGCCCGGCGGGCGACTGGCGGTGAAGCAGGAAGACCAACCGGCGACGGTTGGAATCCCCCGGCTTCAGCCGTGGGGAGGAAGTCAACACTTACCTCCGTGGATCGCGCGCTGGTAGTTCTCGACGGCCGCCGCCGCCCTCGTCAGGTCGCAGGGGGCGCTCCACAGCAGCGTGTGGGCGCGCGCGAACGACTCGGACACCGTCGGGTCCTCCGCCAGGCCCTTGCGGGCGGCCATCGCCTCGCAGGCGCCGAGGCGCCCGCGCAGCTCGTCGCGCCTGCCGATCAGGCCGTAGAGCGCCTTGGCCGTGGTCCGCGCCTGCTCGGCGGCCTTACGGGCGTCGTCTTCGAGGCGGGCGAGGCGCTTGGCCCGCACCACCCAGGGGTCGGCGGAGACGTCGAGCGCGTCGAGCTCGCCGGCCAGCGCCGCGACCCGGCTGCGCGGCCGGGCCTGCGGCGGCAGGGCGATCTTGACCACGACCGCGCCGTGGGCCAGCCGGGCCTCGCTCTCGGCCGCCCGTACCAGGTCGAGGGCGGCCACCAGGTTCTCGCGCCGCGCGGCGAACTCCCGTTTCACGGTGATCGCCAGGTCGAGCTCCGCGCGGGAGGAGGCGAGCAGGCGCGTCAGCCGGTCGAGGTGCGGCTCGACGGTGGTGCCGAGCGGGTCCTCCAGCGCCGCGGTCCTCAACCGCGCCAGCTCGCTCTCCTCGCCGGCCAGTCCGGCGGTCTCGCCCAGCTCGTTCTCGAGGTCGTGGATCGTGCGCAGGTCGGCGTCGGCGGCGTCGAGTCGCGGCAGCACGCAGTTCCACACGGCGTCGATGTCGTTGAGCGCGGAGGTGACCTCGCGGAAGGCGGCGTCCATCCGGGTCACGGCCTCGTCGAGGGTCAGCCGCAGGTCCGCCTGGCGGATCAGTGAACGCTGCTCGACCGGCCTGGCGGCGGCCCGCAGCACGACGGAGGAGCCGGCGAGCAGCTCGGTGAGCGCCGCGAGCTGCTCGGCGCCGGGCCGGGCGCGCGACGCCCTGATCTGCTCGGCGCGGCGCAGCACGGCGCGGTAGGCGTCGTTGAGCCGCCACAGGGTGACCAGGGACTCCTGCGTCGCCGCCCATCGCCGTTCGGTGGTCCCGCGTAAGGAGGCGCCTTTGAGTACCTGGTAGGTGGTGTGAGATTCGAGGTCGAGCAGGTCACCGGAGATCCGGTCGCGTTCGTCCGCGCGGGCACGCAGCGCGTATTCCGCGGCTTCCCTGCTCATGGGCGGTCCCAGGCTCATCACGCTCCCCGTGAAGCGGGCCCCCGATGCCCCGGTGCTCCTTACCGACTCAACGCGAAGGTTGTGCCGGTTGGTTCCGGGGTGGGGGGAACCCCTGACTTGTCCCTGATTCAACCCTGTGTCACCTGCAAACGACTTAAATGATCTCGTACCGTTTCGAACATGGGACGTATTCTTCTGATCATCGCAGCGGTCGTCGCCGCGCTCGTGCTCCTCGGCCCCCTCGTGGGCTTCGCCCTCACGCTGCTCAAGTGGGGCCTGATCATCGGCGGCGTGGCGCTGGGCGTCATGTTCCTCGCGAAGTGGGCGAAGAGGGCCTGACGAGCTGCGGGTTCCCGCGCAGTAGCTTCCCGCGGCATCCGCAGGCATAGTTGGGTGATGGAGGCGCGGCCGGCGGTCGACGACGCCGCGCTCGGGCGCGAGGCGCTGGCCGTGCTCGAGGCGAACTGGACAGGCACGGGCACCGTGCCCGCGCCGGGCCTCTACCCGCACCAATGGAGCTGGGACTCCGCGTTCGTCGTCATCGGGCTGGCCAGGCACCGGCCCGACCGGGCCCGCGAAGAGCTGCTCAGCCTGCTGCGCGGGCAGTGGGCGACCGGGATGGTGCCGCACATCGTCTTCCACACGCGGGAGGCGTACTTCCCAGGACCCTCCGTATGGCGCTCCCAGGAGCACGACGCCGCGCCGCGCGTGCTCACCTCGGGGCTCACCTCGCCGCCACTGCAGGGACTCGCCCTGTGGTGGCTCTACCGGCACACCGGCGACGTCGCTTTCGTCAGGAAGGCGTTCCCCGCGCTGGTGGCCCAGCACGCCTACCTCGCCTCGGCCCGCGACCTGGGCGGGGCCGGGCTGGCCGCGATCGTGCATCCGTGGGAGTCGGGCATGGACGACAGCCCCGCCTGGGACGACGCGCTCGCCGCGCTCCCCGTGATCAGGTACGGCTACCGCAACGTCGACATGGAGGAGCGCCACCCCGACAGCGCCCACGACCGCTACGTCTGGCTGGCCATGCGCTACCGCGACGGCGGATACGGCGCCGGCTACCTGCGCGACGAGCATCCGTTCGCGATCGAGGACCCGATGTTCAACGGGATCTGGCTGGCCTCCTGCCAGGCGCTGGCGGAGCTGGCGCCGCTGGTTCGCGCCGATCCCGCGCCCCACGTCGAGCAGGCCGAGCGCATCCGGCTGGCCATGATCGAGCGCCTCTGGGACGGCTGCTTCTACGCCAGGGACCTGCGTACCGACCGGCTGATCAAGGTGTGCACGGTGGGCGGGTTCGGGCCGCTGCTCGACCCGTGGCTGCCCGGCGACCACGTGCGCGCCACCGTCGAGGTGCTGGAGTCGGCCAGGTTCATGGGGGCCACCGGCTACCCGGTGCCGAGCTGCGAGATCCGCGCCGCCCAGTTCGACCGCACCCGCTACTGGCGCGGCCCCTCCTGGGTGAACACCAACTGGCTGCTGCGCAGGGCCGCCGCCGTGCACTCGCTCGGCCCGCTCGCCCGGCAGCTCACCCACGGCACCCTGCGCCTGGTGCGGCAGGCCGGCTTCCGCGAGTGCTTCGACCCCTTCGACGGCAGCGGGCGCGGGTGCCGGGACTTCTCCTGGAGTGCGGCGCTCACCCTGGATCTGCTCGCCGATACCGTTGAGGAATGAGCATTCTCCGCCGGTTGCCCGCCGACGTGCGCAGGTCCCTGACGATGGAGCGGGGAGAGCGGGTGCTGACGTTCACCCCCACCGAGGACGGCCACGTGGTGGCCACCAACCTCGCCCTGCACCTGGCCGACGGCACGCGCCTGCCGTACGAGGAGATCGACAGGGCGTCGTGGGACGACGAAGGGGTGCGGGTGCTCACCACCGACGGCAGGTGGCACGCCGGGCGGATCGCCGAGCCGCGCATGCTGCCCGAGACGCTGCGCGAGCGCGTCAACGCGACGATCGTGGTCAACAAGCACGTCAACCTGCCGGGCAGGGGCGGCGTGCGGCTGGTGGCGCGGCGCCGGCCGGGAGGTGAGGTGCTGGGCTGGACCTTCGTCTTCGACGACGGCCTCGACCCCGAGGACCCCGGCCTGCGCGCGCAGGCCGAGCAGGCCCTGGAGGGGATGCGGCGCAGCATGGGCGTGTGAGCCGCGGGCCCCACGCCCACGCGCCGCTCAGTAGGGGATGCCGGTCTCCTTCGCGTTCCTGCCCTCGACGCCGTCGTCCGGCCAGCCGGTGCCCGTGTCGGGCTTGTGGTCGTTGTGCAGGAACGGGATCCGCTGCTGCAGCGTGTCACCCATCCTCGTCCTGGCCATCCCGGCGAACTTCGACGCCTGCGCGCCGACCACCCCGGCCGCCTCCTGGAACCTGGGGTTGTCCGCGACGCGCTGCGCCGTCCGCTTGATCTGCTCGTACCGCTCGCGTCCTGCCCGGCTGCCCAGCACGTAGCCGACCGCCAGTCCAACAGCGAATGTCATCCGATAACGCATTTCACACCTCCGCTGCCTCCGGGCCTACCCTGCTTATGATGCGACACGCACTCCCAGAGTGCGCTAATCTATTCATGCGCACGGCGGAGGGGCCCGAAAGCCCCGATGACATGCGCCGACGCCCGATCCCGCGTAGCTCAACGGCAGAGCAGCCGGCTGTTAACCGGCAGGTTATAGGTTCGAGTCCTATCGCGGGAGCTTCGGTGCCCAGGCCCCCTTCCTTGATCAAGGACTGGGGGCCTGAGTCGTTCCGGGAGCCGGTGAGGGAGCCACTGCCCAGGGTCAGGGCCAGGGTCATCGGCGGCCGGCATCTCCTCAGGGCGATCTCAAGGTCGTGAGCTCGTCGCCCTGAGGTGGCTGTGGGCGGTCGTGCTACAAGCTGTCAGGGGTCCCGTCGGGATGCCAGGCCTGGCTCGAGATCATCTTGCCGTGATCGTAGATCTGATCCTCGGCGAGCTGCCCGTTCGGGTGCCACCGCAGACGTGAGCCGTGCCGGCGGCCGTGGTCGTGCCGCCACTCCGACTCGATGCCGCCGTCGGGGTAGAAGGCTCGCGCAGTGCCATGCGGTATTCCCTGGTCGAACGTCAGCTCGGTCATGACCGTGCCGTCGGCATAGAACTCACACGCGGTGCCGCTGTAGAGCGTGCCTTGATAGCGGACCCGCTGGTCCAGGTCATATTCCAGATCGTTCATCGCGATGCGCATGTTGTTCCCGACCATCAGATCGCCCAGGGTGGCGTGAACTCGGCCAGCGGGGTATCACCCAGGGAGGGATATCTGGTGAAATAGCCGACAGAGTTCGGCGTGTCGTACAGGAAGTGCGTGCAGTTGGCGCAGCACGGTATTCGTTGCCGGGCGACAATTCCTTGATAATGGTTGGACAGCAACCGATTGTCAAAATAGAAGTCGCGCAACGTCTCGGGCGTCACCGTCTCGCCGTTGCGCGTGCGATCCCAGAGGGCCTTGCTGGTCGCGGTGACCTCGGAATGTGTGCCCGGCTCGCTCCAGTGCGGGAATCCGCCCGCCGGCCAGCCCTCGTCGTGCTTGAAAGGGCCGTTGCCGCGAGCCCAGCGGGCGAACTTCTCGTAGCGCTCGCGGAGGAGAGGGTGCAGGTCATCGGGCACGTGCCGCAACATGTCGTTCAGGCCTTCATACAACTTTCCGGTGCGCCGATCCATGAGCAGCGTGTATACCGGACCGGCCTTGGCGCTGGAGTAGGCGAGGTCGCTCGCCTCCTCGCGACGAGCCAGATATTCCGCGGATCTGCTCGACGTCATGTCCTGCACGAACGTCCGTGTCGGTTTGCCGTTCACGGCGACGATGAGTCCTTCGTCATCGCGTACGAAACGCAGGTCTGCGGGCCTGGGCAGCGGCATGTCCCGCTCGAGTGGCCCGGACGGCTGCAGGCGGAGGACGGCCTGACGTTCTCGAGCGGATACAGCCGCCGCACGTCCGGCTCCGGCTCGAACCACCCCGGTGTTCGTGCCACCGGTCGCCCGGCTCGTTCTCGCCGCTATTCTGGCGACGAGCTTGCGGTATATGTCTCCGAATTTGGCCAGGACGCCGCGGAACTGTTGGTACAGGCGGAGGGCTCTGGCTCTAACCCAGGCACGGACCTGGGGGAAGGCCAGGGCGAGCGCGGCGGCCGCGGCCGCGTATGCCGCGATCCTGCTCTTCCCGTGCTGGACGAACTGCGCGGCGCTTTTGTGCATGCCGGCGGCGAGGCTGAAGTGGTCGGCGAGGCTGCCGGCCTGGAGGAGGGTGCCGCCGGGGCCGCTGATGTGCTGGTCCACGGCGTTCGCGGCGGGGCCCTGGTTGAGGGCGGCGCGGCGGGAGGCCGAAGCGCCGTCGCCGGCGAGCCGGGTGTGGTGGTCGGCGAAGGCCTGCAGGGTGTCGGCCTGCAGGTAGGCCGCGGAGGGATCGGGGATGGAAGGGAGGCCCAGGATGCCGAAGTCGGCGGCGATCGCGGGGTCGCCGGTGACGGTGGTCACATCCGCCTCTGGACGGCGGCGCTGTTGAGCTGCTCGACGGCGACATTCCGGTCGGCCATGACGACCTGCCCGTCGCCGGCGACGCGCAGGCCGTCGCCGGTTGCGATGTGGTGGTGCAGCAGGTGTTCGGCCAGCTGGTTGAACGGGCCGTCGATCTCCTCGAAGGGCAGGCCGCTGCCGGCCTCCAGGCTGCCGCGCAGTGCGGCCGTCAGCTGCTCGTGCTGATCGGCCAGTGCCTGGAAATCCCGTCCGGAGGCGCGTCGTCCGTCGGCGTCGATGACCAAGCCGTCAGGGTCGGGTGCGGTCACGTCCGCTCCAGTCGCCGCAGCATGGGCGCGAGCGGCAGAGCCGGTCGACCACGGCGCTGGCCTGCCCCGCCGCTGCTCCGAGCTCGCAGGTCGTCTGGGGCACTGCGGGGAGTCACCCATCACCTCCCAAATCAGGAAGACACTGTACTACCAGAAAGATCCAGTCTCCGAAGCGCTGGAAACCAGGCGCTCCGCCGGGTTGCGGCGATCCGCCGACGACCGGGACGGGTCCGGGACCCACCGATCCCGGCATCGCGAGCGTCGCGTGGCGGAAGCTGTGCTGCTGTTTCACGCTTTGTAGCGGGATCATCACGTATTTTCAGGTTGGCCGGACAAAGCAGGGCTCGGCGGGGAAAGATGGTGCATCCGGTCCGGTGGATCGGAGCCGCGGACATCATGCCGGGGCGCGGAGAGGGCGCCCGCCACCAGGACGTGCCGCCGACCCGGAATCGGCGGGGCGATCCGACGACGGAGGAACGGGTTGCCGCGTGCCCACCTGGATCAAGTCCTTGCGCCCCTTCGACACGCCGGCCGTGCAGGCCATGAACGCCGTGCTCGCGCGAACCGCCGACCTGCGCGAGGCGGAGCGTTTCCTCAGGCTCTTCCACGCCGAGAACCCCGCCGCGGGAGGACTCACCGCGCGGCTGCGGGACGTCACCAGGGAGGTGGGCCGCACCGGGACCTACACGCACACGTTCGAGGAGCTCGAGTTCGGCGCCCGGGTGGCCTGGCGCAACAGCAACCGGTGCATCGGCCGGCTCTACTGGCGGTCCTTGCGGGTACGCGACCGCAGGCAGGTGACCACGGCCGAGGGGGTGGCCCTCGAATGCGTCGCCCACCTGCGCGAGGCGACCGGCGACGGCAGGATCAGGCCCACGATCACCGTCCTGCCCCCCGACACTCCGGCCATGCGCGGGCCGCGCGTGCTCAACGACCAGCTCATCCGGTACGCCGGCTACCGCACGCCCGGGGGCGTCGTCGGCGACCCGCGCAACGCCGGCCTGACCGAGCGGGCCCGGGCCATGGGGTGGCGCGGCGGCTCCGGCCGGTTCGACGTGCTCCCGCTGATCGTCCAGCCGGGCCTGGGCGAGGCGCTGCTGTGCAACCTGCCCGGGGACGCCGTCCTGGAGGTGCCGCTGACGCACCCCGAATATCCATGGTTCGCCGACCTCGGCCTGCGCTGGCACGCCGTTCCGGCTATTTCGGATATGTGCCTGGAGATCGGCGGAATCTGCTACCCGTGCGCCCCCTTCAACGGCTGGTACATGGGCACCGAGATCGGCGCCCGCAACCTGGCCGACGAGGACAGGTACGACCTGCTCGGGGTGACCGCCGAGCGGCTCGGCCTGGACACCTCCACCGAACGCTCACTGTGGCGCGACCACGCGCTGGTGGAGCTGAACGTGGCGGTGCTGCACTCGTTCGAGCGGGCCGGAGTCACGATGACCGACCACCACACGGAGTCGCGCCGCTTCCTGACGCACCTGTCGAAGGAGGAGAAGGCCGGGCGCGCCTGCCCGGCCGACTGGTCGTGGATCGTGCCACCGCTCTCGGGCGGCGCCACCCCCGTCTTCCACCGCTACTACGACACCCGCGTCCTCACCCCGGCCTTCGTGCACCACCGTTAGCCTTGCCACCCAGGGCTAGAACATGGTTCGGTTGGGGTCATGGCGGAACTCGTGCTCTCAACGGTCGACCAGGGCGTGCTCACGCTCACCTTCAACCGTCCCGACACCCTCAACGCGTGGACGGACGCCATGGGGCGGCGCTACTTCGACCTGCTGGCGGAGGCGGAGAAGGACCCCGCGGTCCGGGCCGTCGTGGTCACCGGCGCGGGCAAGGGCTTCTGCTCGGGCGCCGACTTCAAGACGCTCGACGCCGTCCGGACCGGCACCTACGACGAGCGGCCGGACCCCCGGCCCCACACCTTCCCCACGACCATCGGCAAGCCGATCATCGCCGCGGTCAACGGGGCGTGCGCGGGGCTGGGCATGGTCCACGCGCTCGTCTGCGACCTCGTCTTTACGGCCGAGGAGGCCAAGTGGACGACGGCCTTCGCGCGGCGCGGGCTCATCGCCGAGTACGGGCTCTCCTGGGTGCTGCCGCGCCTGGTGGGGCAGCAGCGGGCCATGGACCTCCTGCTGTCGGGCCGGGTGTTCACGGGGCGCGAGGCGTACGAGCTGGGGCTGGTCAACCGGGCGGTGCCGGGGGAGCAGCTGGTGGCGCAGGCACGGGCGTACGCGCTCGAACTGGCGACGCACAGCTCGCCCGCGTCGATGGCGGTGATCAAACGGCAGGTCTGGCACGACTGGGAGACGACGCTGGAGGAGTCCGCGCGGACGGCCACCCGGGAGATGCTCGCCTCCTTCGAGCGGCCGGACTTCGCGGAGGGCGTCGCCAGCTTCCTCGAACGCCGCCCGCCGGACTTCCCGGCCCTCTGACCCCTGCCACCCGGCACGCGCGGGTCAGCGGGCGAACCCCACGGGCAGGTCAGCGGGCGGACCGCACGGGCAGGTCGAAGGGCGGAACGGCACGCGGGGGTCAGTGGGCGCTTCAGAGGCGGTGGGCGCCGCGGGCCGGGGTGGAGGGCAGGAAGCGGGGTGCCTGGAAGCCGCGCTCGGCGTACGCGGCGGCCACCGACTCCTGGACGCGGTCGAGCCGGTCGACCGGCACCAGGGCGATGGCCGAGCCGCCGAAGCCCCCGCCCGTCATGCGCGCTCCCCTGGCCCCGCCCTTGACCGCCGCCTCCACGGCGAGGTCCAGTTCGGGCGACGACACCTCGTACTGATCCCGGAGGGAGAGGTGCGAGGCGTTGAGCAGCGCGCCGATCTCCGTGACCGCGCCCGCGCGCAGCAGCCCGATGAGGGCCTCCACGCGGTGGTTCTCCGTGATGACGTGCATGGTGCGCTTGCGCTCGTCGCCCTTGAGGAGATCGAGCGCCGCGGGCAGGTCGGTGACGTCGCGCAGCGCGGGGACGCCGAGCTTGCGCGCCGCCGACTCGCACTCGGCGCGGCGCTTGGCGTACTCGCCGCCCGCGTGCTCGTGGTGCACCTGGGTGTCGATGATGAGCACGGCGAGGCCGTGGGAGTCGAGGTCGAGCGGGATGTTCCGGGAGGCGAGGGAGCGGCAGTCGAGGAACAGCGCGTGCCCTTCCTCGCACAGCGCCGAGGCCGCCTGGTCCATGATGCCGCAGGGCATGCCGACGAAGTCGTTCTCGGCCTTCTGGCCGAGCAGGGCGATCTCCATGGGGGTCATGCCGAGGTCGTGCAGGTCGTTGAGCGCCGAGGCGACGGCCACCTCGAGGGCGGCGCTGGAGCTGAGGCCCGCGCCCCGGGGGACGTCGCCGTCGATCGCGATGTCCGCGCCGGAGACGCGGTCACCGAGCATGGCCAGGACGCCCACGACGTAGCGGGTCCAGCCGGTCGACTCGTCGCGGCTCGCCAGGGTGACGGGGCCGCCGTCGGCCTGGAGGGACAGCAGGCGGATGGTCCCGTCGGCGCGCGGGGTGACCGCCGCGGTGACGCCCCACGGCACCGCGAAGGGGAGGACGAAGCCGTCGTTGTAGTCGGTGTGCTCGCCGATCAGGTTGACCCGGCCGGGCGCGTGCCAGACGGTCTCGGGGGACGCGCCATAGGCGGCACGAAAAGCTTCAACAACGCGCATAACCGAACACTCCTCAACATAGGCCCGACCGTAGACTAGCGCCATGGAGGAACTCCTGGACCAGGGGCTCGGTCAGGTCCGGGTGTTCCTGATGCACGACGACAACAAACCGCGCAAGCTCAAGTACAACCTGGGGCATCCCCGGCTGCTGACGTTCGGCGGCGCCTACTCCAACCACATCAGGGCCGTCGCCGAGGCCGGCCGGCGGCACGGGATCGAGACGATCGGCGTCATCAGGGGCGAGGAGCACCGGCCGCTCAACCCGGCACTGGCGCACGCCGCCGCCTGCGGCATGACGCTCACCTACCTCGACCGGGCCTCCTACCGGCTCAAGCACACCGACGAGGTGCGGGCCCGGCTGCGGGAGCGGTGGGGCGACGACGTGGTGATCCTGCCGGAGGGCGGGAGCAACGCCGCGGCCGTGCGCGGGTGCGCGGAGCTGCCGGGGGAGATCACCGACGACTACGACGTCATCTGCTGCCCGGTCGGCACCGGCGGCACGCTGGCCGGGATCTCGGCGGGGCTGCCCGAGGGGAAGCGGGCGATCGGGTTCGCGGTGCTGAAGGGGGCGGGGTTCCTCGCCGGCGAGGTGGCCAGGTTGCAGCGGGAGGCGTACGGCCGTACCTGGTCGAACTGGGAGATCAACCTGGACTACCACTTCGGCGGATACGCCAAGTCAACACCAGCCCTAGAGCGATTTAGCGCGAAATATCGTGTCGAACGGATCTACGTGGCGAAAATGCTCTACGGCCTTCTCGACCTCGCCCACCAGGGTGCCTTCGACCCCGGCACCCGCGTCGTCGCCGTGGTCACCGGTCAGCCCTCCACCCCCGTGGAGGCGTGCGGCGCCCCGACCGGCTTCGACTCGGGCGAGCCGCGCTGCCGGAGGTAGATCGAGAGCACCACCATCGACAGCACGGCGAGCAGCTCCGACTGCCAGTTCTGCAGGCTCCGGTTCCAGAACTCCGGCGAGGTGACGTACGCGCTCCACGAGACCGGATCGCGCAGGTCGCCCAGCCGTCCGGCGTTGTACGCCGCCTGCCCGGCCACCGACTGGGCCAGCCACGACAGCAGGAAGATGGCGCCCATCACCAGCCCCAGCGAGTTGCTGAACACCCACAACCGCAGCCCTCTGGCCCGCGCCCAGGCGGGCGATCCGGCCTCGGCGTACCGGCCGATCCGCTGCTGCTCGTCGGACTCCGCCCCCTCCTCGCCCGGCTCCTTCGACTCGGGCGAGCCGCGCTGGACGAGCCAGACGGTCACCATGATGAACAGGAAGAACTGAAGGTACTCCGACTGCCAGTTCTCGGCCACGTCGACCGCGAAGGACGACGAGGCCACGTAGTCCAGCAGCGAGACCGGCTCCGCGCCCGCGGCCACCTGCCGGTCGTTGTAGTCGAGCAGCCCCGCCACGGCCTGCCCGCACACCGACAGCACGAACAGGATGAGGAACATCAGGGAGAGGGCGTTGTCCTTGAGCCGCCTCACAGCCGCGACCATCCGATCGCGAAGAACCACGCCAGCCCCAGGACGATGATGAGCGTGGTGAGCGTGAACATCACCCGCATCAGTCCTCCACCTCGCAGTCGTAGGGAAGGTCGGGGACCGGCCGGCAGCCGGCGGCCCTGACCCGCCACCCGTCGCTGAACCGGTGCAGGAAGACCGTGTCGCCGGCCAGGCGCACCTGGGCCTCCTCGCCCCACACGCTGACCGAGGTGGGCCGGCCGCCGGGGCCCAGCTTCGCCTCGCGCAGCGCGTCGGCGCACGTCTGCCCGGGGGCGGGCAGCTTGTCGGCCGTCTTGCGGGCGAGCATGGCGCACGCGGTCTGCTCCTGCCGCCCGGCGATCGCGGCGTGGAAACGTTCCGCGGCACGAACGGGGGAGGCGGTGTCCACGGAGCAGCCGGCGACGGCGAGAACGGCCAGCGCCGGCACGGCGAACAGGATCCTCATGCGCCTCCTGCTACCCGGTCGTACGCCTGGCATGCTGGAGCGGCTGATCGCCGGTCAGCCCAGCTGGTCGAGCACCGGCGACACCAGGGCGTTGAGCTCGCGGGCCAGCACCACCACCGCCCGGTGGGCGCGCTGCTCGACCTCGTCGTGCGGGCCCTCGGGCTCCGGCGGCAGGTCGTCGAGCGGCACCGGCGCCTCGACCAGCAGCGTGGCCCGCAGGAACGGGATCCTGGCGAGATCCTGCTGGGTCGGCTCGACGTACTGGCCGAAGGTCTCCTGCCAGCCCAGCCATCCGCGGTCGCGCCACCAGGCCCGCGACCGGGTCAGCTCCTCCGGCAGCGGCGAGACGACCTTGACGCGCGCGTAGAGGGTGCCGTCCCAGGTGTTGCGGTGGCAGGTCGCCTCGAGGACGCGGCGGTCCCACCGTACGTAGCCGGGGGTCAGCGATGGCGGCGTGGCCAGCCGCCAGGCCGCGCACGCGAACCTGACGGGCGCGATGTCACCCCACTCGAACTCCTCGAGGTTCTTGCGCACGTGTACGGCATAGCGCCCGTCACGGTCCCTGTCGAACTCCTGGTCGATCCAGAACGCCTTGCCCATGGACACCACGCTACGGCGCTGCCCCACTTCTCCGTGCGTCGACTCCGAGATCTCGGAATGGCTGTGACCAAGGGTGGCGCATGTGTAGCTTTTTCACATTATTGGATGACCTTGGAGAGATGATGGCGTCAGAACAGCTCGACGCGGCCATGAACCACTGGGAAGCGGGAGAACTCGACGAGGCCGCCGCGCTGTTCAGGCAGATCGCGGCCACGGGTGACCCGGAGGCGTCCCACCTGCTGGCGGGGCTGCTGCAGGAGCAGGGAGACCTGGACGGCGCCGAGGCGGCGCACCGATCGGTGATCCAGTCGGGTGATCCGGTGTTCGGGCAGCGCTCGGCCATGGCCATGGGCATGATGCTGGTCAACGCCAAGGAGTGGCCGGCGGCCCACCGGGTGCTGACGATCGCCTCCGACGGCGCCGACTTCGAGGTGGCCGCGCTCGCCGAGACGGCCATGGTCCTGGTGTGCACCCAGCTGGGCGACGCGCAGGGCGCCCAGGAGGCGCTCGAACGTGCCCGCAGGTGTGACAGCCCCGCCGTGGCCGAGCTGGCCGCGCGGCTCGAACTGCCGGAGTTCGAGCAGGATCCCGCCTCCGCCCACGACCTGTACGAGGCGGCCGAGAGCGAGGACGACTACCAGGCGCTGCTGACCTGCGGCGACCCCGAGGTCGTGTCGCTGTCGGCGTTCCGGCTCTACCAGCTGTACGCCGAGGCGGAGGAGTTCGGCGCGGCCCGCGAGGTGTGCGAGCACGCCATCGCCGTCGGGCACCCCGACCACCTGGCCATGGCGCACAAGCTGCTCGGAGCCGTCCTGGTGGACCTCGGCGAGTACGCCGACTCCGCGGCCGCCTACCGGGTGGCCGCCGAGGACCCCAGGCCCGACATCCGGTTGCCGTCGCTGATCGAGCTGGCCAAGGTGACCGCGCAGCTCGGCGACGAGGACGAGACCAAGGCGATCTTCCGCAGGGTGATCGCCAGCGGGCAGCGCGAGCACGCCGTCGAGGCCCAGGCGTGCCTGGCCCAGATGCACGCCGAGGCGGGCGAGGTGGCCGAGGCGCTGGCCGCGCTGCGCGCGGTGCTGGAGGCCGGCGAGAGCGAGTGGGCCTCGATCAGCGTCACCCTGCTCGGCATCCTGCTCGAACGGCACCCCGACGCCCACGACGAGATCATGCGGCTGACGGCGTTCGCGGCCGGGCACGCCGACGCCGACGCCGCGTTCAAGGCCGGGCTGCTGCTCGACCACGACGCCATGCAGCAGCCGCTGCCCGATCCCGTCGAGGAGCAGGCGCTCCAGGACACCGACAGCGGGCTCGCCCGGCTGCGGAACGGCGACCTGGCCGAGGCCAGGCGGCTGCTGCGCAGGGCCGCCGACTCGCCGGCGCCGGCGCAGTCGCTGCGGGCCATGGTGGCGCTGGCCGAGCTGGAGCTGGGCGAGGGCGACCGGGAGCAGGCCGACGAGCTGCTGGCGTACGTGGCCGAGAGCGACGACCTGCTCCAGGGCTTCAGCGCGACGTTCCTGCTGCACCTGCTGCGCGTGTCGGGGGCGGAGCCGCATCCCGTGCTCGCGGCGATGCTCGACCACCAGCGGATGGGCAGGGAGGAGGGGCTGGCCCGCTACCGCGCGACCATGGACCACCCGGACCCCGCCGTGGCCGCGATCGGGACCGCCGTGTTCGCCCAGGTGCTGGTCTCCATCGGGTTCGACCTTTCGGACGCGGCCGAGCTGTTCGAGCGGGCGGCGGACTCCGGCGACCCGCTGGCGCTGTCGTACACCGCGCTGATCCGCAAGGACGTGCTGCCGGACACGGACGAGGCGGCCGCGCTGCTGCGCCGGGCCTGGACGGACGGCCATCCCGCGCTGGCGGCCTGGGTGGCGTACGCGCTGGGCGGGCTCGTCGCCGAGGACGACCCGCTCCTGGCGCGGGCCGCGTACGAGCGGGCGACGGAGGCCGAGCACCGGGGCCTGCGCGTGGAGGCCGCAGCCGACCTTGCGGCCCTGTACGAGAAGCAGGGAGACCTGCTGGCCGCCTGCCGCCTGCACGAGCGGCTGATCGCGGAGGGGCAGGGGGAGCGCAGCGCGCTGCCGCTGGGGTACACCAGGGTCAGGCTGGACGATCTCGACGCCGCCCGCGCGGCCTTCGCCCGGGGCTCCGACGAGGTCAGCACGTTCGGGCACGCGCTGCTCGGCCAGGACTTCGAGGCCGCCGCGGCGGCCTTCCCCGAGGGAGACGCGCACGAGATGGCCGGCGCGCTCGCGATGGAGTGCGCGCACGCCTGGCAGCGCACCCGCCAGACCGGCGCCGCCGACCGGACGCTCTCGCTGGTGGTCGCGGCAGGGAACCCGGACCTGCGGCAGCGGGCCGGCTGCTACCTGGGCGCCCTGCGCGACGACTCCGGTGACAAGCGCGGCGCCGTGGACGCGTGGCGGCAGGCGGCCGGCCCAGCGGCGAGCGGCGCGGGCGACCACCTGACCGGCGTGGCGCTGCGCTCCGCGGGACGGGTGCTGATGGAGCTCGGCGAGCACGCCGAGGCCGCCGAGGCGTTCGCCGGCGTGCCGGAGACCGGCGACGAGCGCCTGCGGGTCCCGGTGGCCCTGGGATTCGGCGAGGCGCTGGTGGCCTGCGGCCGCGTGGACGAGGCCGGCGAGCGGCTGGCCGCGGCGCTGGGCGAGAACGCGTCGCTGCACCTCGCCCGGTTCCTGCTCGACCACGGCGACGCCGAGGGCGCGCTCGCGGCCATGACGGCCGCGCCGCCCGAGGTGACCGGGGAGTCGGAGCGGCTGCGCGGCACCCTGCTGGCCAGGACCGGCGACCTGGAGCCGGCGCGGGCGGCGTTCGAGCGGGCGGCGGCCATCGACCCGGCCTCCGAGCCGCGGACCATGCTGGAGGCCGGCCGCTGCCTCATGGCCGCCGGTGACACCGAGTCCGCGCACTTCGCCCTGGAGCGGGCCGCCGCGCAGGAGGACGACGTGTACGCCGCCGCCGTCTCCCGCCACCTCCTCGGCCGGGCCACCCCCGAGGAGCTGCCCTGGGTGCTGGCGGCGGAGGGCGACCGGCAGGGCGCCCTGGCGGCGCTGACGGAGCAGACCGGCTCCGAGCTGACGGCCGGGCTGCTGCTCGCGCTCGACGCCGAGGACCTGCCCGGCGTCCGCGACCTGCTGGCCGGCGCCGGCCCGGCCGACCTTGGGGAGGCCCTGCGGGAGGTCCTGTCCAGGGCGCGGGACATGGACGACGGCGTGGCGGGCCCGTTCCTCGAGCTGGTCACCGAGCTGGGCGAGCCCGCGCTCGCGGCGGAGGCCGGGATCGAGCTCGGCGCCGTGCTCGCGAACGAGGGCCACCACTGCCGGGCCGAGCTGAGCTTCCTGCCCGCCACCGAGCGGGCGGAGACGGCCGAGACGGCCTGGCGCAACATCGCGGTCGTGCGACGCCGCCGCGGCGACCTCGACGGGGCCGTGGAGGCGGCCAGGGCCGCGCTGCCCGCCACCGCCCTGGTCCTGGCCGGCCTGCTGCGCGAGCGCGGCGACGCCGACGGCGTGCGTGCGGCGCTGGCCGAGGGGGCGGCGGCAGGCGACCTCGAATGCCGCCGCCACCTGCTCGTCCATCTGCTGCAGGAGCAGGACCACGACGCCCTGGAGCGGGAGGCCGAGCAGGCCGTGGCCACCGGTGATCCCGAGACCGTCGCCATGGCCTACTGGACGTGGGGCGACGCCCACAAGGCCAGGGGCGACATGGAGGCCGCGGCGCGCACGTACGGCATGGGCATCGACACCGGATTCCCCGGCACCACGCCGAGCATCCGGGTGGACCTGGCCAGGGCGCTGCGCGAGCTGGGCGACACGGAAGGGGCGGCCCGCGAGATCCGGCTGGCCATCGAGTCCGGCGAGCCGGACGCGATGGGCAGGGGCGGCGTGCAGCTCGGCGCCTGGCTGCACGAGGAGGGCGACGAGCTCGGCGCCGCGCGGGCGTTCGAGGCGGCCGCGGGCACCGGCACCGACCTGGCCAGGACCGCGATGGACAACCTCGAAACCCTCGCCTACCAGGCCTGCGGGCGCGGCGATCACCCACTGGCCATGCAGGTGCTCGCGCTCATGGGGGAGAGCGCCGCCGAGGCGGCCCGCGAGCTGGGGGACCTCTGCGAGGACCCGGAGGCCGTACGCGGATATTACGAGCTGGAGGGAGCCGGGCCCTTCACCGAGCTGCGGGTGGCCGAGCGGCTGGCCGATCTCGACCGTACGGACGAGGCCCGCGCGATCTACGAGCGGTTGCACGAGCACGACGACCCCGACGTGCGCTTCGTGGCCGGCGGCAGGCTGCTCGAGCTGCTCGACGAGGAGGGCGACTCCGAGGCCTTCTACGACCTGACCGAGCGCCAGGCGGGCGACGCCGACAGCCCGGCGAGAGGGGTGTTCGCCAGCCTGCTCGGCATGCTCCAGAGCAGCCAGGGCGACACCGAGCAGTCACTGCGCACGCTGCGGGAGGCGGCGGAGGGCGGCGACCCGACCGTGCTCACCGCGTTCGCCCAGGCGCTGGTCGAGGCGGGCGAGGTGGACGAGGGCCGCGAGGTCTACCGCCGGGTGCTCGACGCCGGGGACCCCGACCGGACCGTGCGGGCCATGATCGCGATCGGGCAGACCTACCACGACGAGGACGGGACGCGGGCGCGCGAGTGGTACCGCAGGGCCGTCGAGGCGGGAGACGGGCACAACGGCGCGCTGGCGGCCATGTACCTGGGCGCGCTGGCCAAGAACGAGCGGGACTTCGGCGAGGCGCTCACCTGGTACCAGCGGGTCATCGACGCGGGCGACCCGGAGTCGGGGCTGGCCGCGGCGCACCTCGGCGAGCTCTGCTACTGGCTGGGGGACCGGGACGGGGCGCTGCGGTACTACGAGCAGACCCTGGGCCTGACCGAGCAGCCGGACCTGGTGGCCGAGGCGGCCTGCCGGCTGGGGGAGATCCGGTACGAGCGGGGCGACCTGGAGCAGGCCAGGCGGATGTTGCGGAGGGCGGCGGACACCGGCGACGCGTCGTTCGCCACCGAGGCGGAGGCGCTGCTCGCGAAGATCGGATGACCGCGAGCTTGCGCCTAATTTAATGACCAATTAATCTCATCTAGTCAAACAAACGGGGTGAGATCCATGGTCAAGGCAGGACGGCCGCCACAGGATCCGGCGCGCCAGCGGGAGCGGGCGCACCGGATCCTCGACGCCGCAACCGAGCTGGTCCTGCGGTGGGGCTACGACAAGACCACGATCGACGACGTGGCCAAGCGCGCCGGCGTCGCCAAGGGCACCATCTACCTGCACTGGAAGACCCGCGACGAGCTGTTCACCGCGCTGCTGCGCCGCGAGCGGGTCCTCATGCTGGACGGCGTGCGCCGCAGCGAGCCCGCCACGCTCAGCGCGCTCTACGGCGCGTTCGCCCGCGAGCTGCTGCGCCGGCCCCTGCTCCACGCGCTGCTGGGTGACGACTCCGAGGTGCTCGGCAAACTGACCCGCCAGAAACTGCGCGGCACGAGCACGCCGGAGCTGTTCCCGGCCCAGGACTCCTACCTGGCCGAGCTGATCAAGCGTGGCGCCGTACGCGAGGAACCGGGAGACCACGCCATGGTGGTCGGCGCCATCCTCTACGGGTTCCTCTTCATGCCCGAAGGCATGCAAGGAGGGCCCCGGCCCTCCGACGACCGGGTCGCGGACCTCGTGGCCGACACCATCGAGCGCACCATGAGCACCGGCCGCCCGCTCTCCGACGACGACGCGGAAGCCGTGGCGCGGGCCACGCTCGAATACCTCGGCGCCGTCACCGAGATCGGGGAGACGAAGCTGGCGGCCTCCATGAACGGCTACGACAGCACCGCTGGGAGCGCGCGATGAAGGCCGTGATCCCCCTCGACGACGCCGCCGCCGACCTGGCGACCGCGGGCGGCAAGGGCGCCTCACTGGCGCGGCTGGCCAGGGCGGGGCTGCCCGTCCCCGGCGGGTTCCACGTCACGACCGACGCCTACCGCGCGTTCGTGGCGGAGTTCCGTGACGAGATCCTCAGGGCGTCCTCGGCCGACCCCGCCGTGATCGCGCGGATGTTCGCCGAGCACGACATCCCCCCGGGGATCGCCGACGAGATCCGCCACGCGTACGCGGCGCTCGGCGGCGACGTGCCCGTCGCCGTCCGCTCCTCGGCCACGGCCGAGGACCTGCCCGGCATGTCGTTCGCCGGGCAGCAGGACACCTACCTCAACATCCGGGGCGACGCCCTGCTCGACGCGGTCAAGCGCTGCTGGGCCTCGCTGTGGAACCCGCGGGCCGTCGCCTACCGCGACCAGAACGGCGTCCCCCACGACGACGTGGCGCTGGCCGTGGTGGTGCAGGAACTGGTCGACGCGGACGCGGCCGGCGTCATGTTCACCGCCGACCCGGTCACCGGCGCCCGCGACGAGACCGTGATCAACGCCTCGTGGGGGCTGGGCGAGGCGGTCGTCGGCGGGCAGGTCACCCCCGACACGGTGGTGGTGTCCGGCGGAGCGGTCGTCCAGTCGCGGACCGCCGACAAGACCGTGATGACCGTCCGCACCACCACGGGCACCGAAGAGCGGCCCGTGCCCGCCGACCTGCGCGGCAAGGCCGTGCTCGACGACGCGCGGGCCGTGGAGCTGGCCGGCCTCGGCGCACGGATCCAGGCGCTCTACGGCACGCCGATGGACGTCGAGTGGGCCTCACACGACGGCGCGTTCGCCATCGTGCAGGCCCGCCCGATCACCGGCCTCGCAGCCGAGGTCGAGGAGTGGAACGACAGCCTCAAGGGCGACTACCTGTGGACCGGCGGCAACCTGGGCGAGGCCATTCCCGACGTGATGACGCCGCTGACGTGGTCGTTCGTGCGGCTGTTCATCGCCGAGGCGATGTCCGCCTCGACCCTGCCCGGCTTCGACCTGGTCGGCAACATCGGCGGCCGGTTCTACATGAACCTGAGCGTCGTCCACTCCATCGCCGCGGCCATGGGCATGAAGAGCCGGCTCAGCGCGGTCGAGCAGGTCTTCGGCAAGGTCCCGCCCGGTCTCGACGTGCCGCTGGTGAAGGTATCCCGGTGGGAGATCCTCAAGCGCGTGCTGCCCATGGCCGTGCACATCCGCCGCCGCGTGCGTACGAACCTCAAGGGCATGCGCGCGTTCCTGGCCACCTCCCGGCAGCGCTGCGAGGACCTGCGGGACAGGATCGCCGCCACCGGCTCCGCCGCCGAGCTGGCCGCCCTGTGGGACACGGAGATCCTGGAGCACACGGTCACCGCCTGCAGCATGCTGGAGGCGGCCGGCCGCCAGGGCGGCACGACCCTGGTCTTCACCCGCGACCGCCTGCGCCGGCTGATGGGCGAGATCGACGCGGAAGCCATGCTGACCGGGGTCAACAGCGGTGGCGAGCTGGCCAGCCTGGGCCCGGTGATGGGGCTGACCAGGCTGGCCAGGGGAGAGATCACCAGAGACGAGTTCGCCCGCACGTACGGGCATCGCGGCGCCCACGAGTTCGAGGTGTCGATCCCCCGCCCCGGCGAGGACCCCGCCTGGATCGACGCCCAGCTCGCGGGGCTGAGCGACCTGCGGGACGACACGGAGGCGCTGCTCACCCGGCAGGCCAAGGCCAGGGAGGAGGCGTGGGCGCGCTTCGCCGAGCGTTATCCCCGCAAGGAGGCCAGGATGCGCGCCCGGGTCCAGCGGTGGAGCGCTGTGGTGCGCGACCGCGAGGCGACCCGTTCCGAGAACATCAGGGCCTTCTGGGCGCTGCGGGCCTTCGCCGTACGCGCGGGGGAGCTGACCGGCCACGGCGACGACGTGTTCTTCCTGCACCTGGAGGAACTGCTCGCCCTGCTGCGCGGCGACCCGGCGGCGCTGGAGCGGGTGCCGGTGCGGCGGGCCACCTACGAGCGGTACGCCGCGCTGCCGCCCTACCCGGCGCTGATCGTCGGCCACTTCGACCCGGTGCGCTGGGCCGCCGACCCCGGCCGCCGGGGCGACCTCCACGACGCGCGCGGATCCTCCGTCACCGTGAGCGACACCGTGACCGGCTTCCCCGGCGCGCCCGGCGTGGTCGAGGGCGTCGCCCGCGTGCTCTCGGGTCCCGAGGAGGGCGAGCGGCTCAAGCCGGGCGAGATCCTGGTCACGACGCTGACGAACGTGGGCTGGACGCCGATGTTCCCGCGGGCCGCCGCCGTGGTGACCGACCTGGGGGCGCCGCTGTCGCACGCCTCGATCGTCGCCCGCGAGCTCGGCATCCCGGCCGTGGTCGGCACCGGCAACGCCACCATGCGGCTGCGCGACGGCGACCGCATCAGGGTCGACGGCGAGCGGGGCACGGTCGAGTCGCTGGAGTCACAAGACTCCGCCAATGCGGTCGCGCCCGAGGGTGAGGTGTGATCACGTCGTTCGACATGATCGACCAACCGAACCCAGACGACGAACGCGAGCTGGAAGCGCGCTGCGCCCGCTTCAGGATCGCCAAGCAGGAGCTCGACCGGGCCGTGCGGCGGCACGGCGAGAGTGACGAGGAGGACGAGGCCGACTCCGCGGCGTGAAGGCGTCCTGAGCGTGTCGTGCTCGGGTGGTCAGTCCTCGCGCACGCTCTCGAGGACGTGCGAGCGGCCGCTGATCACGCGGTGGCCGCCCGGGCTGAGCGAGTTGACGAACAGGCGATCGACTCCCGGCAGGGCGGCCAGCCGGAGCATCACGTCGCGAGCGGCGATCCGCCACCGGTGGGACGGGGCCATCCACTGGATGAACCGCCGTCCGAAGCGCTGGACCTCGGCGATGCTCGGCGCCATGCGCTCCTGGTAGCGAATGAGCGCGCCGGGCAGGTCGCCGTCCGCGGTGAGCTCGTCGGCCAGGATCCACGCCCCCGCCATGGCCATCGACGCCCCCTGCCCGGCGAACAGCGACACCGCTTGGCAGGCGTCGCCCACGAGCGCGACCCGCCCCGCGTGCCAGCGCTCCATCTCGACCTGCGTCACCAGGTCGTAGTAGAGCTCGGGCGGGCCGGGACAGCGGGCCAGCACTTCTGGCAGGATCCAGCCGCGCTCGCCGAAACCGCGGCGCAGCGCGGCCACGGGATCCCCTGGCAGCGCCGGATCGGGCTCACGGCGCAGCAGCAGCAGCGACAGCCGGTCGTCGCGCAGCGCGTACGCGCCGGCCATCACACCGGGCTCGGTGAGCATCTGGTAGCGCGTGCCGATCTGCTCGCTGAGCCGCGCGTCACGCAGGGTGAAGGCGGCCACGTGGTGCCCGAGGAAGCGCGGCGCCACGTCGCCGAAGGCGAGCTCGCGCACCCGCGAACGGGCGCCGTCGGCCCCCACGAGCAGGTCGGCCTCGCGTGACGTGCCGTCCGTCAGCCGTATCGACACCCCCTCGGCGTGCTGGTCGAACGACTCGACACCGGCACCGTACGTGATGGGGGCGCGCACCTCATCGGCGATCACCCGTGCGAGGTCGCCGCGGAGCAGGCTCATGATGTCCTCCAGGCCGGAGGGCAACGTCAGGCCGCTGGTCCGGCGCCCGCGGCGGTCGACGTAGCCGACCTCGACGACCGGGTAGCGGACGTCGAGCAGCCGGGGCAGCAGCCCCATCCGCCTGGCCACCTGATAGCCGGGGCCGTAGAAGTCGATCATGTAGCCGCCGTCGCGGAACGCCGCCGCGCGCTCGACGAGCTCCACCTCCCAGCCGGCGCGTTCGAGGTGCCAGGCCAGGGTCAGCCCGGCGATGCCGGCTCCGCAGATGAGTGCCTTCACGATGGTTCCTCCGGAATGCCCAGCATGGACCGCAGCGGCCCCGCCATCGCCGCCACATCGAGGTCGGGGTCGAGCGAGCGGTGGAGGATGACGCCGTCCAGCGCCGCGGCCAGCATCGCGGCCGCGGTCGGGGCGTCGCCCTGATAGCCCGTCTCGGCCAGCCACGCAGCGACGTGGGAGCGGAACGCGGCGATCTGCCCGGCCAGCCTCTCGCGCAGCTCGGGAAGCCGCGTGGACGCCAGGAACATCTCCACGACCAGCAGCGAGGCGGGGTCCGTGCCGCCGTAGCGCGACAGCTCGCCGAGCAGCCAGTCGACTGCCTCGCCGATCCGGGGGCGGGCGCGAAGCTCGTCGGCGAGGGAGTCGAGCAGCCCGCCGGTGAAGGCGAGCCCGGCCGCGACGAGCAGATCCGTCACGGAGGCGAAGTGGTAGTGGACGACGCCGGGAGCCACCCCGGCCCGCTCGGCGACCAGCCGGGTGGTGACGCCGCCCCACCCGACCTCGGGCACGAGCGTGACGGCCGCGTCGAGCAGCCGCTGCCGGGTGGCTCTGCCGCGTTCCGCTGAGGTTGAGGCCATCAACGACCTTTCTGGACGTACGACTTGGGCATTTGCCCAAATCGTACACCCAGGTCGTACGTCCAGGAGGAAATTCGTTTGCGCCGCCGGTCGCGGCTCTGGTGTGCTGACCCCAGCCGAACGATCAGAGGAGCACCACCATGCGAGCACCGGTCATGTCCACCCAGGAAGGAAGATCCATCTCGATGAAGGACATGACGTTCGGTGCGTATCCTCAACCTCGGAATCCTCGCGCATGTAGACGCCGGTAAGACCAGCCTGACCGAGCGGCTGCTGCACGCCGCCGGCGTCATCGACGAGATCGGCCGCGTCGATGACGGAAACACCCAGACCGACTCCCTGGCCCTCGAGCGGCAGCGCGGCATCACGATCAAGTCCGCGGTGGTCTCGTTCGTCGTCGGAGACACCACGGTCAACCTCATCGACACGCCCGGCCACCCCGACTTCATCGCCGAGGTGGAGCGCGTGCTGAGCGTGCTCGACGGCGCGGTCCTGGTCGTCTCGGCCGTGGAGGGCGTGCAGCCGCAGACCCGCGTGCTCATGCGCACGCTGCGCCGGCTCGGCATACCCACGCTGATCTTCATCAACAAGATCGACCGCCGGGGCGCCGACCCCGGCCGCGTGTTCGGCGAGCTCGCCGAGAAGCTCTCCCCGGCCGTCGCCTCCATGGGGTCGGCCGCCGGTCACGGCACGGCCGACGCGTCCTTCACGCCGTTCGGCGACGAGCCGGGCTTCGCGGGCCGCCTGCTCGACGTGCTCGCGGACCAGAGCGAGGCGCTGCTGGCCGCGTACGTGCACGACGAGGGCTCCGTCTCGTACGCCAGGCTCCGCGCCGAGCTCGCCGCCCAGACCGGGCAGGCGCTGGCGCACCCGGTGTTCTCGGGCTCGGCGATCACCGGGGCGGGCGTCGACGCGCTGATCGCCGGCATCGAGGAGCTGCTCCCGGCCGCCGAGGGCGACCCCGAGGGCCCGCTGTCCGGCACGGTCTTCAAGGTCGAACGCGGCCCGGCGGGAGAGAAGATCGCCTACGTGCGCATGTTCTCCGGCACGATCCGCACCCGCGACCGGCTGAGCTTCGCCCGCGAGGGGGAGTTCGGCGCGCCCCGCCAGGGGAAGGTCACCGCGATCAGCGTCTTCGACCGGGGCACGGCGGCGCAGGGTCCTGAGGTGGGCGCGGGCCGCATCGCCCGGTTGTGGGGGCTGGCCGACGTCCGGATCGGCGACACGATCGGCCTGCCGCGCAAGGCCGAGACGCAGGGCCATTTCGCGCCGCCGGCGCTGGAGTCGGTGGTGACGCCGGTCCGGCCCGGCGACCGGGGCGCGCTCCATCTGGCCCTCGCCCAGCTCGCCGAGCAGGACCCGCTGATCGCCCTGCGCCAGGACGACGTGCGCCAGGAGGTGTCGGTCTCCCTCTACGGCGAGGTGCAGAAGGAGGTCATCCAGGCCACGCTGCGCGACGACTACGGCATCGACGTCACCTTCAGGGAGACGACCACGATCTGCGTCGAGCGGCCGATCGGCACGGGAGCCGCGGTCGAGGCGATCGGCAAGGAGCTCAACCCGTTCCTCGCCACCGTCGGGCTGCGCGTCGAGCCGGGCCCGCGCGGCGGCGGGGTCGAGTTCCGGCTGGAGGTGGAGCTGGGATCGCTGCCGTACGCGTTCATGAGGACGATCGAGGAGACCGTGCACGAGACGCTCCGGGAGGGCCTGCGCGGCTGGCAGGTCGTCGACTGCGTGGTCACGCTCACCCATTCCGGCTACCTGGCCAGGCAAAGCCACATGGGAGGAGGTTTCGACAAGAGCATGTCGAGCACCGCGGGAGACTTCCGCCACCTCACGCCGCTGGTCCTGATGAGCGCGCTGGCGCAGGCCGGCACCATGGTGGAGGAGCCGATGCAGAGCTTCCGCATCGACCTGCCCGCCGACACCGCCGGTCAGGTGCTGCCCGTGCTGGCCCGGCTGGGTGCCGTGCCGCGCGCCCAGTTCCCCGGCCTGCTGGCGGGCGACATCCCGGTGGCCGGCGTGCACGCCCTGGAGCAGCAGCTGCCGGGGCTGACGCGGGGCGAGGGCGTGCTGGAGTGCGACTTCGACCGCTACCAGCCCGTACGCGGGCCCGTTCCCGAGCGCCCGCGCACCGACCACAACCCGCTCAACAGGAAGGAGTACCTGCTGCGCGTCGTCCGGCGGGTCTAGCGGCCGTCCCGGTCGGGGTCGGCCGACAGGACGATCGCACCCAGGTAGCCGTCGCCGTCCTCCACGGCGGTCATGAGCATGCCGTCGCGGTAGTCCTCGTCCTTCTCGTTGACCGTGTCGCGCCCCGGGTTGGCGGAGTACGGGGGCCTCGCCAGGACCTCGGCGTTGAGCGCCTCGTCGAACATCAGCTGCGTGCACAGCACGCGCCTGTCGCTGGCGTGGACCATGACGTGGATGTGCACGGTGCGGCCGGGGTACCAGCCCGGCCAGATCGTGGTGAACTGCACGATGCCGTCGGGGTTGGTGACCTGGGCGCCCCGCAGGTAACGCTTGTCGTCCGTGGGCGTCATATCGGTCATGAGCGGCTTGCCGAGGCTGCCGCCCTTCGACTCCTTCTCGGCCCCCGAGTACAACCCGGCGGCGTCGCAGTGCCAGATCTCCACCACGGCGTCGCGCACCGGCCGGCACGTCGCGCTGTCCTGGATCCTGATGCCCAGCCGCAGCCGCACGCCCGGCTTGCCCTCGCGGATGTCGCTGCGGATCTTGCCGGCGTCGAAGTAGAAGGGTCCCTGTGTCGCGCTCGGCGTCAGGCGGCACGTGCCGGCGCCGGCGAGCAGCGAGGAGAGATCCGTGGTGACCGTGCCGGCCCTGGCGCCGGAGGCGGACAGCAGGCCGCCGAGCCCGAGCGAGCTGACACCGGCGATCAGCCGCCGCCGGCTGACGCGCCGGCCTTCATGATCGTGTCGCACTTGAGTTCCTTCTGGGCGTTCCGTCCCCTCACACGAACTTCTCACGGAACGACGGAAATCCTCCGCAGGCGCGGCGGTGACCAGGCGTTCCTGCGAGCGCGGCGACCGAAGCACGACGGCGTCCATGATCTCGCCGACACGGCCGGCGACTCGGGCTGCTCGGCAACCGGCGGCGCTCCGGCTCGACGGCGCCGCAGGCCAGGGCCTCCGGCGGCTGACGTGGCGGCGGGAGCGCGCTCCGGCGGACACTTGCCGGGGCGCGCTCCGGCGTGATGCATTTACGGCGTGACCTCAGCGATCTTGCGTGACCGGGTGACCCGCGACCGGGTGGTGGACGCCGTCCTGGTCCTGGTGGTGCTGGTGGCGGAGCTCGGCCCGATCGCCGCGCACCCCACCTTCTGGCTCGTACTGGTCGGGCTGGGCGCGGCGGCTCTCATGCCGTTCCGGCGGCGGCATCCCATCGCCGTCGCGGTGCTCACCGGCGTGCTCTACGAGGTGGCCTACCTGGCGCCGTGGCCCGACGCGCCCAGCAGCGCCATGCTCATCGCGCTCTACGCCGCGGGCCGCCACACGGGCGTGCTGCCGTCGGCCACGGTCGCCGCGGCCGCCGTGGCCGGCGGCGCGCTGGTCTCCAATGCGAGCTGGGAACACGACCTCTCCGCGGTCCTGGTCGTCGCGCTGTCACCCGCGCTGCCGGTGGCGGCGGGGCAGGTCATGCGGATGCGCGCGGAGCTGACCCGGAGGCGGGAGCAGCAGGCGGCCGAGCGCGCGGTACGCGAGGAGCGCCGCCGCATCGCCCGCGAGCTGCACGACGTGATCGCCCATCACGTCAGCGTGGTGACCCTCTACATGGGCGCGGCCAGGCGGACCATCCCTGCCGATCCCGAGCGCGCCCGGGAGGCCCTGCTCACCGGCGAGGACACCGCCCGCCAGGCGATGACCGAGATGCGCCACCTGCTGGACGTGCTGCGCACCGACGGCGAGCCGATCGAGAGCCAGGCGGGAGTGGGGGTGACCAGGCTGCCGACGCTGGTCGAGGAGTCCGGCAACGCCGCGCTGGAGGTCACCGGCGAGGCGGTCGAGCTGCCCACGACCGTCGACCACGCGCTCTACCGCATCGTCCAGGAGGCGCTCACCAACACCCGCAAACACGCGGCGGGCGCACGGTCGACCGTGCGGCTGGTGTACCGGTCCGGCCACGTCGAGGTCGAGGTCGCCGACGACGGGCGGGCGCGCCAGCACGGCGGGGAGCTGGGACTCGGGCTGGCGGGCATGGCCGAGCGGGTGTCACTCTGCGGCGGGGAGCTGCGCGCCGGTCCCGCGCCCGGGGGAGGATTCGTGGTGCGTGCCCGCATCCCGCTGTTGGAGACGATGTGATCCGAGTACTTGTCGTGGACGATCACGCGGTGGTCCGCGCGGGGCTGCGCCTGCTGCTCGAGACCGGGCCCGGCCTGGTCACCGTGGGCGAGGCGGCCGACGGGCAGGAGGCGATCCACCAGAGCCGCGCCTTGCGGCCCGACGTGGTGCTGATGGACCTGCACCTGCCGGGCATGGACGGCGTGGCGGCCACGGAACGCATCGTCACCGAACTGCCGGGCACGAGGGTGCTCGCGCTGAGCACCTTCGACCTGGAGGAACACGTGGTCGCGGCGCTCCGCGCCGGCGCGTCCGGCTTCCTGCCCAAGGACGTCTCGCCAGAGGAGCTGATCGAAGGCATCAGGATCGTGCACCGGGGCGAGGCGACGGTGGCGCCCCGGCTGCTGCTCGGCCTGATCGGCACGTTCGTCCGGCCCTCACGCCCCCGTGCGGTCCAGGTCCCGGAGCGGCTGTCCGGGCTCAGCGAACGGGAGCGGCAGGTGCTCGAACTGATCGCGCGAGGGCTGTCCAACCAGGAGATAGCCGGCGAGACCGGCCTGGCGGTGTCGACGGTGAAGAACCGGGTGAGCGACCTGTTCGCCAAGCTCGGCGTGCGCGACCGGGCCCAGGCCGTGATCGTCGCCTACGAGGCCGGGCTCGTCACCCCCGGCGACCGCCACCCCTAGCGGCGCGCTTCGAGGCCGGTGACGATCTTCTCGGCCGTCGGCGACTCCACGATGTCCACCAGCCGCCCGTCGCTCAGCAGCAACACCCGGTCGGCCCGGGAGGCCACGGCCGGGTCGTGGGTGACCATGATGACCGTCTGCCCCATGGCGTCCACCACGAAGCGCAGCACCGCCAGGATCTCGCGCCCCGATCCGGTGTCGAGGTTGCCCGTCGGCTCGTCGGCGAAGACGACCTCCGGCCCGGCCACCAGCGCGCGGCAGATGGCCGCCCGCTGCTGCTGGCCGCCCGACAGCTCGTGCGGCCGACGGTGCACGTGGCCGGCGATGCCCATCCGGTCCACCAGCTCGTCCACCCGGCCGGGTGCCGGCGGCCTCCCCGCCAGCCGCAGCGGCAGCTCGATGTTCTCCCTCGCGGTCAGCGCGGGCAGCAGGTTGAACGCCTGGAAGACGAAGCCGATGCGCAGCCCGCGCATGCCGGACAGTTCGGCCTCGCCCAGCGTCGAGAGGTCGGCCCCGCCCACGCTCACCGAGCCCGACGTCGGCCGGGTCAGGCCGGCGGCGCACTGCAGCAGCGTCGTCTTGCCGGAGCCCGACCGCCCCATCACCGCCGTGAAGGAGCCGCGGGCGAAGTCGTGATCGAGGTCGCGGAGCGCGGTGACCGCGGAGGGCCCCGTGCCGTAGACCTTGCCGACCCCACGGAGCCGCACCACCGGCTCGGCGTCGCCGCTCATGTCGAACCCTGCCTCTCTTCGTGATTCATGGTCGCCCGGACGACCAGCAGCGACCCCGCCAGGGCGGCGATGAGCCCGCCCCCGCCGAGCAGCGCCAGCCAGCCGAAGGGGATGAACGACACCGCGGCGGCCGGGCCGCCAGGCTCGCTCGCGGCGTGCACGAACGCCATCCAGGCGCTCGCCGCCAGGGCCAGGAGGATGACGGGCACGATCGTGAGCGCGCTCTCCCAGCAGGCCATCCGCATCGCCTGGCCGCGGCGCATGCCGAGGTGCCGCATCGCGGTGATCTCCCGCCTGCGGTCGATCAGCGCCAGGCACAGGCTGTTGACCGCGGCCACCAGGCTGAACAGCGCGACCAGCACGGCGAGGTAGGGCGTGGTGCGGTTGGCCTCGGCGCTCGCCCGGCTCTTGCGCCACACGTACTCCTGCCTGGTCACGGACTCGACGGCGGTCCGCGGATCCAGGGCCTCGGCGAGGCCGGTCCCGCGGACGTACAGCCGGTCGTACAGCTTCGTCGGCAGGTAGGTGCCGGCGATGGCCGCGGAGGGGAGCAGGACCTGCCCCAGCTCGCCGGTGCCGGCGTAGATCGTGGTCACCGTGTGCAGGGTGTCCTCACGCGTGCCCGGCAGGCGGATGCGCAGGCGCGTGCCGATCCCGGCCTCCTGCCCGGCCGCCAGCGACTCGGTGATGGCCACCTCATGCTCGCCCAGTTCCCCGGGCGGCCGGCCGCGTACGGACAGATCGACGACCTGCGTGATGTCCCCGGTGACCACGGTGGCGGTGACCTGCGGCGCGTCCTCGACCGGTGCCCGCCCCTCCACCGACACGGCGATCGGCATCGCGCCGATCCCGACCACGGCGGACGTGCCGTCGTGGTCGAGGACGCGGCGCCGCAGTTCCTCCGACAGCGCACCGTACCCGGCCGAGGTCTGCAGCACGTGGTCGGCCCGCACCGCCGCGGCGGCCCGTGCGGCCGAGCGCCAGTCGTAGAAGGACTGCGTGCTCATGACAACCCCGGCCAGCGTCGCGCCGAGCGTCAGCGAACCCACCGCGCCGGCGAACCTGCGATGGTTGAAGACCACGTTGGCGGCGGCGAGGTGACCGCTCGCCCGCGACACGCGGGCGACCACGGCCCGCACCGGCCCGCCCAAGACCAGCACGGCCCACGGGGCGAGCATCCCGACCGAGGCCACGGCCACGAACACCGTCGCGAACTGCAGGAACAGCAGGCCGAGGTCGCCGAGTCCGGTCAGGCCCGAGAGCTGGGCGAGGGACAGGACGCCGGCCCCCGCCAGCAGCGTCAGCCCGGTCAGCAGCCGAACCCTGCCGAGCCGGCGGCCCTCCGCCGGCGCCTCCCCCAGCGCGTCGCCCGGGCGGATCCGCAGCGCCCGCCGTACCGCGGCCAGACTCGCCGCCACGGCCATGGCCAGGGTCAGCGCGAACGTCCACACCATGGGCAGCAGGCGGTAGCCGACCTCGAGCGCCACGTTGACCGTGCCGAAATCGCGGAAGCGGTCGGCGGCCAGGGGGGCGAGGAGCATGCCGAGCGGGACGGCCGCCACCGTGGCGACCACGGCCAGCAGCACGCCCTCCGCGAGCAACATCCGCCGGATCTGCCCCGGGCGGGCGCCGACGGCCCGCAGGACCGCGATCTCCGTGCCGCGGCGGCGGACCGACAGCCCCATGGCGGCCGCGATCATGCCCGTCGAGACCAGCGCCGTGGACCACACCAGGAACCACGCGGTGGTGAACCCGTCCGGAACGACGATGTTGTTCTCCTGCCGGCCGCGCTCCGCGCCGACAGCGACCCGCACCGCCCGCGGACCGGCCAGGTCGTACGGTTCCACGGCCCGCGCCACGGCCGCCCGCAGCGTCTCCACGCCCACGCCGGGCCGGGGGTAGACCCCGAGTGCGTCGGCCCCCCTGCCGCGTCCCGCCAGCTCCGCCACGTGGCGGTCGGCGAAGAACAGCGCCGACTGGTGCCGCCAGGCCGAACGGGGTACCGCCACGCCGACCACCACGTGGGTGCGGACCGTGCCTGCCACGGAGACGTCGACCCGGTCCCCGACGTTCACCCGCGCCGTCGCGGCCAGCCGCGCGTCGGCGACCACCTCGCCCGCGCTTCGGGGCGCCCGTCCCTCGCGAAGCAGGAAGGGCGTCAGACGCGCGCTCGACCAGCCATGGCCCCACTGCGCCTCGCGCTGATCCCCGGGCACCTCCACACGGGTGCCGCGCACGAACAGGCCGACCGGGAATGTGAGGTCGGGAACCGTCCGCTCCACCTCCGGCAGCGCGTCCACTGCAGCCACCAGCCCGGGCGAGATCGTCCCTCCCTTCGAGCCGACGACCAGTGGCACTCCCGCGTACCGCTCCACCGGGACCACCTGCCGGTCCGCGGAGTCGACGACGAACCACATGGCGCTGACCGTGGTCGCCGCGACGACCAGCGTTATGAACGTGCCCAGCAGGCCGCCCGGATGCCACCGCAGCGTCCGCCACGCCAGCCACGTCATGTCCCGCCGCCTTCGTCCTGAGCCATGCGTCCAGCGTCCCGCCCGTCAACGAGCGGATCTTCGGTCGCCGGGAGGATCGTCGCGGGGGACCCCAGGCCCTGCCGGGCGGCGCGGAGGGACCGTGGTCCCGGTCCCGGCCGATCGCCGATATGGATCTGTCACTGAACCGGTGTAGTTACTTTCTTACTTTCCGTGACGAGGCGTGAGAGCGTCGGGCAAGCTGCTGGCTCAACTCCCTGCGATAGGCGGCGATCACCATGGCGGGCAGATGGCAGGCGGGCAACCTTCCCGCGGAGCCGACGAGCTTCGTCGGGCGCAGGCAGGAGCTCGACCGGGTGCGCCGGGCCTGCGCGCGCTCGCGGCTGGTGACCCTCACGGGCGCCGGCGGAGTCGGCAAGTCCCGCCTGGCCCTGCGGGCCGCCGCCGAGCTGCGGCCCGGCTTCAGCGGCGGCGCCTGGCTGGTGGAGCTGTCCCCGCTGGACGACGGCACGCTGCTGCCGCACGCCATCGCCGAAGCGCTCAAGCTCGCCGACCACACCAGCCGCCCCATGGCGGAGGTGCTGGCCGAGCACCTGGCCGGGCGCGAGGTGCTGCTCGTCCTCGACACCTGCGAGCACCTCGTCACCGCCTGCGCCGCCACCGTCGAGACGCTGCTCGCCGCCGTGCCGGGGCTGCGCGTGCTGGCCACCGGCCGCCGCCCGTTGCGGATGCCGGGCGAGCTGGTGCTCGTGGTCGACCCGCTGCCGGTCCCCGGCGACGGCGCCGACGCGGGCGGGCCCGTCGGGGGCGACGCGGTGGCCCTGCTGGCCGAGCGCGCCGCCGAGGTCGTGCCCGGCTTCGACCTCGCAGACCACGACCAGGCCGCCGTCATCCGGCTGTGCCGGCGGCTGGAGGGCATTCCGCTGGCGATCGAGCTGGCCGCGGCGCGGCTGCGCGAGCTCCCCGTCGAGGAGCTGGCCGACCGGCTGGACGACCGGTTCGCCGCGCTCGGCGACACCCCTTCCGACGAGGAAGTGGACGATCGGTCCGCCGCGCTCGGCGACGCTCCTTCCGAGCGCGCGTCCGGGCTTCCGGCGCACGCCGACCCGCCCTGGCACCACGACCTGCGGACCGCCGTCGGGTGGAGCCACGAGCTGTGCGAACCGGCCGAGCGCCTGCTGTGGGCCCGCCTGTCGGTCTTCGCGGGCGACTTCGGCGCCGACGCCGCCCGCGTGGTGTGCGCCGACGACCGGCTGCCGGAGTCGCACATCGGCCTGCTGCTCGACGCGCTGTCGGAGGAGTCGATCCTGACCTGGCTGCCCACGGGCGCGGGAGAGCGCTACCGCATGCTCGACACCTTGCGCGAATACGGCGCGGGCCGGCTGCGCGCGCTCGGCGAGGAGGAGCGGTTCAAGCAGCGGCACCGCGCCCACTACCTGTCGCTGGCCGGCCGGGGCGCCGCCGGATGGCTCGGGCCGGGACAGATCTCCTGGTACGACCGGATGATCGGCGAGCACGACAACCTGCGTGCCGCGCTGGACACCTCCCTCGCCGGCGACGACGGCCGCCCGGCGCTGGAGCTGGCCGGGATGCTGGCCTTCTTCTGGTACGGCTGCGGCCACGCCAAGGAAGGCCGCCACTACCTCGCCCAGGCACTGGCCATGGCCGCGCCCTCCGATCGGTCTGCAGCCCGGCCCCCGGCCGCGGACACGCCGCCCGGCCCGGCCAAGCCGCCGGTCCCGGACGGTTCGGCCCACGTCTGGTCGTCGGTCGTGCATGGGCCTCCCGACCCGGTCCTCGTCCAGGCGCTGTGGGCCGACGGCCTGCTGGCGTGCACCCAGGGCGACGCGGACGGCTGCGCGACCAGGGCCGCGCAGTGCGAGGCGGCCGCGAAGGCCGGTGACGCCTACGCGGCCACCTGTGCCAGGGCGCTCAGAGCGGCGGTCGCGGTGATCCGCGGCGACGCGGCCGGGGCGCTGGCCGCGTCGCGCCACGCCCACGAGACGCGGTGGAAGGAAGACGCGTTCACCCTGCCCAACCTGCTGGCGCTGTTGTGCCGCGCGCACGCCCAGACGGTCGACGGGCGGGTCGACGGCGCCATCGCCGTGCTCGACGACGTGCGCCAGCTGTGCGACCAGCGCGGCGAGCGGTCGATGCGCTCACACGTCGACTTCATGCGCGGGCGGGTCGAGCTGACCAGGGGCAGGCTCGGCGCGGCCGTCTCCTACGGCCAGGCGGCCCTGCGCACCAAGCAGCGGCTGCACGACCGCTTCGGCATCGGCATGACCGTCGACCTCCTGGCCTCCGCGGCGGGCGCGGCCGGCCAGGCCGAGCGCGCGGCGCGGCTGCTCGGGCTGGCCCAGCGCATCTGGAGCACCCACGGCCGGGCCCAGGCCAGCGTGCCGGCGTGGGTGGCGACGCGGAAGGCGTGTGAGCGGCGGGCACAGGAGGCGCTCGGCCCCGCCGCCTACCGCCTGGCGTTCGCCACGGGTCACGACAGCGACGTCGACGCGGGCATCGCGTACGCGCTCCAACCGCAGGGCGAGGGCCTGCACAACGGCGGCCCGCCCGCCTGAATGATCAGAGTTCCGACGGCGGCGGGCCGTAGATCTCCGGGATCGCCCGCCTGATCACCGCCACCGTCTGCTCTGGCGTCATCCCCGTGCTGTCGACCCCGAGGTAACGGTAGCCGTCCTGATCGGCGGCGATGGTCGTGTCGCCGGTGTCGACCAGGTCCACCCGGTCACGCCACTCCTGCGTGGTCTGCTTGGCGCGGCTGAGCCTGCGGTGCTGCCGCTCGTCCCGCTCGACCAGCAATTGGACCATGTACACCTCGTCCACCTCGGGGACGAGGTCGCGGAAGCGCAGGTAGTCATCGCGGGTACGGAAGAAGCTGCCCGTGATGACGTTCGCGTAGCCGGCGGCCCAGTAGTTGCGGACGAGGGCCGCGACGTTTACCCGGAGCAGGTGCCAGAACGCCTCGTCGTAGTGGCATGGATTGACCTGTCCCAGGTCTTCGCCGTCGACCCGCGCGCCGTCCGGCGTGTGCGGCAGCAGCGCACGGATGACCGTGGTCTTGCCCGCGCCTTCCTGCCCCGCGACGAGGACCAGGCGACGGGTGGCGGGCTGGTGCGGAGACGAGATCGCATCGGATGTGGACACGATCCACCAGCCTCCCACACGGACGCCGCGCCGACCGCGCCACGCCGCCGGTCAGCGCTGCCGTGCCGGGCGGATGATCAGTTCGTTCACGTCCACCTCAGGCGGCTGGCCGATCGCGTACGCGATGGCGTCGGCGATCGCGGAGGGCGGGATGGAGTCCGCCCGGTAGGTGCGCATCGCCTCCTGGGCGCCGGCCTCGGTGATGGTGTCCGCGAGCTCGGACTCCACGACACCCGGTGAGACGGTGGTGACGCGGATGCTCGGGTCGAGCTCCAGGCGCAGGCCCTCGGTGATGGCCCAGGCGGCGTACTTCGTGGCGCAGTAGACCGCGCCCGTCGGCACCACCTCGTGGGCGCCGATGGAGGCGACGGTGACGAAATGGCCGCCGCCCTGCCGCTGGAAGTGCGGGAGCGCCGCGGCGATGCCGTGCAGCAGGCCGCGTACGTTCACGTCGATCATGCGGTCCCACTCCTCCACCAGCAGGGAGTCGAGCCGGGACAGCGGCATCACGCCCGCGTTGTTCACGATCACGTCGATCCGGCCGTGCCGCTTCGCGGCGGTGTCGGCGAACGCGGCGACGTCCTCGCGGTCGGTCACGTCGAGGCGGTGCACGTCGACCGTGCCGCCGCCCTCCTCGATCCGGGTGGCGAGGTCATCGAGACGGTCCGTGCGGCGGGCGCCGATGACGACGTGGTTCCCGTCGCCTGCCAGCCGCAGCGCGGTGGCCTGGCCGATGCCGCTGCTGGCACCGGTGATCAGGACGATCTTCTCGGTGGCGGTCATGTCGGGCGCTTCCTTTCGCTTCGGGACGCCGGCTCGCTCTGAGACGCCGGCTCATTCCGGGACGCCGGCTCCCTTCGAAACGCCGGCTCATTTCGGTAGGTCGGCTTGCTTCGGGACGCCGGTTCACTCCGGGAAGTCGGCGCTGAGCGTGAGGTCACGCCAGGCGTCGAAGCCGGTCCTCAGGGTGTCCAGCCGGGCCGAGGCGACGTCGTACGCCGCCCTGCCCAGCAACAGGCGGAGCGGCGGCTCGTCGGCTCCGACCGCGGCGATGATCGCCTGGGCCGCCCGTTCAGGGTCGCCGGGCTGGTTGCCGTAGGTCGCCAGCGTGGCGGCGCGGCGCGCCCCCGCCGTCTGCGCGTAGTCGCCGATCCGGACGGGAGACTGGCGCATGGAAGGGCCGGACCAGTTGGTACGGAACGCGCCCGGCTCCACGATCGTGACCTTGATGCCCAGCGGAGCAACCTCCGCGGCCAGCGATTCCGACACGCCCTCCACGGCGAACTTGGTGGCGTGGTAGTAGCCGGTGGCGCCGAAGGCCGCCAGGCCGCCGAGCGAGGAGACGTTCACGACGTGGCCGGCGCGGCGGGCGCGCATGCCGGGGAGCACGGCCTTGGTGACGTCCAGCAGGCCGAAGACGTTCGTGTCGAACAGCGCGCGGACCTCGCGGTCCTCGCCCTCCTCGACGGCGGCCAGGTAGCCGTACCCGGCGTTGTTGACCAGGACGTCGATGCGGCCGAAGGCGGACTCGGCCCGCGCGACGGCCTCCTTGATCCGACCCTGGTCGGTGACGTCGAGCGGCAGGGGCAGCGCCCGGCCGCCGTGGCGGGCGGCCAGGTCCGCGACCTGCCCCGGGTCGCGGGCGGTGACGGCCGCGCGCCCGCCGCCCTCCAGGACGGCGGCGGCCAGCGCCCGGCCGAGACCGGTCGAGCAGCCGGTGATGAACCAGACGGGCATGTCATCGGTGGTCATACGAGGAGTCACTCCAACGAGGTGGTGTTCACGCGTGTTCACGTGTTGACGCGTTCACGTGTTCACGTGGTCGGGTTGGTGGCGTGGTCGCTGGTAGGTGTGGTCGGTCTCGGGCGGTCGTTTTCGGGCATGGCCGACTGGCGCGCCGGCCGTCTCGGCGGGCGCGTGGCCGATGGGGGATCAGTCCTCGGTGACGGGCGGTCGTTCGGCGGCGTTCGCCGGGCGCCGTACTTCTTCCTCGGCCGCCAGGCTGCCCAGCAGGGTCAGCGCCTCCTCGGAAGCGCTGCCCGGGTCGGCCTGGTAGACGACCAGTTGCTGGCCGGGGGCGCCGTTCACGGTCAGAGACTCGTAGTGGAGCGTCAGCTCGCCCACCAGCGGGTGGCGGAACCGTTTGGTCTCGTGGGTCTTCTGGCGGATGTCGTGGCGGGCCCACAGCGTGCGGAAGGCCTCGCTCTTGAGCGACAGCTCGCCCACCACCTCGATCAGCTGCGGGTCGTCGGGGTCGGTGCCGGCCACCGCGCGCAGCCCGGCGACGGTGTTGGCCGCCACCCGGTCCCAGTCGGGATAGAACTGCCGCGCGTCCCCGTCGAGGAACACCAGCCGCACCAGGTCGTCGCTGTGGGCGTGTCCGGAGAACAGGGCCTTGCCCAGGGAGTTGCCTGCCAGCACGGTCAGGCAGTGGCCCAGCACCACCGCCGGCGTGTGCGGCCAGGCCTGCATCATGCGCAGCAGGTGCGGGCTGACCTGTTCGCGCCGGAGAGCCGGCCGCCGCCCGGCGGACGGGCCGGCCAGCCGGTGCAGGTGGGCGGCCGCGTCCTCCTCCAGGGCGAGGGCGCGGGCCAGCGCGTCGACCACCTGCGCGGACGGGTGGCGTTCGCGGCCCTGCTCCAGCCGTACGTAATAGTCGGTGCTCACGCCGGCCAGCTGCGCCACCTCTTCGCGGCGCAGCCCGGCCACCCGGCGGCGCGCGCCGTGCGGCAGGCCCAGATCCTCCGGCCGGAGCAGCTCGCGGCGGGCTCGCAGGAACTGGCCGAGCAGGTTGTCCCTGTTCATACCTTCGAGGCTAGGACAGGAGCCGCCCGAGCAGGAGCTCGGAGGGTGGGTGGGCTACTCCCACGATCCCGCCCCCGAGCGAACGGCGGCGGGATCAGGCCGCGCAGGGCGCTTTGTACGGGATGCCGGGAAGGTATCGGGCCCACTCGGCCTTGGTGATCGTCATCCCGGAGGTCTCGCACACGTTCGCCCGCGCCTGCTCCACGTCCAGCCCCCACAGCTGGGCCGCGACGCCGGAGGTGCCGGCCAGGACCGTCCCCTCGGGGCCGAACTCGACGTCGTTGACCGAGCCCGAGCCCGTGAGCACCGCCCACAACACCGGCCGGGCGCGGTCGGCGATGTTCCACACCCGGATGGTGCCGTCCCGTGAGGCCGTGGCGAGCGTCTTGCCGTTGGCATTGAACGCGGCGCCGGTCACGTCGGCGGAGTGCCCGGGCAGGGTCGACAGCCGTCGCGGCCGCTCCGGCTTGGCGACGTCCCAGAGCCGGGTCGTGCCGTCGGTGGCCGTCGTGGCGAGCGTCTTGCCGTCCGGGCTGAACCGCACGTCGAGCACGCCGCCGGTGTGGGCGGGGACGTTGGCCAGCCGGCGCGGCTCCGCGGGCTCGGACACGTCCCACAGCCGCAGGTAGGAGGAGCGCGAGCTGGTCGCGATGACGCGGCTGTCCGGCCGGAACGCCACCGTGTCGAGCGTCTCGTCGGCCACGCCCGGCGCCGCCACCCGCTTGGGCGCGGCGGGCGTGGACACGTCCCACAGGTAGAGCCTGCCGTCCTTGCCGGCCGTCACGACCTTCTTGCCGTCAGGGCTGTACGCCGCCGACCGCACGCCGTCCGTGTGCCCTTTGAGCGTCGCGACGAGCTTGGGGGCGGCGGTATCGGAGACGTCCCACAGCCGGGCGGTCCTGTCGAGCGAGGCCGTGACCAGGTGTTTGCCGTCAGGGGCGAACGAGGCCGCGACGACGGCGGCGGTGTGCCCCGACAACGTGGACAGCGGCGTGGACACCGCGGGATCGGAGACGTCCCACAGCTTCACGCTCTCGTCGTCGGAGGCGGTGGCGAGAGTGTCGCCGTCCTTCGACATGGCCAGCCCGCCGACGGTGGACGTGTGGCCGGTGAGCCTGGCGCGCGGCGAGACGCGGGCGGCGTTGGCGACGTTCCACAGGCGGGCCGTGCCGTCCACGGCGGAGGTGGCGAGGTTCTGGCCGTTCGGGCTGAACGCCACGCCGGTGACCGCGCCGCCGGAGCCCGCCAGCGAGGCGACGGCCTGCGGCGAGCTCGGGCTGGACAGGTCCCATACGCGGGCGGTGCCGTCGGTGGAGGAGCTGGCCAGGATCTTGCCGTCGGGGCTGAACGCCACGTCACCGACCGTCGAGGCGTGCCCGCTCGCGGTGCCGACGAGCTTGGTGGCGGTGACGTTCCACAGGTGCACCTTGCCGGAGTCGGAGCCGGTGGCGAGGTAGACGCCGTCGGAGGAGAACGCCACGCTCCTGACCGCGCCGTCCTGCGCGGGCAGCACCGCCAGGCTGGTCGGCTTGGCGGGGGTGCGCACGTCGAGCAGCGCGACGCCGCCGGTGGACGACGTCACGGCGATCAGGCTGCCGTCGGGGCTGAAGGCCACCTCGGAGATGTCGGAGCTCTGCTGCAGCACGGCCACCCGCTTGGGCTTGCGCGGGTCGGCGAGATCCCACAGCAGCACGGTCCGGTCGGCGGACGCGGTGGCCATGATGGTGCCCTTGGGACTGAACGCCACGGAGAGCACGCGCTCCTTGTGCCCCTTGAGGGTGGCCATGGTCGCGGGCTTGGCGGTGTTGGAGACGTCCCACAGCCGGGCGGTCTCGTCGGTGGACCCGGTGGCGAGGATCCGCCCGTTCGTGCTGAACGCCACCGCTTCCACGCTGCCCGTGTGGCCCTGCACGACGCCCAGAGCCTTGGGGCGGAGGGGGTCGGCGACGTTCCAGAGCCGGGCCGTGAGGTCGCTGGACGCGGTCGCGGCCACCCGGCCGTCGGGGCGGTAGACCACCCGCTCGACGGGCGCGGTGTGCCCGACGAGCCGCGCGCCGATCGGGCGCGAGAGCGTGCTGAGCAGCGCACCGCGGGCCTCCGCCGTCGGCGAGACCTGGAAGGCGCTGAGCGCGAGCTGCGCCGCGAGCGACGTGTCGGGCATGTGGCCGGCGGTGGCGGCGATCTGGCGCGACAGGGCCTGGTCGCGTTGCGTGGCCGCCGTCGTGGCCTGGCTGCTCGCCTGGCCTCGCTGCACCAGCGCCACCACGGCGCCGCTCACGGCCACGAGCAGGAGCACCGAGAGGGCGGCGATCACCCCGCGGGCGATCTGCACGCGGCGGTTCTGCCGCTGCTCCGACGCGTCGAGGAACTGCCGCTCCGTCCGGGAGATCACGTCCTCGACGGGCGCGCCCGTCGCCGGGCCGGATCGCGCGGCGCCGTCGGGGCCCGCCGGGCTCGGTACGGGGCCGTGGGAGGCGGAGCCGGTGGGACGGCCGCCCACCACCGCGAGCGCGGCCGCTAGCCGGCCCGCGTCGTACAGGTAGGCGGGGTCCTGCTCCTGCTGCTGCCAGAGCTGGGCGTCCTCGGTCAGGCGGCGCTGGACGAGCAGCCCGGCGCGGCCGGCGTCGATCCAGCCCCCGAGCCTGGGCCAGGCCCGGATGAGCGCCTCGTGGGTGATCTCCGCCTCGTCGCTGCCCACGGTGACGAGCCGGGTGCGGACGAACTCGGCCAGCACCTGCCCGGCCACCGACGGGTTGCCCGGCAGCAGCTCGGCGAGAGCGACCCGCCGTTTCGTACCGCCGATCTGGTCGTCCACCTGGACCAGCCGGATCAGCAGGTCGCGCGCCATGGGCTCGAACTCCGCCCCGAGCCCTCGCAGGGTGTCCTCGGCGCTCGCCGCCAGCGCCCCGGTGACGCCGCCGGCCGACCGGTAGCCGGCCATGGTGAGCATGCCGCCGGAGCGCCGCTGCCAGGTGGCCAGCAGGGCGTGGGAGAGCAGCGGCAGCGGGCCGCCCGACCGTTCGAGCGCGTCGGCGTTCGCCTGGAGATCCTCCAGCAGCAGGTCGGTGAGCCCGGGCTCCAGCGAGAGGCCGGAGCGCAGGGCGGGCTGCTCGATCACCGTGCGCAGCTCAGCCCCGGTCATGGGCGAGACGATCTCGGGCCGCTTCATGGCCTCCAGCAGGCCGGGGTAGGCCGCGCAGCGCCCGAAGAAGTCGGCGCGCACGGCGAGCACGACGGCCGCGTTCCTGGACAGCTCGGCGAGCGCCTCGACGAACCGGCGCCGGGCCCGCTCGTCGATGCAGGCGATGAACAGCTCCTCGAACTGGTCGACCACCAGCAGCGTGCGTCCCTTGACGCCGGTGAGCGCCCGCCGCGCCCCGCCCGGATCGGACTCGATGATCGCGCGCAGCCGGTCGGGCGCGCCGCCGCCCAGCGCCGCCACCTCGCGTGCCAGCGCCCCCGTCGGCTCCGAGCCGGGGGTCAGCACGACGCACGACAGGTCGTCACCGAGGTCGCGCCGCATGGCGGGGATCAGCCCGGCCCGCAGCAGCGACGATTTCCCGCAGCCCGAGGCGCCGGTCACGATGAGCGGCCCGCCGGCCTCGAACGCCTGCGAGCCCACGACGACGGGCGGGGGGTCCTCCCGCAGGGCCTGCCGCACCCGCGTGGCCAGCGACCTCGTCGCGCTCTCCCGGCCGAAGAACAGCTCGGCCTGCTCGGCCGTGTAGGGGACCAGGCCGCGGTAGGGGCTGGACAGGTCGCCGGGCGAGGCGATCGGCGGGCCCGTATGGGGACGGCGGGCCGACTGGGCGGGGTTGAGCGCGAGCGGCGGGCGTTCGCCCAGGCCGGCGGCCTGGCGGCGCGGGCGGGGGAACCCGCCTTCCGGGAGCACGCGGGCCAGGTGGTGATGGACGTGGTCGAGGGTTAAGTCGTGCGGCCCCGAGGGGTCGCCTTCGTTCAGCAGCCGCAGCAGCGCCCCGCTGAGCGCCGTGTGCCGGACGCCGGGCAGCGCCCACGAGTTCTCGTCCTTGGCGGACGACGCCAGCACGTGAGCGCCCGGCCAGGGCGCGTCGATCACCTTCTCCATCGCCTTCGCCGGCACGGGCCGGCCGGTGCCGGTGAAGCAGCAGTCGAGGACCACGACGGTGAGCTCGGCCCGCGAGGACGACAGGATGTCGCGCACCGCGGAGTAGGGGAGCGCCTGGTAGCCGGGCACCCCGTCGCCGAGGTCGACGGTGGCCTGCGTCGCCAGGTGCAGCTCGTCGTCGGGCCCGAAAACGGCGTGGCCGATGAAGTGGAACATCAGCACGGACGTGGCCTCGCGCGCCGCCCGCTCGAGCGCCTCGCCCAGGTTGGCCGGGGTCGCCGGGTCCAGCAGCACGTTCAGGCCGGACGTGGCCAGGCCCGCCCGCTCCACCAGGCACTGGGCGACGTCGTTGACGGTCGGCGGCACGGCGGGCACCTGCGGCAGCCGCGACGGCGCGCGGTGCGCGCCCGTGCCCGCGACCAGAACGCGGGCGCCTTCGTCCGACAGCAGCAGGGAAGGACCGCTTCGCCGTGGAGGCCACACCAGCCGGGTCTTCTCGAGCGTCGCAGCATCGTCCTCGGTCATCCGGCGCTCCACGGCATGGGGAGATGGGTCGGGCACGGTTGTCGAGGGCGCCGTGCGCAGCGACATCAGCTCACCGGACGACCCCCCGATCGGCGTTGTACGCAGGGAATCAGGCGGGCTGGCCCGCCTTTCCCGGGTGACAGAGTACGCAGGTCTCCGCCCGTCGTCGAGTCGGTCGTCACCAGTTGCCGGGCAGCCCGGGGGTCGTGGCGGGCAGGGCGTGGCCGGGCGGGTGGATGACGTACGTCACTCCGCCGCTGCTCGAACTGCGGAGCCACACGTTCTCGAAGTTCGCGCGCGGATAGACGCGGCGAACGGTGGAGTTGCTGGAGGAGGCCGGGTCGTTGGCGATCACGTCGCCGTCGGCGGTGAAGCCGACGATCGCCATGAGGTGACCGTTCGTCCCGTATCCGGCTCCGGGCAGCTCGTTCTTCTTGAACGACTGCGAGGTGACGACCGGGATGCCCGCCTTGATCAGGAGTTCCAGCTCGGTCAGCGAGCGCAGCCGGGTGACGAATCCGTCCATCCCGTACCGTCCCGCGTAGGCGGTGTTGAACGGCCAGTTGCCCGCGCCTTCGTACGCGTGGTCGTAGGTGTAGCGGGCGGCGTAGTCGACCTCGGGATCGGGGTCGGAGGGGTCGACCCAGGAGGTGTCCTGGGCGCTGGGCCATTTGTCCCAGTAGCCGAGGATCATGGTGGTCGAGGTCGGGCTGCACCATGCCTCGCCACCGCCGTCCCACTCGGGGTAGTGGCCCTGGTGCACGTTCTGGGAGCGGGGCGGCACGTTCAGCTCGGTGCCCCACGCGCCGCCGCCGGGGCTGACCGGCACCGTCGTGCGCTCGGGCACGTTGGAGGCCATGACGCCCGACGTGCGCACCCGCGGCGTCACCGAGGAGCCGGGCGCGCGGTAGAGGGTCAACCGCAGCTGGTAGGCGGTCATGGCTTTGCCCGCGGCCGCGACCAGGGTGTCCACGGCCACCGACGCGTCACCGTCGCCCTGCCCGGGCACCGACGTGCGGCGGATGTCGCCCTCGGCGTACGCCCACCTGCCCAGCGAATACCACTTCGTGAGGCCCTCGGCGTTCCTGGCGCGGGTCTCGACCTGCATCCATGAGCCCGGCGGGACGTCGGCCGTCCAGGAGGCGATCAGCTCGGTGGCGGGGAACCCGACGGCCCGCTCGGGGCCCGTCCAGCGCGCGTACTCCCAAGTCCTGGTGCCGAGCGCGTCGGTGTAGGAGACGGTGCCCGCGGCCGAGCCGAACGCCAGCCCGTCGCCCGCCGTGGTGCCCTCGGGCGTGCCGGTGGCGAAGTCGGCCCGCTGGAAGACGACGTCCGGGGTGACGTCCGCGGGTTTCGCCGCCGCGCCCGCCGGAGCGGCGGACGTCGTGGCCATGAGCAGGCCTGACAGCAACGACAGGAACACGGGCAGCGTACGCATGGACCCACCTTCTCCGAAGGCGCTCGATCCGGCTGACATTAGGCACAACCGGCCTGTAAAGCATCGGGAAATCTACGTATCGTCCTCCCACGTTCATGACGGGATTTCCCGGTCCGGCCCGCACGAACACGGGTGGGACTGATGGGATGGTGACGATGCGCGAGAGATAAGAGATGGCCCCCGGGAAGTGTGACATGCGGAAATATGTGATCATGGGCGTGCAGGGGAGCGGCAAGGGCACCCAGAGCACCCTGCTCGCCGACGACCTCGATCTGGTGCACATCAGCGTGGGCGACATCTTCCGCTGGCACGTCAAGAACCACACCAAGCTCGGCGCCCAGGTGCGCCGCCTCGTCGCGGCGGGGGAACTGGTGGGGGACGACCTGGTGGAGGACGTCGTCAGCGACCGGCTCCACCTGCACGACTGGAACTACGGGTTCATCATCGACGGCTTCCCGCGCAACCGCCGCCAGGCGGAGTTCTTCCTGGAGAGCTACGACCTCGACGGTGTGATCCATCTCGACCTGCCCGACGAGGAGGTACGCCGGCGCGTCCTCGCCCGGCGGCTGTGCTCGCGCTGCGGCATGGACTACAACCTGATCGCGCACCGGCCCTCGACCGAGGGTCGCTGCGACGTGTGCGGCGGGGAGCTCGTCACCCGGACGGACGACACCCCCGACGCCCTGGCCAGGCGGCTGCGCGACTACCACACCAAGATCGACCCGGTGATCGAGCTGTTCCGGCGCAAGGAGTACGTCATGACGATCGACGCCCGCGCCGACAAGACCACGGTCCAGCAGGCCATCCGCACCCGCCTCGGCCTCCCGCCCCACACCC
>NZ_SMKO01000006.1 GCF_004348685.1 Nonomuraea deserti | reverse complement strand
GCGTCGCCCACCCCGCCGGCCCTCGGGTCAGCCACCCTGCCCGCCGCTCTGCCCGCCGGCGTGCCCGCGACCTGCTGGACCGGGTCGGCCTGGCGGACGCGGGCGGCCGGCAGGCCGGGCGGATGTCCGGCGGCGAGCAGCAGCGCCTCGCCCTGGCCGTGGCGCTGGCCAACGCGCCCAGGCTGCTGCTCGCCGACGAGCCCACCAGCCAGCTAGACGAGGAGTCGGGCACGCGGGTGATCGAGCTCATCAAGGACGTCGCCGCGGCCGACGGCACGACCGCGGTCGTGGTCACGCACGACACCGCGGTGAGCGAGGCGCTGAGCCGTACGGTGACGATCAGGGACGGCCGGGTCGGCGCGGAGGGCAGGCGCGGCGAGGACTTCGTGGTCGTCGGCCGGGAGGGCGCCGTTCAGGTGCCCCCCGAATACCATCACCTGCTGCCGCCCGGTTCCATGGCGCGGATCGAGGAGCTCGACGACGGCATCGCGCTCAGGAGGGCGGACCCGTGATCCTGCGCGGCCTCTGGGAACGCCGTACGCTCTCGCTGGTCGTCCTGCTGATCGCGATCGTGCCGATCGCGTCGGCGGCCGTGGGGCCGATCTACTCGGCGGCCGCCCGTACGACGATCGCCAGGGACGCGGTGAAGGCCGCGCCGCTGGAGGGGCGCGGCTGGCGGTACACGACCACGCAGGGCGGCATCGAGGCCAAGGTGGCGGCGTTCACCGCGGGCGCGGACTTCACCGGCCCGCCGGTGCTCGGGATGGAGGCGACCAGCGGCCGGCCGGGGGACCGGCGCGCGTTCTCGCTGGTCTGGCAGGACGGCCAGTGCGAACACCTGCCGCTGGTCGAGGGCGGCTGCCCGGACGCGGCCAAGGAGGTGATGGCCAGCCAGGCGTCGGGGTTCGAGGTGGGGGAGAAGATCAGGTTGTCGGCCGTGGTGGACGTCGAGTACACCCCCACCGGGCGGAAACCGGCGTCGCTCACCGTGGTCGGGATCTACCGGCCGGGGCCGGCCGGCGACCCGTTCTGGTTCGGCAGGACGTTGTTCTCCCCTTCGGGGGAGCCGGGCCAGGACAAGGCTGACGCGCTGTTCACCGTGCCGGAGACCCGGCTGGAGACGTACAACGTCTCCGGCGGGCAGGGGGACGAGGGCGGCTGGACCGACTACGCCGTCGTCTCCGTCGTCGCGGACCGGCTGGAGGGGACCGACCTCGCGAAACTGGCCGCGATGCAGGCCGCCGCCGAGTTCGCGGGCCGGAACTCGGGCGACATCGTGTTCTCCCGGGTGGCCGACACGGTCAGGACCATGACCGCGGGCACCGGCGCGCTGGGCGTGCCGACGCTCCTGGTGATCGCGCAGGTGGTGGCTCTCGGCTGGATGTTGCTCTTCCAGACCGTGGGCGACCTGGTCAGGGCGCGCGGCGCGGAGATCGCGCTGGCCCGGCTGCGCGGGCACGGGCGGGCGCGGGTGTGGCTGTTCGCGCTGGCCGAGCCGCTGCTGCTGCTCGCCGCCGCCGTGCCGCTCGGGCTGCTGCCCGGGCATGCCGCGGCGGGCGTGATGATCGGCACGCTGCTGCCCGCGGGCATCCCGGTGACCTTCCCGCCGGAAGCGGCGCTGGCCGGCGTCGCGGCGATGCTGGGCGGCGTGCTCGCGGCGGCGATGGCCGCCTGGCGTACGGCGACGCGGCCGGTCACCGAGGAGTGGCGGCGCACGCCCCGCCGTACGGCCCACGGCTGGGTGCTGGACGCCGTGGTGCTCGCGGTCACCGCGGTGGGCCTGGTCGAGCTACTGGCCACCGGCCTGATCACGGACGTGTCGGGACGCAGCTCGGGCGCGCTGGCGGTGCCCGGGCTGGTCGCGCTGGGCGTGGCGCTGCTGGCCGCCCGGGCGCTGCCGGTGCTGACCAGGCGGCTGTTCGCGGTCACCAGGCGGCGCGGCGGGCTCGGGCCGTTCCTGGCGCTGCGGCAGGTGGCCAGGGGGCCGGTGGCGGCGGGCAGCGTGATCGTGCTGGGAGCGGCGTTCGGGCTGGCCACGTTCGCGGTGTCGGCGTGGAGCGCCACGTCGGGCGACTACGCGGAGACGGCGCGCTTCCACAACGGCGCGGCCACCGCGATCACGGTCCGGCCGGTCGAGCCGAGCAGGCTGATCGCCGCCGTGGCCGCCGCCGACCCCGGCGGCAGGACCGCCGCGCCGGTGATCAAGGTGCCGGGTCCGCCGCAGCTGATCGCCTCGGACCCGCGGCGGCTGGCCGCCGTGGGCGCGGCCTGGCGGCCCGACCTGGCGGGCGGCGCGTCCCTGGCCCAGGCCGCCGCCAAGCTGCCGACCCCGGCCGAGCCGCGGGTGTGGGTGCGCGGCGACAGGTTCCGCGCCGAGGTGGCGCACGACCGGCCGCCCAAGGGCTGGACGATGAAGCTGTTCGTCACGTTCCGGGTGCCCGGGCAGTTGCGGCCCGCCCAGCTCCCGCTCGGCGAGCTCGCCGGACGCTCCGGCGTGCACGAATGGAACCTGCCGCCCGCCTGCCGGCGGGCTCGGTGCGAGCTGCGCGCCTTCCGCGGGCAGCCGGTCCCGCCCGAGCAGTTCGAGGAGCCCGCGTTCGTACGGGTGACCGTCACCGGGATGGCGGTACGCGAGCAGGGCCGCTGGCGCTCCTTGGCCATGCCGCGATGGGATGCCAACCCGGGCCGGCGCGACGGCACGTTCGCGATCACCATGGTCGACAACCAGACGCTGCGCCCCGCCACGTACGACCCGCGGCCCCCTGCGGTCGCGGTCGGGCACATCGGCACCCGCGTGGTGCCGGGGCTCGACAACGCCTACGCGGGCCCGGTGCGCACCGTCGTCGCGTCCGCCGCCGCGCCCGGCCTGACCGACGTGGGCGTCCTGATGAACCTGGAGCAGGCCGACCGGATGGCGTACGGGGTCCACGAGAAGGCCGCATACCAGGTGTGGACCGGCCTGACCGACACGGCGGCGCTGGAGCGGGACCTGGAGCGGCAGGGATTGTCGGTGGTGTCGCGGCGGCACGTGGCCGACCTGACCGCGTCGTTCGCCGGGCAGGGCCCGGGGCTGGCGCTGTTGCTGCTGCTGGCGTCCGCGCTGGCGGCGGCGGCGCTGGCGCTCGGGCGCACCGTGCTCGCGCTCTACACGTCGGCGAGGAGGCGCGGGTACGAGCTGGCCGCGCTGGAGGCGTCGGGTGCCAAGGTGGCGGCGCTGCGGGTGGCGCTCCTGCTGGAGCAGGTGATCACGATTGCGGCGGGCACCCTGGCGGGCTTGCTGGCCGGACTGGTGGCGGCGCGGGTGGCGCTCGGCAGGATCCCGCAGTTCACCTCGCCGCCCGTCACGCCGCCGCTGCCGCACGAGGTCGCGGCGGTGCCCGTCGCCCTCGTCGCCGGCGCCGCTCTCCTGATCAGCCTGCTGGCCGCGTTGGTCGTGTCGGAGCTGCTGCTGCGCGGCATCCGCGTGGAGCGCCTGCGCGACGCCCCCGCCTGACCGGTTGCGCCTGACCGGTCCCGCCTGACCGCCCCGCCTGAGGGCCCCACCGGACCGCCCCCGGGCACCGCCGGGGGCGGTGTGCCATCACTCGGTGGAGGGCGGGGACGGCTCGGTGTCGGTCCAGCCGGACTCCAGCACCACGGTGACCCGGTCGTCCTTCTGCGGCATGCCGGTGACTTCGGATGCCAGCACCTTGGAGGTGTCGGGATCGATGACGAGCCTGCCCTGCGTGGGCCGGCCCTCCTGGATCGGGAAGGTCACGGCGACGCCCTCCCGTCCCCGCGGGTCGGTGGTGCGGCCTTCGACCCGCACCGTGGGCAGCGTCGCCAGCGCCTCGTAGGCGGCGCCGCGCACCTGCGGGGAGGCGGGCAGCGCGTACAGGAGCGAGGCCAGAGTGTGCGGCAGGCCGTGCTCCACCGAGCCGGCGAAGTCCTCGTCGCTGCGGATCGCCTCGGCGGCCCGCTTCTTCAGCGCTTCGGGGTCGGCGGGCAGTTCCGCGATCTGCTCCAGAGTCATGGCCCTGGCACTCCAGTAGAGCTTCTGGTCGCCCTTGAGCCGGGTGAGCGTGCCCTCGCCCGGCGAGGTCGAGTAGACGCCGCCGTCCGGCCCCATCTCCCATTCGGCCGGCGAGCCGTCACGGCGCCATGCCGCGACGTCCCGAGGGCGCGCGGCCAGCTGCCTGCGGCCGATCCAGTGGCCGCCGTCGGCGCCCACCCACTGCTCCGAGAGGTTGGAGATCTCCAGCTGGTAGGTGTCGCCGTCCTTGCCGTACGGCCTCGACGACCCCACGTTCAGCTCCTTGAGGTGCCAGTAGGAGCCTTCGGGGGCGGCTTCGGCCTTGGCGGCGGCCGCCAGCAGGATCGAGGTGCCCGACAGGGAGGTGTCGCCGGTCGCTGCGGGGGGAGCCGGCGACGGGGCGGTGGCCGCCTGATCGAGGAAGACGGCCGTCGCGGCGGCGGCCGCGACGAGCCCGATCGCGCCGGCCCGCCACGGCAGGCGCCGCCGGGCCGTCCGATGCGGCGGGCCCGACGTGCTCGCCATGATCGCCGCGCGCAGTTCGCGCGCGCCAGGCCCCTGATCCGGCGCGTGCGGTGCCGGGTCGATGGCCCTTACCAGGTGCTCGATGTCACTCATGCTTCCTCCATCGCGATCGTCAAGGACGCCTGCCGTTCCAGCGCCGCCGCCAGCCGCTTGCGCGCCCGATGCAACCGGGTACGAGCGGCGATAGCCGTACATCCCACGACTTTGGCGATCCGTTCGCTGGTCAGGCCCTCCCAGCAGGCCAGCGCCAGGACTTCGCGGTCGCGTTCCGGCAACGCGTCGAACGCGGTGCGGACATGGTCCAGGTCGACCGGTCTGACCGGCCGGTCGGCCGCCAGTTCGGTACGCAGCCGTTCGGCGAGCACGGCCCGGCGGGAAGCTCCGCGCTGCTGGTTGGCCAGCACGCGGCGGGCCACCCCGTAAAGCCACAGCAGCGCCTCCTCGCCCTCGGGCACGTCGCCGATGCGCCGCCAGGCCGTCAGGAACGTCTCCGAGATGACGTCGGCCGTGTCATCGGGGGACTGGGCGCGGCGGGCGGCGTACTGATGTATCGCCGGGTAGTACGCGTCATAGACCGCCTCGAAGCGGTCCCGGTATGTCACAGAGTCTCCCTGCCGAAAGTAGGTGCCGGACACCTAGGTAAATGTCCGGCACCTTGCAGCCTGTTGCAGATCGTTGTGAGCACCAGCGCCGTCCGCCGCGGACCGGAACCACCGCTCAGACCACCTAGGAGAGGCGGCCCGGTCGGTGGACGGGCCCCGCCGGGCGGGTCCATCTCGTCGATGCGGTTCGGGGTTGAGCGACGCGCGTCCGGTGGTCCGGTCGATGGGCTGCCCCTTCCTGCCTGACGGCGGGCGGTGTTGCCTGGATAACGTTCCGCGAACGTTCATCATGCGCTTCAGTGAGCAGGGCTACCGAAATGGGGCCTTAGTCGGCAGAATCCAGCGAGCACAAGGAAACACCAGGTCAACGAAAGTGGGACTGCGCGACGATGGAAGCTCGCACCATCAGGCAACGGGGACCGACGGGCGAGCATCGGTTGTCGTTGCTCTATCTGGCGCCCTCGCTGATCATTTTTGCCATCTTCGTCTTCTATCCGCTGGGCAGGACGTTCTACCTGTCCACGATGGGGACCGACATCATCGGGCGGGCCAACAAGTTCGTCGGGCTGGACAACTTCGCGGGCATGTTCAGCGACCCGGGCTTCTTCAAGGCGCTGGGGACCACAGCGTTATTCGCCCTCTTCACCGTGGTTCCGGCGGTCGTCGGCGCGCTCGTGGTCGTCCTGCTGCTGGAGTCGCGGATCAGCGGGCAGAGGATGTTCCGTACGGTGTTCGCGCTGCCGTTCGCCTTCTCCGTGGCCACCGCGTCGGTGATCTTCGCCCTCATCTACAACCCCGCCGTGGGCATGGCCAACGGCATCCTCAGCTACGTCGGCGTCGACCGGATCGGCTGGCTGACCGAGCCGGACCTGGCGCTGATCTCGATCTCGATCACCACGGTCTGGATGACGCTCGGCTACAACGTCCTCGTGCTCTCCGCGGGGGTCGGCGCGATCCCCGCGGAGGTGGTGGAGGCCGCCAGGCTCGACGGCGCGACGGGATGGCGGCTGCACAGCCGGATCACCGTGCCCATGCTCTCCCCGCAGCTCTTCTTCCTCATCGTGATCTCCACGATCCACGCGCTGCAGAGCTTCGGCCAGATCCACATCCTCACCAAGGGCGGCCCCGACGGGGCGACGTCCACGCTGGTCTACTGGATCTACGAGAAGGCCTTCAGCTACGGGTCGTCGGACTTCGGCACGGCCAGCGCCGCCGCGATCGTGCTCCTGGTGGTCGTCCTCGCGTGTACCGGCATCCAGTTCGGCGTGCTGGAAAGGAGAGTCCACTACCGATGAGCACCTCCTCCTCGGTCGCGAGCAAGATCGTTGTCTATCTCGTGCTCATCGTGTGCGCGCTCCCGGTGGTCTTCCCGCTCTACTACGCGTTCATCGGCGGCATCATGACGCCGAGCGACCTGGCCAGCTATCCGCCGAAGCTCCTCCCGACGGCGATCGACCTCGGCAACTACTCTTCGGCGCTCGACACCATCCCGCTGGCCAGGCAGTACCTCAACTCGGCGATCCAGACCGGCATCGTCACCCTCTGCCAGCTCCTGTCGAGCGTCCTGGCCGCCTACGCGTTCGCGTTCCTGCGGATGTGGGCCAAGACGGCGATGTTCGCGCTGTTCATGGTGACGCTCATGGTGCCGTGGGAAGCGATCATCCTGCCCAACTACCTGCTGATCTCGGACCTGGGGTTGACCAAGGGGCCGCTCACCTACCTCGGGCTCACGCTGCCCTTCCTCGCCCACGCCTTCGGCACGTTCCTGCTGCGGCAGTCGTTCCTCCAGTTCCCGATCGAGGTGCGTGACGCCGCGGTGATGGACGGCTGCGGCCATCTGCGGTTCCTGTGGCGGATCCTGCTCCCCCTGTCGAAACCGGCCATCGCCGCCGTCGGCGTCTACGTGTTCATGACCACGTGGAACCAGTACTTCTGGCCGTTGATCCTCGGCAACGACGACCAGTACAAGACGCTGCAGATCGGCGTGTCCATGTTGAACGACGCCGAATCGTCCAGCCCGACGCTCATCCTGGCCGGGGTCACCCTCGCGCTGCTGCCCACCCTCGTGCTCGTGATCTTCGGGCAGCGCTTCATCATCCGCGGCCTCACCGCAGGCGCGGTGAAGTAATCGTGAACAAGAAACGGAGTTCCCAGATGGCACGACCCCGATTTAGGCGTACGCGCGACGGGCTGGTGGTCACGGCCGCGCTCTCCCTCGCTCTGACGGGCTGCGGTGGCGATGCGGGCTCGGGCGAGGGCGGCGAGGCCGCCACGGCGCCCGGCGCCGACGCGATCACCGAACCGATCGAGATCGAGTTCTGGCACTCGATGAAGGAGAAGAACGAGCTCGCCATCAAGGCCATGGTGGACGACTTCAAGAAGGTGAACGACAAGATCACCGTGAAGCCGGTCTTCAAGGGCGACTACGACCAGATGGTCGTCGCGTACAAGCAGGCCGTACAGCAGGAGGCCACGCCCCCGCTGGTCCAGATCTACGACATCGGCTCGCGGTTCATGTACGACTCCCAGCAGGTCGTCCCGATGTACAAGTTCATCGAGCTGGACAAGTTCGACCAGAACGCGAACATCGAGCCCAACATCGCCAGCTACTACACGATCAAGAACAAGCTCTGGTCGATGCCGTTCAACTCCTCGGCGCCGCTGCTCTACATGAACGCGGACGCCGTGAAGAAGGCCGGGCTCGACCCGGACAAGCCGCCGGCCACGCTCGACGAGGTCGGCGAGTGGGCGAAGAAGCTCACCGTCAAGGAGGGCGGCACGGTCACGCAGTTCGGCTTCAACGCCGCGCTCTACGGCTGGTTCGTCGAGCAGCTGACCGCCCAGGACAACGCCGAGTACTGCGACAACGGCAACGGCAGGAACGGCCTGGCCACCAAGGTGAACTTCGGCACCGGCGCCGGGCCCAAGTTCGCCCAGTGGCTGGGCGACCTGGTGAAGGAGGGCTACGCCACCAACACCGGCCGGCCGACCGACCAGGCCCAGAACGCGTTCAAGACCGGGACGATCGCCCTGCACCTGGAGTCGACCTCCGCCCTCGGCGGCTACACCGAGGCCGCGAAGGGCAAGTTCGAGCTGAAGACCGCCCCGTTCCCCAAGGTGTCCGAGTCCTCCAGCGGTGGCACGATCATCGGCGGCGCCTCCCTGTGGATCAACGCGGTCGGGCACACCGACGCGGAGAAGCGGGCCGCCTGGGAGTTCGTGAAGTTCTCCAACACGCCTGAGCAGCAGGCGAAGTGGCACGAGGCGACCGGCTACGTGCCGGTCAACCCGCAGGCCAAGGCGAACGACAACCCCAACTTCCAGGTCGCGGTGACGCAACTGCGCGCCCAGCAGCCGTCGGCGGCCACGTCGGGCTGCCTCCTCGGCGTCATGCCCGAGGCCAGGAAGGCGGCCGAGGTCGGTCTCGAGCAGGCCGTGCCCGCCGGGGCGGGGCAGGAGCCTCGGACTCCGGCCGAGCAGGCGATGCAGAACGCCGCCGCCACGCTGCAGACGCCCATCCAGAAGTACAACGCCAACGTCGAGCAGTGACAGCCGGGGCGGGCGCCCACCGGAGGACGCCCGCCCCTGACGTCGTTTCGCCGAGGCGCGCCTTCGCTCTCGGGCGCGACGCCCGTGACCGTCCCCGCACCCGCGGCGCGCAACCAGGCGGCGGGCACCACGGCGGTCAACGCCGGTGCGGGAACGCCGCCGCCGTCAGGACATCCCCGCCGTTCTATCAAACCGTCCGTACGGCGTGCGGGGCGGTCAGGGCCAGGAAGTAGTCGTCCACGGCCGCGAGGTCGGCGCTGTCACCCCGGTAGCCGACGTACTTGTCCGGGCGGATGAGGTAAAGGCTCGGCCGGCGCACGCCGTAGCGGTTGTGCGCCTGGCTGCGCGGGTCCGCGGCGACGCCGCCGGCCAGGCCGGGTGGCAGGTGGCCGCGCGTGATGAGGTGGGCTTCACCGTGCCCGGCCATCGCCGCGCACGCCGCCGATCGCCAGGCCGCCAGGGTGGCGGGGTCGGTGGTGTCGGCGGCGAACAGCAGCAGGTGATGCCCCGGTCCGCGCAGCAGGTGCCGCAGCGCCACCGGGCCGTCGCGCCTTTCGAGGTGGACGTCGCGCATCACGTCCCCCGGCTGCGGGCCTGCGTCGGCGAGGTCGTTCCAGGCCCTGGCCGGGGACTCGGTCCAGCGCTGGAAGACCAGAGGGCTGTCGCGGTAGTGGACCAGGTGCTCGCCGAAGGCGTTGGACAACCGCTGTTGCACGGGGTTGAGCCGGCCGAGCAGCCGCAGCGCGTGCCGTCTGGCTCTGCGGGCGACCAGGGTGCCGCCGGTGACGACCTTGGTCGTGGTCGAGGTGGCGTCGACCACGGCCCTGGCCACGGGCCGGCGTTCGGCGTGGTAACTGTCCAGGAGGGTCTCGGCGGCGTCGCCGGTGACGACGAGAGCGAGTTTCCAGCCCAGGTTGTACGCGTCCTGCATGCCGGTGTTCATGCCCTGCCCGCCCACCGGGCTGTGGTTGTGCGCGGCGTCTCCGACGAGCAGGACACGGCCGTCGCGCAGACGCTCGGCCAGGCTCTCGCGGGCCACGAACGACGAGCTCCACTGCAGATCGCGCAGGCGCGAGTCCAGCGGCGTACGGTCGGCGACCAGGGCGCTGAAGTCGTCGAGGCCGGGTGCCGCCGGCGGCGATCCGGCGGTGCCGCCCGTGCTGGTTGTGCCGGCCGTGGTTGTGCCGGCCGTGTTGGCCGTGCCGGCCGTGTTGGCCAGGATCCGCCAGTAGCCCCCCGCCATGGGGAAGACCGCGACCAGCCCCGATCGGGCGAAGTAGACGTGGAAGCGGTCGCGCGTCAGCGGCCAGTCGGCGGCGACGTCACCCAGGATGAATGCGCGCTGCAGGTCGGCCCGCTGCCTGCCGATGCCGGCCGTCTCGCGGACGGTGCTGTGCGCGCCGTCCGCCCCGATCAACCACCTGGTCGCGCAGCGTTCGCGGCGGCCGTCGGCGTGCTGGAGGTCCACGGTGACGCGGTGTTCACCCGCCTCGTGGTCCAGCAGGCGGGTGCCCCATTCGATGGAGACTCCGAGCTCCTCCACACGTTCGCGCAGCAGGCTGACCGTCTGCCACTGCGGGATGCACAGGTCGTAAGGGAACGGGGAGTCCACGGCCGTGACGTCCATCTCGGCGAGCGTCGTGGTGCCCTGGTAGAAGTTCAGCGCGTGCAGCGGTATGCCGCGTTCGAGGGCGTCCTCGGCCAGCCCGAGGTCGTCGAGGACTTCGAGGGTCCGGGCCACGATGGACACCGCCCGGCTCTCCCGGTGGTCCGCGGCTCCCGCGTCGATGACGCGAGGCACCACTCCTCTGCGGGCCAGCTCGATCGCCAGCACCAGGCCGGTCGGCCCCGCGCCGACGATGAGGACGTCTTCTCCGACGGTCACTGCTCCTCCAAAAACGAACGATCGTTCTTTCAGGACAGCACAAGCGTGTCCAACGGTCAAGAGCGAACGTTCTTTCGCTATCCGCCGGCCCGGTCCGGCGTCGACATCAGGGCGCGCAGGCCGTTGCGGAAGGCCGCCGAGTCCGCGGGGCCGTCGTGGCCGTACACCGCCCGTGACACCAGGAAGCCGTCCACCAGCGCCATCAGGACCTCCGCCACCTGCTCGGCCGGGACGTCGCCGGAGAGCAGCCCATGCCGCTGATGGCGCGCCACCAGCCCTCCGACCACCCGCCGGGCCTCCTCCATGACGGTCTGGAGCTTCGTGCGCAGCAGCGGTGAGCGCAGCGCCTCGGCCCACACCTGGACGAGGAACTGCGCGGACTCCCGCGAGCCGGACAGCGGCGGGCGGTCCACCTGCAGCACGACGTCGACGATGTCGTCCAGGCCGGGCGGTGCGGCCGACTCGTCCGCCTCGAACGCCGCGGCCAACTCGGCGAGGGCCTCGGAGGCGGTCGCCGCGATGATGTCGTCCTTGCTCTTGAAGTACCGGTAGACGGCGCCCGCCGACAGGTCGGCCTCGGCCAGGATGTCCTGCATGGACGTGGCGTGAAAGCCGTTGCGGATGAAGCACTGCCGGGCGGCGTCGAGGATCTGGCGGCGCCGGGCCTCCAGGTGTTCTTTGGGCATGCGGGCCATGGAACCTCAAGGTAGAACGAACATTCGTCCTTGACAACTCGATCGCTCTCACCATAGTGAAAGAACGTTCGTTTTCTATGAGAGAGGCATCCCATGTCCGTCACGGCGATCATCCTGAGCGCGCTGGTCGCTCTCGTCTTCCTCCTCGCCGGCATCCAGAAGACCCTGCTACGCCCCCAGGTCAGCGCCAACATGCTGCGCCTCGGCGTGGGCCCGGCCATGACCCGGTCGATCGGGCTGCTGGAGATCGCCGGCTCCCTCGGGCTCGTCGCGGGCACATGGGCCCGGCCGCTCGCCGTCGCGGCGGCGAGCGGCCTCACCCTGCTCCTGTTGGGGGCCATCGGCTACCACCTGCGCGCCAGGGACTTCTCCCGCCGGCAGCACCGGTCCCACGCGGCGGCCCCCGTACTGCTGGCACTGCTCACCAGCGCGACCACGATCGTGCTGCTGGCGACCGCATGACGAGCACCGGCGGAGATGCCGCGACGTCCCCGAGCCGCCTCGTTTCCAGGGAGTGATCTGTCTCACACCAAGGTCACAACGCCGGCGCCGGCGGTGTCCTATGCCGAACACCACTGGCATGAGGGAGGCACCATGAGCGAGAACGCCCAGGTCGTCGTGATCGGCGGCGGATACGCCGGCGTCCTGGCCGCCAATCGACTCACGCAGCGCGACGACGTGACGGTGACCCTGGTCAACCCGCGTCCGAGCTTCGTCGAGCGGATCCGCCTGCACCAGCTGGTGGGCGGGTCCCATGGCGCGGTCGCCGACTACCGGGACGTTCTGGCCGGGAGCGTCGGGCTGGTGATCGACACCGTGACCCGGATCGACGCGGCCGGGCGCCGCGTGATGCTGGCGAGCGGCGACACGGCCGGTTACGACTACCTGATCTACGCGGTGGGCAGCGGCAGCGCCGATCCGGATGTGCCGGGAGCGGCCGAGTTCGCCTACTCGATCGCCACTCTGGAGGAGGCGCGGCGGCTGCGGGAGCACCTCGGCGCCGCGCCCGCCACGGCCGCGGTCACCGTTGTGGGAGCCGGTCCGACGGGCATCGAGACCGCCGCCGAGCTGGCGGAGGCCGGCCGCGCCGTGACCCTGGTGTGCGGCGGGGTGCTCGGCCCCTACCTGCACCCGCGGGGGCGGCGTTCCGTCGCCAGGCAGCTGGCCAAGCTCGGCGTCACCGTGCTCGACGGCCCCGGCACGACGGTGACGGCCGTGACCATTGACGCCGTGCGGCTCGGCGACGGCCGCGAACTGCCGAGCGACGTGACCATCTGGACGGCCGGCTTCGGCGTGCCCGACCTGGCCGTCCGCAGCGGGCTGAGCACCGACGCCCTGGGCCGGCTGCGTACGGACGAGACGTTGACCAGCGTGGACGACGCGCGCATCGTCGCGGCCGGCGACGCGGCGGCGCCGTCGGACCTGCCGTTCCGGATGAGCTGCCAGGCCGCGGTCCAGCTGGGCCCGCACGCCGCCGACACGGTGCTCAGCCGGATCGCGGGCGGGTCTCCCGCGCCCCTGGCCATGGCGCTCGTCTCGCAGTGCATCAGCCTGGGGCGCAGGGCCGGCATCATGCAGCTCGCCCACAGGGACGACGTCGCGATGGGCCTCCACATCGGCGGCCGCCCCGGCGCGATGATCAAGGAGTCCATCTGCAAGGGCATCCTCTGGCAGCTCGCGCACCAGGCACGCAAGCCCGGTTCGCTGAACTTCCCGGGCTGGGCCAAGGACACCAAGCGCGGGCAGGTGCTCCAGGCCAGGCACGGCGATGCGCTGGCCACCCGCTGAACGGTCCCGCTCGCGATCCCGTCCGGCCGCCGGGGCGGCCGGCCGGCTACCGGCGAGAGGACCATACCGTGGTGACACACGCGAACGCGTGCCACGACGGAGAGGAGTCGAGGCATGAGCGACCACACCACTGATCCGGCGACCGAGGCCTTCGTCGCCCATCGCAATCTGCTCTTCACCGTCGCCTACGAGATGCTCGGGTCGGCGGCGGACGCCGAGGACGTCCTCCAGGAGACCTGGTTGCGGTGGATGAGAGCCGACCTCGGTCAGGTGCGCGACCAGCGCGCCTACCTGGTCAAGATCACGACCCGGCAGTCGCTCAACCGGCTGCGCACGATGACGCGCCGCAAGGAGGCCTACGTCGGTCCCTGGCTGCCAGAACCGCTGCTCACCGCGCCGGACGTGGCCGACGACGCCGAGCTCGCCGAGAGCGTGTCGATGGCGCTCATGCTCGTCCTCGACACGCTGTCACCCACCGAGCGCGCCGTCTTCGTCCTGCGCGAGGTCTTCGACGTCGGCTACGACGAGATCGCGGCCGCCGTCGGCAAGAGCCCCGCGGCCGTCCGCCAGATCGCCCACCGCGCGCGCCGGCACGTCAGCGCCCGGCGCCCGCGCGAGGCGGTGTCTGCGAGCAAGACCCGGGCGGCTCTGGAGTCGTTCCAGCGTGCGGTCGAGACCGGGGACCTGCAGGGCCTGCTCGACGTGCTCGCCCCTGAGGTCGTCCTGGTGGCCGACGGCGGCGGGGTCAAGCAGGCCGCGTTGCAGCCGGTCATCGGCGCCCGGAAGGTGGGCCGCCTGATCGTCGGCGGTATCGGCAGGTACAAAGGCACGATCACCACCGCTCCGACCGTGGTCAACGGCAACCCGGCAATCGTCCTGCGACTGGACGGCGAACTCGACGGCGTGCTGGCGATCAGCGTCGAGGACGGCCTCGAGGACGAGGCCCGCATCACCGGCCTCTACTACGTCCGCAACCCCGAGAAGCTGACCCGCGTCGGGTCCGAGATCCCGCTCACTCGTCGATGAACACCGGCCCGCGCCCGACGCCGGCGCGCGAGCAGACGCTCGTCCTGCCCGCCGGACCCAACCCGATCCTCTCCTGAGAGGTCATCGATGACGAAGGACGCGACCAACAGCATCCGCGGGCCGGCGTCGCCTGTGCCGACGCGTGCCGTGCCGAAGTGAATAAACGCGAGTAACGCGTTCTCCACCGTCACCGGCAAGCGGCTATTGTCCGATGCCCGCGGCGGAGCCGGCTGTTTTCCTGGCGCGCCACCGGCATGAACAGCAGAGCGCCGAGCTGCCATTCCATTGTCCAAGCCGGCGGCTGGACAATGTTTGGACAATTCTCAGACGAATGCCGGTTGCCGCCGCCCGACCGTACCCGGCATAGTCGGAACCACTCCCCCCTTCGCCCGGCCCGGCGCCTGTTTCCGTGCTGCGCCGTACTGGCCGAAAGCGATTCCGTCAATGTTCGTTTTCGCGTGGAGAGAAAGGACGAGAAATTGAATGGCAAGAAGCTGACCCCGGTCCTGGCGGGTTGCGGCGCCGCACTGGCGCTGCTGTCCGCACCCGCCACGGCCGCCACGGCGGGGACGGCGGGGACGGTCACCACCGCGACGGCCGTGGCCGCCCAGCGGGACAGCACCGCCTGCATCAAGCCCAGCGGGAAGAAGACCAACTACTCCTGGACGAACGGCAACTCCTCCACGACGGTCTACTTCAACAACCACTGCTCCCACCGGGTGTACGCCAAGCTGCACTTCAAAGGCCCCGCAGGGACGAGGACGGAGTGCCTCGCCACGAACGGCGGGACCAAGGGCAAGAAGAAGTTCCGCAAGGGCCTGGCCGAGAACCTCACCAACATCAGCAAGGACTGCTGATCCCCGGGCGCCGCCATCCCGGCGAACCACCACCACAAGAACCTCGGGCGATCCCACGCCCGCCTCACCATAAGGAGTCGATCCGACATGAAGCTCCACGTAGCAGCGGCTGCGGTGTCCGTCACGGCGATCTCGACACTCCTGCTGACCGCGGGACCGGCCAGCGCCCACCCGTACGACGGGAAGGACCCCTACAGGAGCGGGTGTGCCGCCTCCAAGGTGTACACCGGGAAGAAGGCCTCGCTGAAGAACGAGGTCGGTGACAGCCTGGGCACGATCCGGCTCTACTACTCCCGCCGCTGCGGCACCAACTGGGGCGAGGCGAGGGTGTCCAAGCACGCGACCGGCCAGATCACGGTCTCCACCAGCTCCAAGAGCAGGTCGTTCACCTACCGCGCCGGCAACGGCGGCCACCACTGGGGCAACATGGTCTACGCCCCCAGCGGCGTCTGCGCCAAGGCCACGGGCAGCGTGACGAACGGGATCGGCCGCGCCAACAAGGGCAGCGGCACCACGGGGAAGGCCTGCGGCTGAGGCGGCTTCAGACGTCCAGCGCGGCGCGGATCAGGTCGCGGAGCTCGTCGTCGGTGATGACGGCGGCATCGGCGGGACGCATCCGGATGGTTCCCTTGCTGGTCTGGAGCTGCGGATGGCGGGCGACGAAGTCAGTGACGCGGTCCTGGCCCCAGCCGTAGAGGGACACGCCGTGCCGCCACACGCCGACGTGGAGGCGGCGACGCCCGACCTGGTAGGTGGGCATCCTGTAGGACAGCACCACGGCGGCGTCGGGACACACCTCCAGGATCAGGCGGTGCAGCCGGTCGAACAGCGGCCGGTACGCGGGGTCGATCGCGTCGATGTAGTCACGAACCGCGTTGTCCATGGTCCCATCATCGCCGAACCTCGCGAGGCTGTCCGGACCCCGGCAGGTGGTCGATCGGCTTGCGATAGCGGACGTGCTCGGTCTGGCGCCGGAAGCCCGCGCTCTCGTAGAGGTCGTACGAGCGGTACGGGTTCGACGTGCCGGTGTACAACCGGGCGGTCTCGGCTCCGTGCTCCCGCAGGCACCGCAACCCGTCCAGCAGCAGGGCCCGGCCGAGTCCCTGACGTCTCGACCCGGCCCGGACGCTCAGCTCCTCCACTTCGCCCACCGCTGCCTGGTCCCGCCGGCGGACGGAGCACAGGGCGACGCCGACCATGCGGTCCCCGGCCCAGGCGCCCCGCCAGCAGGCCGGGTCGGCCGTGGCGAGGAAGCCCTCGAACGTCCACCTCTCGGTGAAGTCGGCATCCGCGTACGCGTCGACCACGGTCCGCCATGCCGCGTGGAAGCTGTCCGGTCCGACGGCGCCGAGCCGGATGCCACCGGGCACGCGCCTGCCGCCGGGCAGGTGACGCAGGTCCGGCAGATCCAGCTCCACCAGGCTGAAGACACGCCGGTACCCGGCGTCGAGGAGCAACGCCGTCGCCTCGAGCTCATGAGCCGTGGCGTTGGCGCCGAACACGGCCGTCCGCGTGGTGCCGTGCTCTCGAACGAGCCGGCGGATACGGGTCTCGGCCCAATCGAGCATGGCCGAGCCCACGCCTCGGCCTCGGTGGCCGGGCAGCAGGTGGCCACGGTGCAGGTACAGCCACGTGCCGTCCTGCTCCTCCCACCACGTGATCGACGTATAGCCGACGACGTCACCGTCGTGCTCCACCAGGACCTGGTTGTCGGACGCGCTGGTCAGCGCCGCGCAGGAGTCCGCGATCTCGGCTGCTGTGGGGAGTCCCTCGACCACCGACCGCGCGTCGATCCGATCCCGTGCCGCGCAGCCCCGCCGCACGGCGGCCATCGCGCCGTGGTCGTCGCCGCCCGCACAGGGCCGGAAGAGGTAGCCGGGCAGCGGCTCCGGCGATGCGAACCCGCCGCTCATCGCCGGACCTCCTCGTGCCTGGTGCCGTCGAGCGTAGGCCGTGGCCGGCGCGACGGAAACTCGTTTTCCGCCGGCGGGACCCGCGGGAGCGTTCAGCGCCGCGCCAGCCCCGGAACGAGCACGGTGCCGACGACCAGGTGCAACAGGATCAGCACCAGCGTCGCCGCGGCACCGACGGCGCTGCCGACCGGCCCGAAGAGGGACAGGGCGAGCACGGCCAGCGCGACGATCGCCCATACGCGGCCGGGCCGGGACACGAACCGCTCGAGAACGGCCAGCAGCCCCCAGCCGGCGAGCCCGGCCACGATGCTCGCCACCACGATCGCCACCGGCCCCACCTGCTGCGTGGCGGCGCCCGTCCGCACGGTCAGCGCCGTTCCTGCCACCGGTACCGCCACGGCCCAGACGGACATGGCGGCCGCGGGGGCGCCGATCACGGTGAGCAGAAGTCTTCTGACGGAGATGTTCATGCCGTCAGCCTCGCCCGCCGGCCCGGTCCGCCACATCGGGCGCGCGGTCGCACCATCTCCTTCACCGGTGGGGCACGGGTCCGACTTTGGTAGGTGATGGCTCCGCCGTACCGGAGATTAGCCTGGGCCGGTGAACGAGATTCGACCCCCGCACCTGGTCGCGGTCGCCGGCGTGCTCAGCGTGATGGGCGCGCTGACCGCGGTGTCGTTGTGGAGCCTGGCGGGCCGGCCCACCTGGGGGCTGGACCTCGCGGTCGCGGCGGTGAGCCTGGCCGCCGCGCTCGCCCAGCTGCGCTGGCCGGCCTCCGGGGCGCTGGCGGCCACCCTCCTGGCCACGCTCTCCCCGGTGGCCACGCCCGCGGCTTCGATGGGGGCGCTGCAGGTGGCCCAGCGCAGGCGGTTCCCCGTCGCGGCGGCGGTGACGGGGGCGGGCATCGCGGCCCACGTGGTCCAGGGGCTGTGGCGGCCGAACTCCGGCATCTCCTTCGGCTGGTGGCTGCTGCTGATCTGCGTCGCTTACGGCGCGCTGCTCGGCTGGGGCGCGCTCGCCCGCTCCCGCCGCGCCCTGCTGGAGTCCCTGCGCGAACGCGCCCGCCGCGCCGAGGCCGAGCAGGGCAGGCGGATCGCCGAGGCCCGCATGGCCGAACGCCGCCGGCTCGCCAGAGACATGCACGACGTGCTGGCCCACCGCCTCTCCCTGGTGGCCACCCACGCGGGGGCCCTGGAATTCCGTCCCGACTCCTCCCCTGAACAGCTCGCCCGGGCCGCCGGGGTGATCCGCGCCGGCGTGCACCAGGCGCTGGAGGAGCTGCGCCAGGTGATCGGCCTGCTCCGCGAGCAGGACGACCAGCCGGACGAGCTGCGGCCCCGGCCGGACCTGGCCGACCTGCCCGGCCTGATCACCGACGCCCGGCGGGCCGACCAGGCGGTACGGCTCCACGAGGAGGTCACCGACGTCGCCGCCCTGCCGGCGGCCGCGTCGCAGACCGCGTACCGCGTCGTGCAGGAAGGGCTGACCAACGCCCGCAAACACGCCCCGGGCCAGCCGATCGAGGTGCTGCTGCGCGGCGCCCCCGGCACGCCCCTGCTGATCGACATACGCAACCCGCTGCCCCCGGCGGACGCGGCCCCCCTCGCGCCGGGCAGCGGGCTCGGCCTGGTCGGGCTCACCGAGCGGGTACGCCTGGCCGGCGGGCAGCTGGACCACCAGAGCACCGGGGGAGAGTTCCGGCTCCAGGCCCGGCTACCATGGCCGGCGTGATCCGCGTGCTCCTGGTAGACGACGACGCCCTGGTCCGCGCCGGCCTTTCCATGATGCTCGACGGCGCGGCCGGCATCACCGTCGTCGCCGAGGCGGGCGACGGCCAGGAGGCCATCGCCGCGACCGACGCCCACGCCCCCGACGTCGTCCTGATGGATCTGCGCATGCCCCGCGTGGACGGCATCACCGCGACCCGCCGGCTGCGTGCCCGCGCCCGGCCGCCCGAGGTGATCGTGCTGACCACGTTCGACACCGACGAGAACGTCCTGCACGCGCTGCGCGCCGGTGCCGCCGGGTTCCTGCTCAAGGACACCTCGCCACCGCAGATCGTGGAGGCGATCACGCGGGTCGCGGCGGGTGACCCGATCCTGTCCCCGGGCATCACCAGGCGGTTGATGGACCGCACCGTCGCCCAGGCCGGGGCGTACGAGCGGGCCCGCGCCGCGCTGGCCGCCCTCACCCCGCGCGAGCAGGAGGTGGCGCTGGCGATCGGCCGGGGCAGGACGAACGCCGACATCGCCGCCGACCTCGCCATGGGCATCACGACGGTGAAGGCCCACGTCTCCAGCATCCTGACCAAGCTCGACCTGGGCAACCGCACCCAGATCGCGCTCCTCGCCCACGACGCGGGCCTCACCTGACGGGCATCCGCCCGTGAGGCCGGGTCTCCGGCCTCACGGCCGGACCTGGACCAGATAGTCGGCCAGCTCGGCCGGGCGCGACAACATCACCATGTGGCTGCCGGGCATCTCGTCCGGGGTGATGCCGAGCCGCTCCTTGACATGGCGGCGCACGAAGTCGGGGGTGAACAGCCGATCGTCGCGGCAGAGCAGGTATCGCGTCGGAACGTCCGGCCAGGCGGCCAGTGGCCAGGGCTCGCGGCACGCCCGCTCCATGCTCATCGTCTCCGCGAGCGCGCCGTCGTGGGCCAGCACCCGCTCGGCCAGCTCGCGCGGAACGTCGTGCAGGTAGAGCTCGTAGTCGTCGTCGATGTCTGACGAGGCTCGGCCGCTGCGCTCCCACCAGTCGTCCGGCGCCTCGCCGGGGCTCGGGATCATGGCGGTCACCAGCACGAGCGCCGCGGCTCCCGCACGCGCGCAGACGAGCGGGCCCACGAAGCCGCCCCACGAATGAGCCACCACCACGAGGGGCCGGCGCTCGCCGACCGCCTCGACGACGGCATCCGCGTAGTCCCAGAGCCCCGCCCGCGGATCGGACACGGGCAGGTTCACCGCGATCGTGTCATGCCCGCGGCCGCGGAGCTCGGCTTCGAGCAGGTGCCAGTCGAAGGCGCTGCCGCCGCCGCCATGGATGAGCGCGAAGGTTGTCATGACAGTGGTGACCGGCGGCGGCGCGGAAACTCATCGTCCGGGCCCGCCCTGTCACCGTTCGGCGAAGGTCTATAACGGTGTGTATTTTCCCCGGATGTCCTGGTGAGCCGCCAGGAACTCCTCGGAGCCTTCGATCGGCGGTCGGTGGCTCAGTCGAGGACCGCGATGGCTTCGATCTCGACCAGATGGTCGGGTACGTCCAGCGCCGCGACCCCCAGCAGGGTGGCCGGTGGGACCGGGGTGACCCCCAGCTTCGCGGCCGCCCGCGAGATGCCCTCCAGGAGCGAGGGCATCTTGCCGGAAGTCCAGTCGACGACGTGGACGGTCAGTTTCGCCACGTCGTCGAAGGAACCGCCGACCTCGGCCAGGGCGGTGGCGATGTTGAGGTAGCACTGCTCGACCTGCGCGGTCAGGTCGCCCGCGCCGACCGTGGTCCCCTCGGCGTCCCAGGCGACCTGCCCGGCGATGAAGACCAGCCGCGATCCCGACGCGACGGACACCTGCCGGTAGACCTCGATCTCGGGCAGTCCGCTGGGGTTCACCAGGGTGATGGCCATTTCGTACGCCCCCTTGTCCGGGTGCCCGTGGGCCCGCATCCGCCGGACCGGGACCCCCGTGCTCTCTTGCAGTTACCCGGGAACCATAGGAGAGTGTCGGCTGACGTGGAAGAACGCACTTTTCAGTGACTGGGGAACCTGATGGTGACCAAGCAGTTCAACGGCTCGTCCGGCGACGACGTGGACCTGAGGCGCGCCGACTCCCTGGCACGGGAGATCTTCTCGGATGTCGCCAACAAGTGGGCGTTGCTGATCATCGAGGCTCTCGGTGAGCGCACCCTGCGCTTCAGCGAGCTGCGGAACGAGGTCGAGGGCATCAGCCACAAGATGCTCACCCAGAATCTGCGCATGCTGGAGCGCAACGGCCTGGCCGAGCGAAAGGCGCACCCCACAGTGCCGCCGCGGGTCGAGTACACCCTCACCGAGCCGGGCCGAGCCCTGCGCGGAACGGTCGACCTGATCTGCGGCTGGACCCACCGGTACCTCGGTCACATCGAGGGCGCCCGCCGCCGCTTCGACACCTGACGGCGCGGCTCCTCCTTCGCGTGGGAGACGCGGGACGGCGGGGTCAGGGCTGGTCGTAGTGGCCTGCGGCGATGTCCTCCAGGAGGGTGGGGCCGGTGGGCCGCCAGCCGAGCAGGTCGCACGTGATCGTGCTCGTGGCGGGGATGTCGGCGGACAGGAACCGGCCGACGAACAGGATCTCGTCGGCGAGCCGCTCCGCCGGGACAGACGTCGCCGGCACGCCGAGGCGGTCGGCGAGTGCTTCGGCGATCCGCCGGACGGGCACGCCTTCCTCGGCGGCGGCGTGCAGGATCGTGCCCGCGGGGGCGTTCTCGAGCCCGAGCCGGACCAGGCGGGCGGCGTCGGACCGGTGGACGGCGGGCCAGCGGTTGCGTCCCTCGCCGGGGTAGGCGGAGGCTCCGCGTCGCCGGGCGGCCCGCGCGACGATGGAGATGAAGCCGTGGTCCTCCTCGCCGTGGACGGTTGGGGCGAAGCGGACGGGGACGACGCGTACGCCACGGTCGGCGTAGGTCAGGGCGAGGTTCTCGGCGCCGCCGCGCGGTGAGTCGGGACCGACCGCCGGATTCGGATCCCGCTCTGTCGCCGGACGGCCGAGGCCGGGCATGGCGAGGCCGCTCGCGAGCACGAACGGGCGATCGGACCCGGCGAGCGTGTCGCTGATGGCCCGCACCGAGGCCCGTTCGGCGCCGTTGGAGACCTCGGGGCGGGTCCAGTCGTGCTTGTTCGCGAGGTGGACCACGCCGTCGGCCGCGTCCGCGCCCTCGCGGATCTGGTCGAGGTCGTCGAGGTCGCCGCGGCGGACGTCCGCCCCGAGGTCCTTGACGACGGAGGCCGAGGCGTCGGAGCGGGCCAGGCCGGTCACGGCGTGACCGGCGGCGATGAGCTCGGCGACGACGGCGCGGCCGATGAACCCGGACGCGCCGGTGACGAAGACGTGCATGGTGTGCTCGCTTTCCAGTGATGTCAGACGCTGACATCGCTGAGCCTAGCGCTGATGTCAGCCTCTGTCATCACCTTCGTTGCGGCTACGATCCGGACATGGCACGTTGGGCACCTGGGGCGTCAGAGCGTCTGCAACGGGCGGCGATGGAGCTGTTCGCCGAAGACGGCTTCGAGGCGACGACCGTGGCCGGGATCGCCGTGCGGGCCGGGGTGACCGAGCGCACGTTCTTCCGTCATTTCGCGGACAAGCGCGAGGTGCTGTTCGCCGGGGAGAGCGTGCTGGAGAAGGTCTTCGTCGACGCGATCGCCGGCGCCCCGGCGGGGGCGCCGCCCGCCGGCCCGCTCGTCGCGGCGCTCGATGCCGGGGGCCGGGCCCTGCAGGACGAGCGGGGCCGGGACTACGCCCGCACCAGGAACGAGATCATCATGGCGAACGAGCAGCTGCGCGAGCGCGAGCTGCTCAAGCTGGCGAAGCTCTCCCACGCCGTGACCGCCGCGCTCGTCGCGCGCGGCGTCGCCGACGTGACCGCCTGCCTGGCCGGTGAGCTGGTCGTTCTGGTGTTCAAGACGGGCTTCACCCGGTGGATCGCCCCCGGCGAGACCCGCGATCTGGTCGAGCTGCAGCGCGAAGGGTTCGCCGCGATCGGCGACCTGGCCCGTGCCGAAACCTGAGCGCGCGCAGGCCGCCCATCCTTCGTCGTCGGCGATGCCGCGGCATTCGAGCGTGCCGGTCCCGGCCGGTCCTCACCTGGCGGTGCCGCCGGAGGGAGGGCGGCGCGTGGGTTCCGGCGGCTGCTATGGTGTAGGGCACTTGTGACCGGACGAGGAGACCAGACGTGGCAGGTGACGACGACATCTCCGGGTGATACCGGAGAGTGACGGGCCCCGGCAGGCGCTATGACCGCCGCCGATGTGGCCCCGGTCGTCGTTCCCGAATCCCTGTCCCCTTCTGCCGGGCGGCTTCGGCGCGCCCCGCGTTCTCCTACGAGGTCCTCTCGCATGTCCGACGCGTTCATCATCGTCTCCGACCTGTCCTTCTCCTGGCCCGACGACACCCCGGTCTTCACCGGCCTGTCCTTCACCGTGGCCGCCGGCCGTACGGGCCTGGTCGCCCCGAACGGCGCGGGCAAGAGCACGCTGCTCAAGCTGATCGCCGGCGAACACCGGCCCCAAGGCGGCGGCGTGTCCGTCGAGGGCGTGCTCGGTTACCTGCCGCAGACGCTGACCATCTCGGGGCCCCGCTCAGGGCCCGAGCCGGGCGATCCGACCGTGGCCGAGGTGCTTGGCATCGCCCCTGTCATCGCCGCGCTGGACGCCATCGAGTCGGGCGACGCGAGCGAGGAGCACTTCGCCACCATCGGCAACGACTGGGACATCGAGGAGCGCACCCGGGCCCAGCTCGACCGGCTCGGCCTCGGCGGCCTCGCGTTCGACCGGTCCCTGCGCACCTTGAGCGGCGGCCAGGTGGTGTCGCTCGGCCTGGCCGCGCAGTTCCTCAAGCGGCCGGACGTCCTGCTGCTGGACGAGCCCACGAACAACCTCGACCTCGATGCGCGGCGCAGGCTCTACGACGTGCTGGGGGAGTGGAACGGCTGTCTGCTCGTGGTCAGCCACGACCGGGCCCTGCTCGACCGCATGGACCGCATCGCCGAGCTGGACCGGGGCGAGGTGCGCTTCCACGGCGGGAACTTCACGGCGTACGAGGAGGCGGTGCGCACGCAGCAGGAGGCCGCCGAGCGGAGCGTGCGAAGCGCCGAGCAGGAGCTGAAGCGCGAGAAGCGGGAGCTGCAGCAGGCCCGCGAGCGGGCCGACCGCCGGGCGGGCAACGCCGCCCGCAACCTCAAGAACGCCGGCCTGCCGAGGATCTTCGCCGGGAACATGAAGCGCGGCGCCCAGGAGTCGGCCGGGCGGGCAGGCCAGACACACCTCGCCCGCGTCAGCGACGCGAGGGCCCGGCTCGAAGAGGCGGGCCGTGCCGTCCGTGACGACCAGCGGATCGCGCTGCAGCTACCCGGGACCAACGTGCCCGCGGGGCGCACGGTCTTCCTCGGCGAACGCCTGCAGGCGCGCGGCTTGTTCACCGAGCCCGGCGTCGACCTGGAGATCCGCGGGCCCGAGCGCATCGCGCTGATCGGCCCCAACGGCGCGGGCAAGTCCACCTTGCTCCGCATGATCAGCGGTGAGCTGGAGCCGGACGACGGCACCATCCGGCGGGCCGACGGCCGGGTCGCCTACCTGTCGCAGCGACTCGACCTGCTCGACGTCGAGCGCACCGTGGCCGAGAACCTGTCCGCGTTCGCCTCCGGCATGCAGGAGGCGGAACGGATGAACCTGCTCGCCCGTTTCCTGTTCCGGGGCTCGCGCGCCCACCTGCCGGTCGGGGTGCTCTCGGGCGGCGAACGCCTGCGCGCCACGCTGGCCTGCGTGTTGTGCGCGGATGCCGCTCCCCAGCTCCTGCTGCTGGACGAGCCCACGAACAACCTCGATCTGGTCAGCGTCGGCCAGTTGGAGAGCGCGCTCGGCGCGTACGAAGGGGCCTTCGTGGTGGTCAGCCACGACGAGCGGTTCCTCGCGGAGATCAAGGTGGGCCGCTGGCTGGAGCTGTCCGGCGGGCGGCTGGTGGAGCGCGGCGGGCCCGCCGGCGGGTGATTCGTTCGTGCGGGGGGCGCCCCCCATGCGTTGAGCAGGACTTCTGGACTTGCTGGTCCATTTTCCGCTCACTACCTTGTCATCGTCCCGGGATGCGGTGCCGGATGGCGTGCCGCATGGCGACGAGAGACGAGGGTTTCCCATGCATGCCATGCGTATCAGCGAGTACGGCGGTCCCGAGGTCATGATCCGGACCGAGTTGCCCGATCCCGCGCCCCGGCCGGGAGAGGTGCTCGTCCGGCTCGGCGTCGCCGGGGTGAACTACATGGACGTCGGCGTCCGGACAGGGCCCGCTCCCGGCTGGACCATTCCCGCGATCGTGGGGGTCGAGGGCATGGGGTACGTCACCGCCCTCGGCGACGGCGTGGAGGGCTTCACCGCCGGTGACCGGGTCGCCTGGTACTACCACCGGGGCAGCTACGCGGAGCAACTCGCCATCCCGGCGGAGTCGCTGGTGCGCGTCCCGGAGAACGTGGATGACGAGACGGCGGCGGCGGTGATGATGCAGGGTCTCACCGCGAACCATCTCACCACCGAGACCCACCGGATCAGGCCGGGTGACACGGCGGTGGTGCACGCCGCCGCCGGGGGAGTGGGGCTCCTCCTGACCCAGCTGATCAGAGCGAGGGGCGGCATCGTCATCGGCCTGGTCTCGCGGGAGGAGAAGGTGCCGGTCGCGAAGGAGGCCGGGGCCGACCACGTCATCGTCTCCAGCGGCGGCGGCTTCGAGGAACGGGTGCGGGACCTGACCGGTGGCGAGGGCGCGCACGTGGTGTACGACGGCGGCGGAGCGCCGACGTTCCGATCGTCGTTGTCGGCCCTGCGCCGGCACGGTGTGCACGCCTTCTACGGCCCGTTCATGGGCGTCCCCTCGCTCACTCCGACGGAACTGCCCAACAGCGTCCTGCTGTCCCATCCGCTCGTCCGCGATCACGTGCCCACCCGGACGGCGCTGCTCACGCGTACGGCCGAGGTGTTCGACTTCGTCGGCGAAGGACTGCTCAGGCCGATCATCGGAGGGCGTCACGCCCTCGCGGACGCGGCGCGGGCCCACGCGGACCTCGAATCCCGTCGCACGGTCGGGAAGCTGCTGCTCCTGCCATGAACCGATGACCTCGCCGTGCGCCGGAGGGTCAATCGGCCAGGGGGGCCGCCGCCCGCAACCGGGTGAGCCACCAGTCGAGCGCGGTACGCAGATGGAGGGACTCCCCGGTGGACAACATGATCGACACACCGCCCTGGATGGCGGCGAGCAGCGCGGCGGCGCTGTCGTCGACGTCGACGGACGGGGGGAGCAGGCCGTTGCGCTGCAACGCCCCGATCCCGCCGGCCAGGCTCTGCTGCCAGCGTCTCAGCAACTCGCCGACGATCGCCCGTGAGCCCGGCGTGTTACGTCCGACCTGCAGGAACAGCGTATACAGCGGGCACTGGTCGCCCTGTGACTCGTAGCGCTCCACGAGGGCGTCCCGCCAGCGGTACCAGGCGTCCCAGGTGTCGAGACCGGCCAGGTGCGGCTGCTGGTCCTTCAGCACCTGATCCGCCTCGTACTGCGCCACCGCGAGCAACAGGGCGTCCTTGCCTTCGGGGAAGTAGTGGAAGAGCTGGCTCTTGCTCGTGCCGGTCCGCGACCGTACGTCGTCCAGGGTGACGTCGGTGACGCCCTTCTCCCGGACGACCTCGGCGGCGCCCTCGATGATGCGCGCCCGGGTGGCCTGCCCCTTCGGCGTCAGCACACGTTGCATGGCATCGCTCCCCGCCCGCTGGATCCGGCTCCACTGTAGTGCGCCGGCTGCCCGGTCAGGGCGGGTCCGTCCCATGCTGGTCAGAGCGTCCGGCGCCGGTGGGGGAGGTTCAATGGTGGAGGTTCATCCATCGACGGGGTTGGACGCGGTGGGAACCTCCATGGTGCGGGCGGTGTGCCGGCTGGTTGTCTGTGGCCATGCGAGTCATCGTGCCCGCCGCTGACGGGCGAGCGGTCAAGGTCAGCGCCGGTCAGCGCGTACGCGTCACCGACCTCGAAGGCGGTCAGGTGGGTGACCTGTTCGCGTTCGCCGCCGATGACGTGACGGAGCATCTCAGCGCGTCTCACACGCGGGCCGTCACCAGCCGCCTGTTCCCGGCGGTGGGCGAGCAGTTCGTGACCGATCGGCGCAGGCCGATCCTCACCCTGGTGGACGACACCTCCCCGGGCTGGCACGACATGCTCATCGCGGCCTGCGACCCGGCGCGGTACCGGGCCCTGGGTGTGTCCGGATTCCATGCCTCGTGCGCGGACAACCTGCGCCAGAGCCTGGCCTCGCTGGGCCTGGCGAGTTCGTGCACTCCGCAGCCGGTCAACCTGTTCATGAGGATCCCGGTGTCGGGCGACGGCCGGCTGAGCTGGTTGAGCGCGATCAGCCGCCCGGGTGACGCGATCACGTTCGAGGCGGCCGTGGACTGCGTCTTCGTCGTCTCGGCCTGCCCTCAGGACCTGGTGGAGATCAACGGCCACGGGCCGACGCCGTTGGCGATCGATCTCCTCAGCGGCCACGAACACGAGCCAAGGAGCGAGTGAAAATGAAGGATGTCCAGCACCCTGCCCTGCTTCCCGAGACGATCGGCGAGCTGAGCCTCGCCAACCGGCTGGCGGTCGCGCCCATGACCAGGGTGTCGGCCGCCGCCGACGGCACGCCGACGGAGGAGATGGCCGACTACTACGCGGCGTTCGCCCGCGGCGGGTTCGCCCTCATCGTGACCGAGGGGACCTACACCGACACCCTGCACAGCCAGGGATACCTCAACCAGCCCGGCATGGTCAGCGACGACCACGAGGCCGGCTGGCGGGAGATCACGGGAAGGGTGCGCGCCGCCGGCGCGGCCTCCGTGCTCCAGCTGATGCACGCGGGCGCGCTGTCGCAGGGCAACCGTTACCGTGACGACACGGTGGCGCCGTCGGCGGTGCCGCCGCGCGGCGAGAAGATGCCCGAATACGGCGGTCACGGGCCCTGGGCCACGCCCCGCGCGATGGGCCAGGACGACATCGACCTGGCGGTGCAGGGATTCGTGGCCTCAGCCGTCCGCGCGGAGCGGGCCGGCTTCGACGGTGTCGAGGTGCACGGCGCCAACGGCTACCTGATCGACCAGTTCCTGACCGACTACACCAACACACGTGACGACCGGTACGGTGGCAGCGTCTCCCGCCGGGTACGACTGGCAGCGGAGATCGTCTCCGCCATCCGGGCGGAAGTCGGCCCGCGCTTCTGCGTGGGCATCCGGTTGTCCCAGGGCAAGGTCAACGATCACACCCACCGATGGGCGGGCGGAACCAGGGACGCGGAGATCATCTTCGCGGCGCTCGCCGAGGCGGGCGCGAGCTACCTGCACATCGCCAGCGAAGGACGCGACTGGGTGGAGACGGCGACCCTGGACGGTGGAATGACGATCACGGGCCTGGCCAGGAAGGTGACCGGGCTGCCGGTGCTGGCGAACGGCGGCATGCACGACACCGACCAGGCGGCCACGGTGCTGGCGGACGGCCACGCCGACGTGCTGGCCCTGGGCCGGGGCGCGCTCGCCAACCCCGACTTCCCGCGGCGCCTGGCCCAGGGGCTGCCCACGGCGGACTTCGACCACCTCATGCTCCAGCCGATGGCGACGCTGAACAACGCCCGGCTGTGGCGACCGGCGGCCGGGGCGACCGCTTGAGCACCCCCTCGGAGTCCGGCGGCCGGGGCGACCGCTTGAGCGCGGCCTCGGGCGGGGCTCACGGTGGGCCCCGCGGCGGCGAGGAAGGCGGCTGGCGTGACGGATCCGCCGCGGTCGTCACGCTGACCTTCGACGTGGACGCCGAAACGCCCGTGCTGGCGCAGGGCCGCCGCTACGCCGGCCACGCGAGCACGATGTCCCATCAGGCGTACGGGCCCGATGTCGGCCTGCCGCGCATCCTGGATCTCCTCGACGACCTGGCCGTGCCGGCCACGTTCTTCGTGCCCGGCTGGGTGGCCGAGCACCGCCCGTGGCTGGCGCCGTCGATCGCGGGGCGGGGCCATGAGGTGGCACACCACTCCTACAGCCATCGCCCGTCCACGTCGATGACGGCCGAGGAGGAGCGCGCCGACTTCGAGCGGGCGCTGGCCGTCTTCGACCGCCAGGGCATCGAGATCCGAGGGCATCGAGCCGCCCTGTGGGAGGCGTCCTGGCAGACCGGCGACCTGGTCGCGGAGCACGGGCTGCGCTACGACTCCTCCCTCATGGGGGACGACAGGCCGTACAAGGTGGAGACGCCGGCGGGCGAGATCGTCGAGCTGCCCGTCCACTGGTCGCTCGACGACTGGGAGCAGTACGCGTTCCTGCCGGCTCCACACGTCGGCTCGGTCATCGAGTCCCCGGCGAAGGTGCTGGAGCTGTGGCAGGCCGAGCTGGACGGGATGCGGCACTATGGCGGCCTGTTCAACCTGTGCGTGCATCCGTTCCTGTCGGGGCGGCCCGGGCGGGCCCTGGCGCTGCGGCGGTTCCTGGAGTACGCGCGGAGCTGCGCCGACGTGTCGTTCGCCCGCTGCCGCGACGTCGCCGAGTCGGCCGCCGCGGACGCCGGGCTGGCCGTGCGCCGGCCCCGGCCGCCCGAGGTCTCCCCGGACGTCTACCCGGACTGAGCTCAGTCCGTCGCGTCGATGGTCAGCGCCAGGAACAGGTCGACCCGGTCCTCGGTGCGTCCCACGTCCCTGCCGGTGAGCTCGGTGATCTTGGCCAGGCGGTTGCGGAGGGTGTTCACGTGGACGTGCAGTGCCGTGGCCGTCGCCGCCCACTGCCCGTCGTGGTCGAGGAACGTCCGCAGCGTCAGCTCCAGGTCGCCGCCCCGCCGCGCGTCGTGATCCTTCAGCGGCCCGAGGAGCCCGGCGGAGAACTGGCGGGACGTCTCCGCGTCGAGCAGCCCGAGGAGCAGCCGGTGCGTGCCGAGTTCAGCGAAGGCCCGCACGCGGGGTCCGGTGCGGGTGCGCAGGAGCACGCGGCAGGCCTCCCTGGACTGCAGGAGCGCGGGCCGCAGCTCGGTCGCGTGCGAGGCGATGCCGCCCAGCCCCGCGACCGTGCGCAGGCCGGGGAAGCGCCGCTCGACGCCACGCACCAGACGCTGCGCGAACGGCGGCAGCCCGTGTTCCGGATGGCGCCACGGCAGTACGGCGACGACGTCCTGCGTGCCGCCGGCGACCACCACCGGCACCCCTTCGGCGGCGAAGAACTCGCCGATCACCTCGGCGAGCCCGTGCATCGTCGCGGTTTCGTGCTGCGCGAACGCCACGGCGCACACGGCCAGCGGGCCACCCGGGTCCACGCCGAAGGCGCGCAGCCTGCCGGGGACCTCGGCCGCCCGGCTGCCGCCTGACAGGATCATCTCCAGGAGCTCGCTGGCGAAGCGCATCTCGATCGCCTGGACGGCCTGCTGCTTGGCGACCTCCAGGCTCAGGAACCTGGCCGCCTGTTCGAGCCCCTCCCGCTCGGCCGAGGTGAGGCGGCGCAGGGGGCGCAGGCAGATGAGGGCGGCGTCGATGTCGCCGACGGCGCCCACAGGGAAGAGCGCCGCACGCCCCGCGTCGCCCAGGTCCACCTCCAGGGCCGGCGGATGCTTGGTCAGCCCCGTGGCGACGGCGTGCAGCTGGTCCGCGTCAAGGTCGGCGCCGACCGCCCCGAGCGAACGGGCCATCCTGTCGACCACCGCGAGGGGCAGGTCGTAGTCACGCCGCAGAACGTCGAGCACGCCGGAGGCGCCGGCTCCCCGGGAGATGGCCGTGGCCAGCGCGTCGCCCCGGCGTACCATGCCGACCAGCGCCTGCTTGCGCTCGTCGGCCAGTATGTCGGCGACGGCCTGGGAGACCGCCGTGAACGGCACCTCGATGGAGATCTGCAGCAGCGGAAGTTCCTCTTCCCGGCAGGCCTCGACCAGGTCCGGCGGCGTGGCGGGCAGCTCGGCACGCAGTCCGAAGACGATGCCGCTGCCCTTGGCCTCCTTGACGCTCCTGACGAACCGCGCGGAAGACACCTGGTCGAGCCACAGACCGTTCGTCAGGACGAGCTCCCGCTCCCGCACGTAGGGGGACGGGTCGGGCAGCTCGGTGTTGTGCACCCAGGCGACCGGCTCGTCCATCGCGCCCGGCGTGCCCGTGACCAGCACGGTGAGGTGGAGGGACGAACGATCCACCAAGGTACGAAGGGTGAACACGATGTGACTATATCCATGGGACCAGGGCATTCATGGAGTTCCCTCCACCGCCTGGGGTGGGTCACCCCGCTGCGGAGGCACGCTCCCGGCGTGCGAGCCGCGGTGATCGCAGCCGTGCCGCGGCCACGGCGAGCAGCGCGACGGCCGCCAGGGCGAAGACGGTGTTCCCCGCCAGGTCGACCGCCGGTTCCACGGGTATGGCGGGAGGTTGTGGAAAGCCGTGCCAGGCGTAGGTGAGCACGCCGCCGGCCGCCAGCGCGAACGTCTGGACGGGCCCCCACCCGGGCCGCCGGGACCAGCGGGTCACCAGAGCGCAGACCGCGGCGTACACGGTGAGGTTGGCGGCCACGACGGGCCACGCGCCGAGCGTGTCGAGAGCCATGGCCGCCAGCCAGAACACCGCCCCGGCAGCCAGGGAGAAACCGAGCACCGGCCACGGCCCGGGAGCCCGCCCAGGAGCCCGGCTGACCCGGCCGCGGCGGCGCAGCGCGAGGAGGACCAGCAGCCCGGCCAGGACGACGACCCCCGCGGCCTGGGCGATGGAGGGCTGGTACGCGGCCGGGTCGAACAGGGCGGTGGCCACCGCCCCGAACACGAACAGGAGCCCGGCGGTCACCAGCCCGGGAAGGCGGAGCCACGGCTCCGTCGCCCTGGCCGGTACGAGGGCCTCCATGATCGCGATGGGGACGCAGATGCTGCCCACGGCGTGCACGCCGCCCAGCACGAAGCTCGCCCACCAGGCGCTCGCCTCCACGCCGGGGATCCACGCGTACGAGGTGAGGTCCATCCCGGCGTAGCCGGGGTTGAAGAGGGAACGGGTGACCAGGCCCTCCTCCACGAGACCGTAGGCGACGGCGAGCAGGACGATGCCCGGCCAGCCGGCGCCCCGGCGCCTGGCCAGCTCACGGACGAGCAGCGCCCCGCCCCCGTAGAGCGGGGCCAGCGTGATCAGCGCGACCAGCATGGTGACGGGCAGGTTGCCCAGCAGGAACTCGCCGATCAGCGGCGACAGCAAGAAGAGCCCGAGCGCGGGCGCGATACGTCTTCCCATGCCCCCAGCCTCGCCAGGCCAGGGGTGTGGCCGGTAGTGACGTTCGTCAGAGCCGGCCCGTGGACTCGGCGGCTGGTGACGTTCGTCAGAGCCGGCCCGTGGACTCGGCGGCTGGTGACGTTCGTCAGAGCCAGCCCTTGGACTCGGCGGCGCGCGCCGCCTCGGCCCGGTTGCGGGCGCCGAGCTTGCCGATGGCCGACGACAGGTAGTTGCGCACGGTGCCGTCGGACAGGTAGAGGCGGCGGGCGATGTCGGCGACGGTGCCGCCCTCGTTGGCGGCGCGCAGCACGTCGCGTTCGCGGCTGGTGAGCGGGTTCGTGCCGGCGGAGAGGCTGGCGGCGGAGAGCTTGCGGTCGAACACCCTCTCGCCGGCGTGCACCCGCCGGACGGCGTCGGCCAGTTCCCCGGCCCTGGCGTCCTTGACCACGTAGCCGGCGACGCCGGCGTCCATGGCCCGCCGCAGGTATCCGGGGCGGCCGAAGGTGGTCAGGATGATCACGCGTACGCCGGTGAGCTCGGCCGCCGCGGTGAGACCGTCGCGGCCCGGCATCTCGATGTCGAGCAGCACGACGTCCGGATGCAGCCGGGCGACGGCGCCCGCGACCTCGTCGCCCCGGCCGACCTGGCCGACGACCTCGATGTCGGGCTCCAGGCCGAGCAGCGCCGCCAGCGCCTCGCGTACGAGGTGCTGATCGTCGGCCAGCAGGATGCGGATCATGTCACGTCCGCCACGGGCACGCGGGCGGTCAGCAGGAAGCCGCCGCCCTCGGCTGCCGCGCCGTGCAAAGTGCCGCCCGCCACGTGGATGCGCTCGGCGAGGCCGCGCAGCCCGTTGCCGCCGGCGCCCGCGGCTCCGGCGGGTCCGCGGCCGTCGTCGAGCACCTCCGCGTACGCCTGCCCGCCCTCGACGCCGAGGCGGATGCGGCAACGGCGGGCGCCGCTGTGCCGGACGACGTTCGTCGTGGCCTCCCGGACCACCCAGGCCAGAACGGGCTCGACCTCGGTCGGGAGCGGGTCCGCCGCCACCTCCAGCCGGACGCCCGCGGTGTCGAGCGCGCGGCGTGCGCCGTCGAGCTCCCCGGGCAGCGACAGCTCCCGGTAACCCGCGATCGCCTCGCGCACTTCCGACAACGCCTGCCGGGAGAGCTCTTCGACTTCCTGCATCTCGGCTCTGGCCCGTTCCGGGTCGGCGATGGCGAGCCTGCCCGCGAGCTGGCTCTTCACCGTCATCACGGCCAGGCTGTGCCCGAGCAGGTCGTGCATGTCGCGGGCGAAGCGCAGGCGTTCGTTGTCCACGGCCAGCCGCTCGACCTCGACGTTCGCCTCGCTCAGCGCCCTGTTCGCGGCGTTCAGCTGGAGGAATGCGCGCATGGCGGCGGCGAACACGACGGTCTGCAGCGGCATCCACCAGAACTCGGCCAGCGACCTGCCGAGCAGAGGAAGGGCGAGCATGGTGGCCCCGACGACCGCCCCGGCCACCACCGGCAGGGCCCGTGCGGGCAGTGCCGTGGCCGCCGCGGTGATGAGGAAGTACGACGTAGCGAACACCCACATCTCGCCGAGAAGGGGCACCATCGCGGCCGCGACCAGGTAGAGCAGGACCAGGGCGTAGGGGGTGGCGTTGCGGTGCGGGCTCTCCAGCGCGGTCCACACGACCCGCAGGTAGAGGACCACGAAGCAGGCCACCCCTGCGCACATCAGCCCGGTCATGACGCCCGAAGGGGCGGACGCCAGGAACGCGGGCACCGGCCACACCAGGACGACGAGATAGACGGAGGTCCACAGGCGGGCCTTCATGCGGTCCACCCTAGCCAGCCGCCTTTCCCGCCGAACCCTGACGAATGTCACATGTCAGCGCGACGGCGTGGCGTCCGGTGCTCGGGACCGGGTGGCCGGCCCGGAGCGGCCTCCTGACCTCACGTCAGTGCCTGCCGAACGACTGCCAGGTGCCCGCGAGGCCCTGCTGCCCGACCCCGGGTGCGGTCCAGTCGCAGGCGCCGCCGGGGAAGATCCCGCAGCCGGTCGAGCTGGGTCTCCGTCAGAGGCGTCCCGTACTCGGCGGGGTCGATCGGCCGCAGCCGGCACTTGACGATGTCGCCCGCCATCGAGCTGCCCGCGACGAGCCGCGGCGAGGTCCACACCGGGTACAGCGTGTTGCAGGGAGTCGTGCCGTTGCCCGCGACCTGGCGTTCCGTGATCTTCCGGGGTTCGGGGTCACGGCTCCAGCAGGCGTCCGTGAGCTCGCCCGGTTTTGTTCCGCACCACCCTGTCGGTGGGGCGGCCGGGCCGGCGGTCGGCGGCGATCGCGGTGAGCCACCGGTCCATCTGCGTCAGCGCGTCCAGGATGACGGGGCTGTCCAGCGAGAACCCGCCGTACCGGTTGTCCTCGACGAGCATGACCTGGTTGCCGTACGTGCCGTTCACCTTCAGCAGCCGCTCCCGGGTCGAGAACGACTGGAAGCGCATGTGGATGTCCCCACCCGGCGCATCGTCGGTGTAGGCGCGGTAATCGATCATCGGCATGCACGCCAGGCCGGCGCCCGCCTTGAGCAGCCGCCCGCTCCGGGACGCCGCGCGCGTCGCGGACAGGTCGGCCCGCGTCCGCTCCGGCACATGGTTCGCGTCGGCGTCGAAGCCGCCGATCCTCTCGTTGAGGTCGAGGAACTGCTCGACCGTGATCGCCTTGTCCCGAAGGGCGCCCAGCCCGTACTGGATGCCGGTGTTGTCCAGTGGCCGCCGGGCGAACCCGGTCTGCGGATCGCGGCCGTAGACGTTCACGGTGTGGTCGTACACGTCGCACCGGGCGCCGGTCGGGTTGGTCTCCGGGTGGTAGCGCAGCGACGCGGGAAGCCGGTCGGGGCAGAAGATCCGCGGGTCGATCCAGCCGCCGCCCCGGGTGAGGTTCGCGATGCTCTCCCACCGCCCGAAGCCGGAGACCGCCTGCTGCTGCTCGCGGCTGAAGGCGTCGGGCGCGACCTCGCGGGAGTAGTGGTCGAGCAGGCGCGCGTCGGTGATCGTGTTGATCGTGCCGAAGCCGACCTCGGGGAAGCTGCACCCCGAGACGATGCCGTCGAGCAACGTCATAAACGATCTACACGCCAGAGACCACCCGGCCGCGTGCCGACGGGGCGGCCGGTTCAGTGCCGTGGGTCGATGTGGATCTTCGGGCCGGGGCCGGCGCCGGGGGGACGGCGGCCGGCGAGGACTTCGGCGGTCCCGGCGAGGCCCACCGTGGCGGCCACGAGCGGGCGGGCGTCCACCGAGCCGCGGGCAAAGGCGGCGATGGCCCCCTCCAGCCCGGCTGAACCGCCCAGGATGCCGACGGCGGTGACGTCCTTGAGCACCAGCTCGCGGGTGTCGATCGTGGACGGGGCGCCGGCCAGCCCGATGTAGACCACCCGCCGCGCGGGTTCGACGAGCTGCGCCGCGAGGCCGGGCGATCCGGCCGCGTTGGAGGCGTCGACGACGGCGTCCCAGCGCAGTGACGGGAGCGACGGGCGGGTCCAGACGTGGTCGAAGCCGAGCTGCCGGGCCGGCCGCAGGGCGTCCTGGTCGCGGCCCATCAGGTGCACGTCGATGCCCTCCGCGCGCGCGAACAACGCCACGAGCAGGCCGATCGTGCCCGTGCCCAGGACCAGCAGCCGCTCGCCGGGGCCGAGCACGGCGGCGCGGAGGGCCCGGAGCGCGTTGCCTCCTGGCTCGACGAGCGCGCCGAGCGCGGGATCCACGGTGTCCGGCAGGTGATGCAGGGCCGTGACGGGGACCGCGAGCTGTTCGGCCAGCGCGCCCGGGCGGCCCCGGCTGATGCCGATCTCGGCCGAGTCGGCGCAGACGTGGTGGCGGCCGTCGCGGCAGCGCTCGCAGCGCCCGCAACCGAGCATGGTGTCGCCCGTGACCCGACGGCCGAGCCAGTCGCCGTCCACGCCCTGCCCGGCCGCGCTGACGCGCCCGCACCATTCGTGGCCGGGACGTAACGGGTACCAGGAACGGCCGGTGCGCAGGTAGCTCATCCCGCCGGTGAACAGCTCGACGTCCGTCCCGCACACGCCGACCCGCTCGACGTCGACGATCACTTCCCCGGGTGCCGCGGCCGGCGGCTCGACCTCGCGAACCCCGGCCTTGCCCGGGCCGGTCAGGACCAGCGCGCGCACTGGCCCGGCCTCGCATCCCGCCGGCGCCGGCCGCCGTTCCGCGTACGCACCATGTCCTCCAACCCGCTTCCGCCGGGCCGGCCCGGCCGGCGCCGCGGGCTCCCGATCGGAGCCTGGGGGTTTTCGCCCGTCCGTCGACCCGGCCACGTCCCGGAGATTAGACCATCGTTGCAAAGGGTGGAAAGTTAGCCTTCATAGGAGGCTCCCCCAGCGGTGACGCGCGGAGGGAGCGCCTCTCGACCCAGCCGGCAACCGGAAGGAGTGGCCGTCCTCATGGCGACGAGCCGCAGCGGTCAGTGGTACGGCGGCGCCGATCGCAATGCCTACATCCATCGGGCCTGGATGCGACGCGGGCTGCCGTCCCACGCCTTCGACGGCCGGCCGCACATTGCGATCGCCAACACCGCCTCGGACCTCACCCCCTGCAACATGCACCTGGACGAGGTCGCCGAGCACGTCAAACGCGGTGTGTGGGAGGCGGGCGGCGTCCCCCTGAACCTGCCGGTGGTCTCGCTGGGGGAGACCCAGGTCCGCCCCACGGCCATGCTGTGGCGCAACATGGCCGCGATGGCGATCGAGGAGATGCTGCGGGCCAACCCGATCGACGCCGTGGTGCTGCTCGGCGGCTGCGACAAGACCATCCCGGCGCTGCTGATGGCCGCCGCGTCCGCGGACCTGCCCGCCGTCGTCGTGCCCGGCGGGCCGATGCTGACCGGCCACTTCCGCGGCGTGCCGCTGGGCTGCGGCACCGACGTGTGGAAGCTCAGCGAGGAGGTACGGGCGGGCACGCTGGGCGCGGCCGAGTTCCAGCGGTCGGAGTCCTCCATGATCCGCAGCAAGGGCCACTGCAACACGATGGGCACGGCCTCCACCATGGGGCTGCTCGCCGAAGTTCTCGGCATGACCCTGCCCGGCCTGGCCGGCACCCCCGCCCCCGACAGCCGCCTGCTCGAAGGCGCCCACGAGACGGGCCGCCTCATCGTCGAGATGACCGCCGCAGAACGCCGTCCCTCGACCGTCATGACGCGCGGCTCGTTCCTCAACGCCATCGTCGCCCTGGCCGCGCTCGGCGGCTCGACCAACGCCGTCGTGCACCTGCTGGCCATCGCCGGACGCCTCGGCGTCGAGCTCACCCAGGACGACTTCGACCGCACAGGGGCGGGTGTGCCGCTCCTCGTCGATCTGCAACCGGCGGGCCGCCACCTGATGGACGACCTGCACCGCGCCGGCGGCCTGCACGCCGTCCTGGCCGAGGTCCGCGACCTGCTCGATCCGCAGGCGAGCACGGTCACCGGCCGCCCGCTGGTCGACCACCTCGACGACGCCCGCATCCACGACCACGACGTGATCCGCCCCCGCCACCGGCCGCTCCAGGCGGAGGCCGGGATCGCCGTCCTGTACGGCAACCTCGCCCCCGACGGCGCCGTGGTCAAACCCGCCGCCGCCTCCCCGGAACTGCTGCGCCATCGCGGCCCGGCGGTCGTGTTCGACTCCGTCGAGGACCTGCACGCCCGTCTCGACGACCCCGACCTTGACGTGACCGCGGACTCGGTGCTGGTCTTACGAGGCTGCGGCCCCAAGGGTTACCCCGGCATGCCGGAGGTGTCGAACATGCCGCTCCCTGCCAAGCTGCTCGCCAAGGGAGTGCGCGACATGGTGCGCATCTGCGACGGCCGGATGAGCGGCACCGCGTACGGCACCGTCGTGCTGCACGTCGCGCCGGAGGCCGCCGCCGGTGGGCCGCTGGCCCGGGTCCGCACCGGGGACATGATCGTCCTCGACGTCCCGAGCCGGCGGCTCGACGTCGACGTCCCCGACGCCGAGCTGGCCGCGCGCGAGCCCGCCCCCGCCGCCGTCAGCGCCTTCGCCCGCCCGTCGCGCGGCTGGCAGCGCCTCTACGTCGAGACCGTTCAGCAGGCCAACACCGGCGCCGACCTGGACTTCCTCGTCGGTTCCAGCGGCGATCGCGTTGCACGCGAATCGCACTGAGAACAGCCCGCCGGTCGGCCGCGCACCCGATGCCCGGGCTTTCACGCCGCCTCAGGAGCGAGCGCCTGGTGCCAGCGGGCGGTGTCGGTGTACTGGTGCAGCCAGGAGATGCGGCCGTCGGTGACCTGCCACAGATGGACGAACTCGGCTTCATGAGCGCGGCCGGTGGCGCGGGCGGTGCCCCGGTAGTGCCCGGTGACGACGATGATCCCCTCGGTGGTCTCGTGCCAGGTCTCGTCGTAGGGCGCGGTGTCGTAGTCGGCGAAGACCGCGCCCCAGACGTGAGCGAGAGCCTCCTTCGGCCCGTGGAACGCGCCCCCGGCGCCACAGGGCATGCCCGGCGCGGTCCGGGCCCGGAAGTCCGGATGGAGCAGTGTCAAGATCGCGGCGCCGTCGGCGGCCTGGGCGGCGGCATAGAACCGCTGGACCACAGCGGAAGTCGTGGACATGCCATCCCTTTTCTAGTCAACATATTCTAGAATCTGTCAACTAATATCAGGAGGCGCGTCCCATGGGAAGACGGGCCAAGTTCAGCCAGGATCAGATCCTGGATGCGGCCTTGGCCATCGTGGCCGGGAGCGGACCGGGCGCCGCCACGATGGCGGCCATCGCCGCTCGACTCGACGGTCCGACCGGCTCGCTCTACCACCGTTTCGGCTCCCGGGATCTGCTGATCGCCACCTTGTGGCTGCGTACCGTCCGACGATTCCAGGACGGGTTCGTCTCTGCCCTGGCGGCCGGAGACGCCGAGGCGGCCGCGCTGCACGTCCCACGCTGGTGCCGTGCGCATCCCGCCGAGGCGGCGCTGCTCCTCCTGCACCGTCGCGAGGACCTGGCCGCGCGATGGCCTGCCGAGCTCGGTCACGCCCTGGACCGGTGCGACGCCCGGGTGGCGGCCGCGCTGAACGATTTCGCCGCGCGCTCCGGCGTCGACCGTGAACGGCTGGTCTTCGCCGTGGTCGACGTCCCCTATGGCGCGGTCCGGCGCCACCTGCTGGGCCGGCGATCGCCGCCGTCGTCCGTCGACGAGCTCATCGTGTCCGCCTGCCGCGCCGTGCTCGCGTAGGGCCATGGGAGCCAGGACCGGGGCGGCAGACCCGCTTCACGCGCAGGGGCGTCGCCTTGATGACCGGTCGTCGGTCGGCCGATGTACGACCACAAGCTCCCGGTGCATGTCTACGCACCGGCGATCGTCTACGACATGGACCAGGTCCGTACGGCGCAGCACCAGGTCGCGCGCGACCGGCTGGCAGCCTTCGCCGGGAGCCGTCCCCAGGTGAAGATCATTGAGGACGTCCCCTCCACGCATCCCGTGGACGCGCTCACCGACGCGTCCGAACGAGCGGACCTGCTGGTGGTGGGCTCGCACGGACGCGGCACCCTGGGCTCGATGCTGCTCGGCTCGGTCAGCCGGGGCGTCCTGCACCACGCCCGATGCCCGGTGGCGGTGGTCCGTGCCTGACATCCGGCCGCCGGCCGGTGGGCGCGGCGCCCACCCTGTGGCCCGCGATGGGCGACGTGCCGTCCAGGTGCGAAACTGAGCGGTATGTCGGAGAGCGAGCATCATCCGCTGCTGCCCCAGATGCGGCTCGATGAGCTGCTGGCCGAGCTGCAGACGAGGCTGAACGCCGTGCCGGCCACGCGCGATCGGGTACATGCCCTGCTCGAGGCAGTCGTGTCCGTGGGCAGCGACCTGGACCTGGAGACCGTGCTGCGGCGGATCGTGGAGACGGCGACCACGTTGGTCGACGCCGGCTACGGGGCGTTGGGAGTGGTCGGGGAGAAGCGCACGCTCATCCAGTTCATCCCGGTGGGACTGAGCGAGGAGGAGATCGCGAGGATCGAGCACCGGCCGCACGGTCTCGGCCTGCTCGGCTTGCTGATCAGGGACGCGCGGCCGCTGCGGCTGCGCCGCATCTCCGACCACCCGGAGTCGTACGGCTTCCCGCCGGGCCATCCGCCGATGGGCACGAGGCGAGCGTCGCCCTGTGCACCGGGTCCCGCTGCGGGCGGCCGGGCAAGGACCAACGGCCCTGACGGTCCGGGACCTCGGCCTCCTGCGCAGGGTGCCGGCACCGCGCGAGGCTGGAGGAAAGCGGAGGAGGTGCGTGATGGCCAGGCACATCGTGGTCGGCGTGGACGGGTCCGTACCGGCGAGGGCGGCCGTGGAATGGGCCGCCGCCGACGCCCAGAGCAGAGGGCTGGGCCTGCGGATCGTGCACGTGTGCGAGCAATGGCGTTACGGGGACGAGGGGACGAGGCACTGTGCCGGGACGCTGGCCGCGGCCGCCGACCGGGCACGGGGCCTGACGCGAGAGGTCGAGGTGACCACGGAACTGCTGCCCGGCAACGTGATCGACGCCTTGATCGGTGAGTCGGCGTCCGCGGACAGCGTGGTGCTGGGCAGCAGGGGGCTCGGGGGGTTCGCGGGGCTCGTGCTCGGCTCGGTCGGCCTGGGGGTCGCCGGGCACGCCACCGGACCGGTCGTGATCGTCCGCGGGCCGTCCGTCGTGAGGTACGGGCGGGTGGTCGTCGGGGACGACGGCTCCGACGGCTCCGAGGCCGCCCTGAAGTACGCCGTCGACCAGGCCCGCGTCCGCGGCCTGCCGTTGCACGTGGTGTTCGCCTGGCAGATGCCGATCGCCCCGCCGTTGGCGGCCGGATACGGCATGCTCATCGAGAGCGCGCGCGAGCAGGATATCCGCAGGGCGGCCGAGCGCGTGGCGCCCTGGCAGGAGAAGAACCCGGATGTCCGGATCGTCGGCGAGCAGGTCGTCGGCCATCCGGCCGACGTCCTGATCCGGTCGGGCGGGACGGCGGACCTGGTGGTGGTGGGCTCGCGCGGCCTGGGCGGCTTCGCCTCCGCGGTGCTCGGCTCGGTCAGCCACGCGGTGCTGCACCACGTGACCTGCCCGGTCGCCGTGGTACGCCCCCGGAACGCGCGGTCCCTGCCGGCAGCCCGGCGAGCCTGACAGGGAGTTACGAAAGGCTGCTTAGTGTCGATCCCAGGCGCCTCCACCATGCCGGAGGTCTTCGTCATGGACCCGACCCAGCTGCCCGGTTGTACGCGCGGTCGGCACGGCCAGAGGTGTAAGACGACATGAGCGCGACGATCACGGCTCTCGGCGGCGCGTTGGCATCGATCGACCAGGAATATCTGTTCGAGGCGCGGCAGATGCAGGCGCTGTCGCTCGCCGTGCACATCCCGCTGGTGTGCTTCGGGATCGCCTTTCCCGCGATGGTCCTGTTCTGCGAGTGGCGTTACCTGCGGACGGGGGACATGCTCTTCCGCACGCTCGCCAGGCGCTGGTCGAAGGTGATGCTGGCGCTGTTCGCCATCGGCGTCGTGACCGGGACGATCCTCAGCTTCGAGCTGGGGCTGCTGTGGCCGGGTTTCATGGCCGATTTCGGCGACGTGTTCGGGCTGGGGTTCACGCTGGAGGGCTTCTCGTTCTTCACCGAGGCGATCTTCATCGCGATCTACGTGTACGGGTGGGACCGGTTGCGGCCACTCCCGCACTTCCTGGCGGGCATCCCCGTGGCGATCGCGGGGGTCTTGGGGTCACTGTTCGTGATCTCCGTCAACGGCTGGATGAACCACCCGGCCGGGTTCAGGATGCAGGACGGCCGCGCCGTCGATGCGCACCCGTGGTCGGCGTTGTTCGCCAACGGCTTTTTCTGGCACGAGTTCGTCCACATGTATTTCGCCGGCTTCATCGTCGCGGGCTTTCTCGTCGCCGCCCCGTACGCGTGGGGCTTCCTGCGCGGCCGCCGGGACCGATACCGCCGCACGGCCCTGACGGTCGCGCTGTCGGCCGCGGCGGTCGCCGCGCCGCTGCAGGTGATCATCGGTGACTGGGCCGCGCGCGAGGTCGCGCAGCACCAGCCGGTGAAGCTGGCCGCGCTGGAAGGGCTGGGGCAGACCACCCGCGGCGCGCCCGAGCACCTGCTGGGCTGGTACGACGGCCAGGAGGTCGTCTACGGCTTCGCGATCCCGCGCCTGCTGTCGCTGCTGGCCTTCCACGACCCGGACGCGACGGTTCAGGGCCTCAACACGGTGCCGGTCGAGGACCAGCCGCCGGTCAACGTCGTACGCCTGGCCTTCCAGAGCATGGTCGGCATCGGGACGCTGCTCGCGCTGCTCAGCAGCATCTACCTCTATGTCCGGTTGCGTCACAAACGGCTGCCCCGCTCGCCCTGGTTCTTCCGCGCGGTCGTCCTGGCCGGCCCGCTGTCGGTCGTCGCGCTCATCTGCGGGTGGATCACCACCGAGGTCGGGCGCCAGCCCTGGATCGTGTACGGGATCATGCGAACCAGCCAGGCTGTCACCGGCGCGTCCGGGGTACCCATCGGCTACGGCACCCTGATCGTGGTCTACCTGGGACTCGCCGGGGGCATCGCATGGCTGCTGCACCGCTTCAGCCGCGTGCCGATCGAGGGCCACGATGACTGAGATCCCCATGGTGTTCATCCTCGCCGGTCTGGCCGCCTACACCGTGCTGGCCGGCGCGGACTTCGGCGCGGGGCTCTGGACGCTGCTGGCCGGCCGGGGAGAAGCCGGTCACCAGGCGATCCGGCACCACGCGCGCCACGCGATGGGACCCGTGTGGGAGGCCAACCACGTCTGGCTGATCTTCGTGCTGGTCGTGTGCTGGACGGCATATCCCGTGGCCTTCGGCTCGATCACGTCCACGCTGGCGGTGCCGCTGTTCGCCGCCGCGGTCGGGATCATCCTCCGGGGCGCCTCCTACGCGCTGCGCGGTCAGCTGGAGGGCGCCGCCGGCGAGCGGCCGATCGAGTACCTGTTCGCCCTCTCCTCGATCCTGACGCCGTTCGCGCTGGGCACGGTCGCGGGCGCGATCGCCTCCGGGCGCGTCCCGGTGGGCAACGCCGCGGGGAACCTCGTCACCAGCTGGCTGAACCCCACCTCGCTGCTCATCGGCGGGTTCGCGGTCGCCGCCGGCGGATATCTCGCCGCCGTCTACCTCGCCGCCGACGCGCGCCGGTTCGGTTCCAGACGCCTGGAGCGCGACTTCCGCGCCCGCGCCCTCGCGTCGGGCGGATGCGCGGGCGCGTTCGCGCTGGCCGGCCTCATCGTCGTCAGCTACGACGCCCCGCCGCTGTTCGCCGGCCTGACCAGAGACGGCGGCGCCGTGATGGTCGCCGTCTCCGGCGTGGCCGGGATCGCGACCCTGCTGCTCGTCTGGCGCGAGCGCTTCGGCCCCGCCCGCGCCTCGGCAGCGGTCGCCGTCGCGGCGATCGTCGCGGGCTGGGCCATGGCCCAGAGGCCGCGCTTCCTGCCCGGCCTCACGGTCGAGCAGGCCGCCGCCGGCCGATCGACGCTGCTCGCCGTCGTCGTCGCCGTCGCCGGCGGCGCGATCGTGCTGGTTCCCTCGCTCGTCCTGCTGTTCCGGCTCTTCCTCCGGGGCGATCTGGACCCCGGCGCCCTCACCGACACGGGGCCTCCCTCACCGCCTTCCGCCGCCCGCCGCGCCGGACGCCGCCGGCTCATGGCCTTCGCCGGCTCCACACTGGTCATCGGCGGGGGCGTGACCGTCCTCGCCGATCCGGGCTGGTTCCTCGGCCTCGGCGTCATCTGCCTGGTCGCCTGCGCGATCGCGACCTTCGCCCTCGTGACGGCGGAGCCGGACCAGCAGACCTGACGGCCGTAGCGGGTCCCGCGACCGCGCGGTGGCGCGCGTACGGTCAGGTCGCCGGCTACGGGGAGCTCGGCGTGACGTCGTAGGGCACGGGCCGGTTCTCGCGCGCCCACAGCTCCTCCGCGTCGCTGCTCGTGGGGGCGGGCGCAGCCCGTCGATCATCCACAGGTCCCGTGGCGTCTCGTCGACGTGGAACTCGCAGTGCAGCCCGCGGTCGAGCGTGTGCCGGGCGAGCAGCCGGCCCAGCGCCTCGCCCATGCGCGCGCGCAGGCCGGGATCCTCGGCGTGGCGGGCGATGTGCTCGATCACGACCCGTACGGTGTCATCCGCCGGCCGCCCTCCGATGAGGAACGACGCCCGCGGGACCTCGTGGAAGAGCGTGACGACGTAGAACCTCGGCAGCCCGACCCGGGCGTAGAACTCCGTGGCGTCCTCGGCGAACGTGCGTTTCTGCTGCTCGGAATAGGCGCCGGTGGGGTGGTAGACGTGCCAGAGCGGCATGGTTCTCTCCTTAGACCGGTGTCAACGCCCGATGGCCACGGTGAGCCCTTCGACCGGGCCGGACAGTGCCGCCTTCATCCGCCGCGTGTCGCACCATGTCGGTGTCGGCGGAGCCGAGATGTACGCCGACGACCTGCGTGCCCTGCGGTGCCAGCTCGACGCGCAGCGAGTTGGTGATCGACCACAGCGCGGCCTTGGAGGCGCCGTAGGCCGCCGCGCCGGCGCCCCACGACAGGATGGAGTGCATGTCGATCAGCGCGCCGCCGCCGTTCGCCGCCAGGATCGGGGCGAAGCCGCGCGCCACCCGCAGGGCGCTGAACACGTTGGTGTCGAACGTCGCGACCACGTCGGCCATGTCCGCCTCCAGCAGCGGCGACGGGAACAGCGCGCCCGCGTTGTTGATGACGATGCTCACGTCCCGGGCCTGCGCGGCGAGAGCCGGGACCGCCTCGGGGTCGGTGACGTCGAGGGGGACGGGCAGGATGCGCGGGTCGTCGCTGGGGGCGGGCTTGCGCGCGGTCACGTAGACCTTCGCCGCGCCGCGCTTCAGCAGCGAACTACCTGTCCGCCCCGCATCGCGACCACCCCGGCTTCGGCTGTCCCTGCCCGACGCTGGCGGTGGACGCCGCGCACGCGGAGCCGGGCGACCCGCTGCGCCGGGCGTTCGCCGGCGGCCTGCGCGACCTCATCGACGCGCTGCGGCGGCTCGACGGGGCGGAGCGGGAGGACGTGCTCGTCGAGCTGTCCACCATCGTCGGCGCGATGATGTTGTCGCGGGCCTGCGCAGACGACGAGCTGTCGGACGAGATCCTCACCGCGGTCCGTGACCGCCTCCTGGACGGTCCCGGCTGAGCGCCTCCGCCTGTGAGCGACCGGGGCAGGCGGGCGCCGCTGTCCCCGCGGCCCTGCTCCTGCGCCGTCCGACGTTCGGACGGTCACATGCGCGTATCAGGTGTGTTATCACCCTTGCCCCCGTACAGCCGGGCCCCGAAGGTCTAATCATCGGGGAAGGAGAGAGAAAATGCGGGGGCCGCTGGTCGTCAAGCGGGCGCTCGGCGAGCCGCTGCTCCTCCTGGCCGCGTTCGGCTCGATCCTGCTGACCACCACCACGCTGGTGGCGCTGACGATGTACGCCTCCTCCGTCGCCGGCGCGGGCGTGCGCAGGGCGGTGGAGACGGCCTCGTACCGCCAGACGACCACCACGATCAGCGCCCAGGTCAACGCCAGGACCTTCCCGCGGTACGACCGGACGGTGCGCGACGAGCTCGCCGCGGCCTACGGAGCCCCACCGGCCGTCACCACCAGCCTGCGCTCCGACTCGTACGTCATGCCGGGCCAGGACGGCGAGGAGACGCCCGGGCTGCTGCGGTTCGGCAGCCACGACGGGCTCGACCGGCACGCCCGGCTGGCCGCGGGCAGGTGGCCGCGGACCGGCGGGCAGGCCGTCGAGGCGGCGATCTCGGAGCCGGCGGCCGCGGCCACCGGGTTCGAGCCCGGCGGGGAGTTCGTCACGAAGGCGCGGCTCGACGGGCGCCCGGTCCAGGTCCGCGTCGTCGGCGTCTTCCGGCTCGACGACCCCGTGGGTGAGCGCTGGGCCGGTGAGGAGCTGCTGAGCAGGGGAGTGGAGCGCGGCGAGTACACCACGTACGGGCCCCTGATGGTGACGCAGGAGACGTTCGTCGCGCGCTTCGCCACCGGCGTGCGAGCCATATGGGCGGCCGAGCCGGATCTCGGCGCGCTGACGCCCGAGCGGCTGCGCCCGCTGGCCGAGGCCGTCGGCCGGGTGGGCGAGCGGCTGTCGGCGGCCGGTTGCGCGAACTGCCTGACCGCCGGCGACCTGCCCCATCTCCTCACCCAGCTCGACACCGCGTCCCTGGTGGCCCGCTCCACGGTGCTGATCCCGGTGCTGCAGCTGCTGCTGCTGGCCGCGTACGCGCTGATGCTGACCGCGCGGCTGCTGGCCGACCACCGGCGCATGGAGGTGGCGCTGCTGCGCTCGCGCGGCGCGGGCGCGGCGCGGCTGGCGGTGCTGGCGGGCGGCGAGGCGCTGCTGGTGGCGGTCCCGTGCGCGATCGTGGCGCCGCTGCTCGGGCCGCCGCTGCTCGCACTGATCGGCCTGCTGCCCTGGATCAGCGCCTCGGGAGTGCGGCTGGCGCCGCAGGCGGACGCGGGCACGTTCCTCGTGTCGTTCGGGGTGGCGCTGGCCGCGGCCGTGCTGCTGGCGCTGCCGGCCGTGGCGGGCGCGCGGCGCACGTACGTGGAGGAGCAGTCGGCGCGCGGGCGCGGCGGCCGGCGCGGGCTGATCCAAGGGGCGGGCGCGGACCTGGCGCTGCTGGTGGTGGCCGCGCTGGCGATCTGGCAGCTCCAGCGCTACGGCGCGCCGGTCACCGCGACGGCGGCGGGCGGGCTCGGCATCGACCCGCTGATCATCTCCGGCCCGGCCCTGGCCCTGCTCGCGGGCGGCCTGCTGGGGCTGCGGCTGGTGCCGCGCGCGTCGCGGCTGGCCGAGCGGCTGACCGCGCGCCGGCCCACCCTCGCGCCCGCGCTGGGCACCTGGCAGGTCAGCAGGCGGCCGCTCAAGTACGCCGGCCCCGCCCTGCTGCTGACCCTGGCGATCGCGATCGGCGTCGTCTCCATGGCCACCACCTCCACCTGGCAGGCCTCCCAGCTCGACCAGGCCGATCACCGGGCGGCGGCCGACCTGCGCCTGTCGGGGCCGTCCGAGGGGCCCGAGCTGGGGGCGCTCGGCCGCGGCACGGCGTTCACGGCGCTGCCCGGCGTCACCGCAGCCTCCCCCGCCTTCCGGGCGGCGACCGGGGCGGGCGGCGAGAGCGCGCTGCTTCTCGCCCTGGACGCGGGCAGGCTCGGCGAGCTGTTCCGCCTTCGCCCCGACCTGTCGGCGCGGACGGTGGCGCAGCTGTCCGCAGCCCTCGCGGGAGATCGGGCGGGCCGGCTGGAGCTGCCCGGACGGCCGCGCGAGCTCACCGTGCGGGTCGAGTCACGCGCCGCCGTGCCGGCCCGGCTGGTGCTGTCCGACGCGCTGGGCGTGTGGCTCGACCTGCCGCTCGGCGAGCTGCGGGAGGGCGGCAACCGGATCGCGCTCGACCTGGCCCCGCTGGCCGGACGCGCCGGCACGATCACCTACCCGCTGTCGGTACGCGGCCTCGTCGCGGGCGAGCAGGCCGGCCTGAGGCTGACCGGGCTGGGCGCGGACGGCCGGGACGTGCCGGTGGCCGGGGCCGTCGCTCACCCGCGGGGCGTGATCGCCTTCGGGCCGCCGCGGGAGCCCGGGCCGCTGCCCGTGGTGCTCACGTCCGGCCTGGCCGCCACGCTCAAGCTGGACGTCGGGCAGGGCGGTACGGTCCGCCTCGCCGGCCGGGTCGTGCGGGTCGAGGTCGTGGGCATCGTGGCGAGCATGCCCACGAGCGCCCCGGACCAGCAGGCCGTGCTCGCCGACTGGGAGACGCTGCAGGCGTACGAGCTGGCCGCGGCGCAGCCGTCCCGGCCCGCCACCGAATGGTGGCTCGCCGCCGCCGACACCGCTCCCGCGCGGGAGATCCTCCGCCGCAACCCCCAATGGGACGTGACCGCGGTCGACCGCCGGGAACTGGCGGCCGAACTGCGCGACGATCCGCTGGCCGGCGCCCTGCAGGGCGCGCTGACCCTGGGGTTCGCCGCGGCGCTGGGGTTCGCGGTGCTCGGGTTCCTGGTGAACGCCGTGGTCGCGGCGCGGGAGCGGCGGGCCGAGTTCGCCGTGCTGCGGGCGCTGGGCACCGGCTCCCGCCAGGTTCTCGGGATGCTGGCCACGGAGCAGGCGTTCGTCATCGGGCTGTCGCTCGCCGCCGGCACCGCGCTCGCCGTGGTCGTCGGGAACCTGGTGGTCCCGCGCGTCGTCCTGACCGGGCAGGCGTCGGCGGTCACGCCCGGCGTGCTGTTCCACATCCCGTGGGCGGCCGTCGCCGCGATGCTGGCCCTGGTGACGGCGGTGCTGGTCGCGATCGTCGCCGGGCTGGCCCGGCGCATGTGGCGGGGACAGACCTTGGAGGAGCGGTGAGAATCCCCCTGGGCGTCCGGGCGCACGCGGGCACGTCGGCGCTGCTCGTCGTGCTGACGGCGGTCGCCTGCCTGCTCGTCGCCGGGCTGCCCAGGACGATGCAGGCGTCGTTCGACGAGGCGCTGCGCCGGTCGCTGGCCGCGACCGTGGCGGTGCGGACCGACCTGACCGTCACCGCGGCCCCGGCCCTGCCCGCCGGGGAACTGCATTCACGCGCGGAGTTCGAGGCCGGCGGCACCCGCTGGCGCCGGCTCCTCCCGGCGGCGCTGCGGCCCCTGATCGGGCCCGGCGGCCACATCAGCGCCAAGACCTCCCGTACGCCCGTCAACGAGACGAGCGGGACCCGCACCTTCGTCAACCTCGGCTGGCTGTCCGACGCCGGCCGGCGCGTGGAATGGGTGCGGGGCCGCGCGCCCGGCAAGCCGTCCACCATGCGGTACCGGGGCGCGACGATCCCGGTCATCGAGGTGGGCGTCGTGGAGGAGGCCGTGGACCGGATGGGCCTGCGCGTCGGCCAGACCAGGATGCTCGGCGAGAGCGCCCACACCGCCGCGAGGATCGTCGGCGTCTTCAGGGCCAGGGACCCGGCCGACCGATCCTGGAGCCACGACGCCGATGTCCTGCACGTCACCAGGGTCGTGCCGGCGGACGGGCCGGAGGAGTTCCACACCACGACGCTGATGTCGGACGACGGGCTGAGCGCGCTCACCAACAAGGCCCGTACCCTGGCCTACCGCTGGGTCCTTCCCCTCGACGGGCGGGCCGCGAGCGCCCTCGACGTGCCGGGCGTCGAAGCCGCGGTCGCGGAGTTCCGGCGGCAGGTGGACGTCCAGGGCACGGGCACCGTCAGCTACCGCCTGGTCACCGGGCTGCCCCAGCTGATCGCCGGCTTCCTGACCGCGCTGTCCGCCGCGCGGACCGTCATGTACCTGGTGCTCGGGGGCCTGTTCGCGGTCGCGCTCGGCGTGATCGCGCTGGGCGTGCGGCTGCTGACCGACCGGATGGAGCGCACGCTGGCCCTGGCGCGGGCGCGCGGCGCCTCGCTGCGGCAGTTGGCGGCGGCCGGGGCCGCGCTGACCGCGCTCACGGTGGGGCCCGCGGCCCTGGCCGGGTACGCCCTGTCGTTCCTCCTGCCGGGGCCCGTGCCGCCGATCGTGCACCTCGGACCGGCGGTCGTGGTCGTCACCGCCGTGGCCTTCGCCGTGGCACGCCTGGTGCTCGCGCATCGCACGCCGTTGGGGGAGCGCCGTGCCGATCTGGTCACCGCCCGGCCGTCCGCGCGGCGGGTGACGGCGGAGGCGCTGGTCGTCGTCCTCGCGCTGGCGGGGGCGTACCTGCTGCGGGCCCGAGGGCCGTCCGGCACCGCGCAGCAGGATCCGTTCCTGCTGGTGATCCCGGTCGCGCTGGCGCTCGCGGCCGCGCTGATCACCTTGCGGTGCTACCCGTACCCGCTGGGGCTGCTCGTCCGGCTGGCCGCGCGGGGGCGGGCGGCCGTGCCGTTCCTGGGGCTGACCAGGGCGGCCAGAGGGCGGTCCACGGGCGCGCTGCCGGTGCTGATCCTGCTGCCCGCACTGAGCCTGTCGGTGTTCGCCGCGGTGGTCCACGACGGGATCACCACCACGCAGCGGCTGGCGTCCTGGCAGAAGGTGGGCGCGCCGATCAAGCTGACGTCTGTCGCGGACATCTCGCCCGACGCCATCGAGCGGGTACGCCGGGCCCCCGGGGTCGAGCAGGTGGCGCTCGCGCTGACGGGCCGGGTGCAGATCGGGGCCACCGGGGAGCGGCCGTACGCCGTCGCCGTGGACCTCGCGCAGTGGCGGCGGGTCAACGAGGGCGCGCCCATCAGCCTGCCCGCGCTGTCCGGGGACACGTCGGCGCTGCTCTCGCCCGCCCTGGGCGGCCGGGACACCTTCGAGATCATGTGGCTGTCGCCGGTGCGGCTGACCGCCCGGGGCGTGATCGACGCGGTGCCCGGTTTCTACTCCAGCGGGCAGTTCCTCCTCGTGCCGCGGGAGGTGCTGCCCTGGCCCGCGGCCAACACCCTGCTGATCAAGGGCGACGCCTCGCCCGCCGAGCTGGCGCGGCTGGTCCCCTCGGCCACCGTGGAGACGCAGGAGGCGGCGCTGGCGGCCATCCAGGCCGACCCGCTCACCGGGACGGTACGCACGACGATGGTCGTGGTGACGGTGGCGCTGGGGGCGTACGCGCTGGTCGCGATCGTCCTGTCGCTGGTCGCCGGGGCGGCCGGGCGGGCCAGGGCGGTGTCGCTCCTGCGCACGCTCGGGCTGTCCGGCAAGCAGGCCCGGCGGCTGACCCTGCTGGAGCTGCTGCCCGTCGTCCTCGTCACGGCGCCGGTGGGCCTGGCTCTGGGCCTGGGCCTGCCGGCCGCGCTCGGGCCGGGCGTGGACGTGTCCGCGTTCGCCGGCGGCCTGCCCGTCGCCGATCACACGCCGGGCCTGCTCACGCCCGTGGCGCTGGTGGCCGGCCTGGGCCTGTGCGCCGTGCTCGGGGCGTACGCGCACATCGCCATGAGCCGCCGCCACTTCGACGCCGCCCTCCGCGTGGGCGACCCCTGACCAGGACAGCCCGACCCGGATGGGGTCGGGACGGATCAGGTCGGGGCGGATCGGGTCGGCGCGGGTCAGGTCGGCGCGGGGAGCGGCCGGGCCTTCGCCCGCGCGATGCGCGCCTTGACGTCGCGGAAGTGCAGCCGCATCGCCTCCCGGGCGGCCTCGGCGTCCCGGGCGCGCAGCGCCGCCACGATCCGGCGGTGGTTGACGATGATCTCCGCGGTCCGCTCCTCCGGCGGGCCGAGTGTCGGCTCGACCTCGTGGTAGACGTCCCAGAACAGGCCGATCAGCTGCAGCACCAGCTCGTTGCCGCACGATTCGTAGAGCAGCGCGTGGAACGCCCGATCGGCTTCGCGGTCCCGATCCATGCCGTTGACCAGGGCGTCCAGCGCGGCGAGGCGGGCGGCGCTGGTGCTCCGGGCCACCTGGCCGATCAGCCCGGTCTCGAGCAGCTCGCGCACCTCGACCAGATCGTGCAGGGCGCGGATCCCGCCGCCCTGGCCCGAACGCACCTGGAAGGCGAGCGACGGCGTCAGCACGTCGAGCGACGCGTGCCCGACGAACGTCCCATGTCCGTGCCGGATCTCGACGATGCCCAGCGCCCGCAGGGCCCGCACGGCCTCGCGGACGCTGTTGCGGCTCGCCCCGAGCAGGTCCATCAGTTGCACCTCGGTCGGCATCGGCGCTCCGGGGGCCAGCCCGCGCTCGTGGATCAGGGCGACGATGCGCTCCTGAAGGGACGCGCCGCCACGCGTAGGCATGCTGCCTCCAGGCTCGTCGAAGACCTTGTGCCGAACATCCCACCTCTCGGTCCCCGAGAGCCAGGCGGTGGAGGAGATTTTACGCCGACTACACGGACGGGCCACCGGACGACCCTCGCTTGTTCGCCTCTCATTCAATACGTAGGATGTCCTACGTGTACGGAACGGTCGGCGGGGCGCCGTGCAGGCCTTGACGCCTGGAGCGCTTGGCGGCACCTGGGCGACGGTCCTGCTGCCCATCCGGGACGACGAGTCGATCGACTGGGCGCGGCCTCGAGGCGGCGCTCGACGCGCTCGTCGCCGCGGGACTCGACGGCCTCTACACGCACGGCACCGCGGGCGAGTTCCACACCGTCGGCGAGCCATCCAGGTGACGCTGCCGGACTGGCTGCCGCTGTCGCGCGGCGAGGTGTTGCGCTTCCTGACCCGCGTCCCGGACGGCGGCACGGCGCCGCCGGCTCCTACTCCAACATCGCCGCGCTCAACCCGGCCGGCGCCATGGCATGGCAGCGCATGATGGCCGCGCGACCCGATGCCGCACTCGACCTGGAGCGCCGGATCGGCGAGTTCCTCGCCGCGCACGTCCAGCCGCTCCAGCGCAGCGGGTACGCCGGCGCCGCGCTGGACAAGTTCCTGGCCAACCTCGGCGACTGGGCCGACATCGGCACCCGGGTCCGGTGGCCGTACGGCTCGGTCGACGCCTCGCTCGCCGAACGGCTCAGGCCACTGGCCCGCGCCCGAATGCCCGAGCTCTTCCCCGGGGCGTAGCGTCTCCCGTCATCTCCATGGTCAGGCGTGGCGATGACGCCCGCGGGCCTCCGCGAGCGCCATCGCCGGGCGGTTCGTCTCTCTCAGCCGACGTGGTCGAACGGCAGCCGCAGCCCGAGCCGGCCGCCGATCGGCAGGTTCCGCTCCCGGATCAGGTCCAGCTCGGCGCCGGTGAGGGCGCGGCGGTAGACGCGTACCTCGTCCAGCGTCCCGCGGAAGCGGTCCGCACCGTCCAACCGCTGTCCGACGTGGATTCCGTCGAGCCCGAACTCCTTGCCGAGCGTCACCGAACCGGCCGGCACCGGCGCCGACGAGACCTGTACGCCGTCCACCAGGAGCCGGAGCTCGCCGCGCACCCGCTGGAGCGCCACGAAGTGCCACTGCCCGTCGTTGTACGCGCTCGGCGACTGCACGGTCACGTCGAACCGGTCGACGGCGAGGACCGCCCGGATGCGGTTGCCGGCCGGTTCGGCCCGCAGCCACAGCGCCGGCGGGTTGGTGCCCCGGTCCACCCGGTGGAACCAGAAGATCGCGTGCGCGCCGGCCGTCTCCGAGTAGCGGATCCAGGAGGTCAGCGTGAAGTCCTTCGCGCCGAGGTCGATGGAGTCGTCGAACGCCACCTCCACCCGGTCGTCCACCCGGTCCAGGGCCAGCCCGTCGCCGAAGCGCCCGTCGGTGGTCTGCGCGCCACCGCGGACATGGGCCTCGTTGCGGTGCGGCGACCTGTCCGGCGTCGTCGGGCCGGGCGCGGGGGGCCCGGGGATGCCGGGCGGAGTGCCGTCCGGCGTCTCCAGGTACGCCTCGTTGAACCGCGCGAACCGGATCTGCTCGTACGGCGACACGTCGCCGGCCTCGTACATCAGGGCCGCCTCGTCGCCGTCCAGCCGCACCATGTCCGAGTACGCCGACGGCCCCCAGTGGAAGACCTTGCCCTCGTCCCAGGTCTCGAAGTGCTCCCCCTCGTCGTAGGACGACCGGATCCCCATCGCCTCCCGGGCGCCCGGGTGCATCGGCGAGGAGAACAGGATGCGCTTCTCCCCGAACCGCAGCAGCGACGCCTGGACGTCGGTCGTCGCGAGGGCCGGCATGGTGCGGAACGGAGCGTCCCACGTCTCGCCGCCGTCGCTGCTGGTCGCGTACGCCCGGCTGCCCTCGTCGGTCCCGCGCTCGCGGGCGGAGGCGTAGATCCGCCCGTCGTCGAGCTCGACGACGGTGACCTCCTGGGCGATCATCGTGCCGTCGTCGTAGGACGTCTCGGCTCCGATGTTCCAGGTCACCCCGCTGTCGTCGCTGTAGAGCAGGTGCGTGCCGTACGCGTGCGCGCCGACCCGGTCCCAGCTCTCGTAACTCGCCCCGACGACCAGCCGGCCGGCGTGCGGGCCGTGCTCGAGCTGGATGCCGTGCATCGGGCCGGTGGCGTACCAGAAGTTCCACTCCGGACGCTTGCCCTCGGTCATCTCCCTGGCGGCCGACCAGGTCGCGCCGTGGTCGTCGCTGACCTGCACCCAGGGATCGCGGTCACAGCCGTTGGGGCACGGCTCCCCGCCGTTGTGCGTGCTCACCAGGACGACCCGCCCCGTACGCTCGTCGACGATCGGCACCGGGTTGCCGTGGGTCGTGCCGTTCCCCTCCGAGACCACCTGCAAAGGTCCCCAGGTCCGCCCGCCGTCGGCGGAACGGCGCAGCACGAGGTCGATGTCCTCGTCGTCGCCGCAGTCCTGCACCCGCCCCTCGGCGAAGGCCAGGAGCGTGCCGTCCGTGGCCCGCACCACGGCGGGGATCCGGAAGCAGGCGTATCCGAAGTCGCCCTGCTTGTAGAGCACCTGCTCGTCCGCGAACGGCGCGGTCGCGCCGGTCTCGGGGGCCTCCGTCGGCGCCGCGGTCGCCGGCGCGCCCAGCACGCCGACGAGTAAGCCCGCGAGCACCATGACGGCGCCCGCCCGGCGGCGCCGGGATCGCCCGGCACGGCTCTCCGGGGGATGACCATCGTGCATGTCTTCGCCCTTCCTGGCAGCAGAAGTTTGAGAGGACATCCTACGTCCCACGTTGGATGTTAAGGAAGACTGAATGGGGGATGATCGCCAGAGGGCGGAGGTGTTGCCGGTTCGTGACGGCGTGACCGGCGCCGGAGCCGGAGCCGGTGCGGACGTTGCGCGTCCCGCGTTCCCGCCGCTCCGGCCCTCCTACCGGCCCGCCGCACCGGAGCGCCCGGCACGGAAGGAACCGTGGACCGCGCAAGGACCGGCCCGGGGTGACGGTTGGTCGCGTCACCCCGGGCCGACACCGTTGATCACGTCAAGGCGGAGGCCCCGACCACGCCGCCCCGGTGGTGGCGAGCAGCCGGGGACCGGTGTTCACAGGGGCCGGCGGGCGAGCGCCGGCCTGGTACGGGTGATCAGCGCCGCCGCGGTCGCCAGCGCGGGCAGCCCCACCGCCACGGCGATCACGAAGCGGTGCGGCCGGTGTCCTTCGACCAGCTCGTGGAAGGCGCCGACTGCCTCGTGATCCAGGCGCCGCTCACCCCGGAGACACACCACACCTTCGACCGTACGACGCTCCGCAGGATGAAGCCGACCGCCATCCTCATCAACACCGGTCGCGGCCCGATCCTGGAGGACGCGGCGCTCCACCAGGCGCTCACCGAGGGATGGATCGCCGGCGCGGCACTGGACGACCTGGAGGAGGAGCCCGCGAAACAGCGCGACTGGCGCCCGCGCAACCCCCTTCAGGCTGCCCAACGTGATCGTCGCCCCCCACGGAGGGCCGGAGCGGCGGGAACGCGGGACGCGCAACGTCCGCACCGGCTCCGGCCCTCCGTGAGGAGCCCGGGTAGGGGATCGTGCCGCCCGGTGCCCATCCGCATGAGCGCGGCCTTGCCGATCCGCCCCGAGGCCTGCGGGTTCTGCGGGTCGTGGGAATCGTGCGGGTCTGCGGGTCGTGCGAATCGTGCGAATCGTGCGGGTGGCCCGCCGCGTGCCTTCCGGAGGTGCGCGGCGGGCCCCATTCTGTGTGTGGCGGTCAGCAGGTGTCGGCTCCGTCGAAGGTGCGAGGGCCTCGAGCGACCTGGGAGTAGATGGTGTGTCCCGGGTCGACGGTGTGGCAGGCGCCGTCGGTGCCGCGCGCCCATTTGATCTTCAGTCGTAGTCGGTGATCGCAGTCGTTGCGGGCGTAGCCCTTCTTGGTGATGGAGCCCGTGGTCTGCCAGACGGCCACGCACGAGGGGGCGTTGCCCGCCGGCGCGGCGGCGGTGGCTGGAGGTGCTGAGAGGAAGGCGCCGGTGAGGGTGAGGGCGGTGAGGGCCGCTCTGGTGATGTGTCGCACGAGGTGGTGCTCCTTATCTCGGTTCGCCGTGGACGGCGGGCGGTGTTCCCCCGCATGAGCGAGCCTTTCTGTTGCTGCCTCGGCCAGGCGTTCGACTGGACAGGGGGCGAGACAGGCACAGAAGAGAAGATCTCAGATAGGTAACGGCATGGGCATGGTCCGGCAGCACAACGTCTGACCTGCTGGTTTGGGGGTGTCGTCGGTAACGTTCTGAAGGCGTCGCAGAGAATGTGGGCGCACTCGGTCAAAAGACCGAGCCGGTCGCCGACACGGGACCAGGTCACCGGAGACGAGTGGTCATCACTGGGGGAAACCTCGCCAAGTCCTTTCGCCGTGTGTGCGGGCTCCACGCGTCGATCTTGCGGAAGTGCGGCGCCATCGCTTTCCGGAGCTCACGCAGCGTCAACCCCGGCTCGGCGGCGGCGAGACCGGGCTCATAGGACTCTGCGCGGCATCGATCAGCCGCGTCATGGCAGGACCGGGGATCCCCAGGCGCGCGGTCGGACCGGCCTGAACCTCGATCGCGCCGCCCATCATGCCGCGACCGTCAAGGCTGTCGAAAAGCGGAAGGCGCGATCGCGTTTCCCATGCGGTCACGTCGGTCCGTTCCTCGCTGGTGGTTCGCTGGTCGGGACTAGCCGGTCGTGGTGGTGCCGTCGGGGTGGCGAGTGCCTGCGCGGCGGGGCGCGGCGATCTGCCGGGCGGCGTGGACCACGGCGGCACGGCGGTGGGCGGCTTCGGCGCTGTCCCGGACGTCGCTGCCGGACAACATCCTGGCGATCTGCGGGGCCGCGGACCAGTAGCTCGACAGGGCGATGACCAGGAAGATCAGGTGGGCGGGGTCGAGGGTGTCGTCGATCAGCGCGGCCTGTTGTGCCGCTGCCACGGCCTTGGCCTTGCCGGCGTAGAGCTCGGTGCGCACGATCTCGTCCGAGACGCTGCCGGTGTCCGACAGCCCTTCCCACAACACCAGCCGCGCCAGGTCGGGATGAGCCCGCTGGTAGTCGAACGTGCGGCCGGCGAACTCGCCGACGTCCGCAGCGCAGGTGATGACCAGCGGTACGGCGGCGGCGATCTTGTCCAGCTCGCTGCGGATCACCGCTGAGAACAGCTTGGACTTGTCGCCGTAGTAGTTGTAGACGCGTTCACGGTTGATCTGAGCACGCTTCGCGATCCGGTCGACGGTCGTCCCGTCGGGGCCGTGCTCGGCGAACTCGGAGAGCGCCGCCTCGTAGATGCGACGCTTCGTTCCCTCAACATCCCATGCCATGCGGCCCATCCTAGCCAACACCAACGTTGCAGTTGGATCCGGGTCGAGCTAGGGTTGACGCGGCATCAGCAACACGAGTGTTGGAGTTGTCCATGACTCAGACGACGCGACGCGGCAGGTTCCTGGTGACCGTCCTGCTGATCGGCATCCTCGTCGCGCGCACCTTCTCCGGGGCCCTGGCGCTACTGCGCCGGCGCATGGGCCTGGCCGCGACCGCCATCGCCGCCGCACCCACGCGCGCCAGATCACCCACGTACGCGGACCACGTAGGCGAGCCCGCACCACCCGCGCATACCGGATCACGCACGCACGCGGACCACCTGAGCGAGCCCGCGCCACCCACGCATACCGGATCACGCACGCACGCGGACCACCTGAGCGAGCCCGCGCCACCCACGCATACCGGATCACGCACGCACGCGGACCACCTAAGCGAGCCCGCGCCACCCACGCACGCCGGTTTCGTCCGCACGCGGAAAGACACCCCCACCGATCACCTCCAGCACCTGGGAGCACGACCATGACCAGCAAGACCGTACTGATCACCGGCGCGACCAGCGGCATCGGCGCCCACACCGCGCGGTTGCTGCTCGACCGCGGCCACCGCGTGGCCGTCACCGGCCGCAACGAGACCAGGCTCAAGGCCTTCCTCGAGGAGGCCGGCCACCCCGACCGGCTGCTCGGCCTCATCGCCGACGCGGCCGACTGGCCGGCCACCCGATCCGCCGTGACCCGCACCGTGGAGCACTTCGGCGCCCTGCACGCCGCGGTCGCCAACGCCGGATTCGTCTCCAGCGACTACCAGCGCACCGCAGGCGCGACCCTCAGCGACGGCGACCCGACGCTGTGGCCGCCCATGGTCCTCACCAACGTCCTCGGCCCCGCCCTGCTGGCCAAGGCCACCCTGCCCCACCTCGAGGCCACCGGCGGGCGGCTGGTGCTCATCGGCAGCGTCGCCGGGCTGAAGAACAGCCCCGCCAACCTCTACTCGGCCACCAAGTGGGCAGTCACCGGACTCGCCGAGAACCTGCGGATGTACGCCACAACCCGTGGCATCGGCGTCACCCTCGTCAACCCCGGCATGATCGACACCCCCTTCTGGCCAGGCGACAGCGCACCCTCCTTCGCCATGCCTCCCCAGCACGTCGCCGAGGCCATCTGCTTCGCCCTCGACCAACCGGCGGGCGTCGACCTCAACACCCTGACCATCCGGCCGATCGGACAGCCCATATGACCCACAGCGGACGGGTGATCCCATCCTCACGGGTCGGGAAGTGCCCCAGCGCCGATCATGTTCGGTCCCTGCGACCGGCCTTGCCGGCTGTTCTCCCAAGGAGAACCATGTCTGACGAGCCGGTTCCTCACGATGAAGAGGGGGAGGCGTTGCCGGGGTGGTCCCGGCGCACCTTCGAGGGCCTAACTCGGACGACGGTGAGCTGCATCCGGTGCAGCGGGCGTTCAACGAGCAGGACGCCTTCCGGTGCGGCTACTGCACCCCCGGGCAGATCATGCGGGCCGTCCGAAGGGAAGACGCTGCGCCGCCGGGGAATACCGCAGCCCTCGAATAGGTACGCGCGGTTCTCGTCGGCCGTCCCTCTCGGCGCGCGCAACCGGCATTGCAGTGGGGTGTCCTGGACCTCGTGCCCCAGGCTGCCGGTCGCGCCCGGGGAGGCTCACAGGAACCTCCAGAGGTTGGTGTTCGTGCCGTTGTCGTCGGCGAGCACGACCCGCGCGCCCTGGGAGGTGCCGGCGAGGCCGAGGACCCGGCCGCCGTTGGCGCACTGGATCCGGAAGGCGGCCGCCGACCCGTAGCGCAGCCGCCAGCGGTGGTCGGCGGTGCCGTTGTCGGCCCACTGCACGGCACGCGACCCCGAGGCGGTGCCCATGTTCTCCACGCCCAGCACCTTCTGGCTGTTGGAGTTACGCAGCCGCAGGTAGCCGCCGGTGTCGACGATCGCCGTCCACAGGTGGTCGGCGGTGCCGGTGTCGCCCCACTGGATGACGAGCGCGCCGTCGGCCGTGGACATGTCGCTGACGCCGAGCACCATCCCGGTGCCCACGTTCTGGATGCGCCGCGCGCCGTTGGGCAGGAACCGCCACTGGTTGTCCGCGCTTCCGTTGTCGGAGTCCTGGACGGCCTGGGCGCCGTTGGCGGTCGAGCCGTTCTGGATCCCGAGCAGCTTGGAGCTGTGGACGTTGCGGATCTTGACGGAGCCGTCGCCGGCGTCCGTGATTGTCCAGCGGTGGTCGGCGGTGCCGGTGTCGCCCCACTGGAGCACCCGGGCGTTGTCGGCGGTGGACATGTTCTCGACGCCGAGGACCTTGCCGCTGTGCGCGTTGCGGAGCCGCAGGGCACCGCCGTCGACGACCGGGATCCAGTCGTGGTCGGCGGTTCCGTTGTCGGTCCACTGCAGGGCCAGGCCGCCGTCGGCGGTGGACATGTCCTGGATGCCGAGGGCCAGCCCGCTGGCCGCGTTGAGCAGCCGGAAGGTGGCCTCGCCGGCGCCGCCCTGACCGCCGGTGTCCCAGTAGACGACGTAGTTGTGGTCGTGGGCGTCGTAGAACGGCCCCAGCCGCACCGCCGCCCCGTTGGCGGTGGCGGTGAAGGCCAGGGAGGAGGTGCCGGCCCGGGCGATCGAGGAGACGGTCAGGGCCGGGGCCGACGACAGGCCGGTGTTGCCGTAGTCGCCCGACAACACGACTGGGCCGTAGGTGACGGCCTGCACGTTCGGGTCGTCGTTGGCGGGCTCCATGATGACCCGCATGGGCAGCCGCACGGTGACGGTGTCGCCCGAATTCCACGATCGGGTGAGGTCGGCGTAGGTGCCCGGCGTGGTGGCGATGTTCTGCTGCACGCCGTTGACGCTGATGGTCGCGCCCTGGGTCCAGGCCGGGATGCGGATGCGCATCGTCCACGACCCGCTCACATCGCCCGTGACCCGCAGCGACGTGGTGTCGCCGGCCGGGTAGGAGGTGGTCTGGGCGACCGTGATGCCGCGCTGGCTCCATTCGAGTGTGGAGGGCGCGAACAGGTTCACGAACAGGGTGGTGCCGTTGTGGAAGTAGATCGAGTCCATCAGCTTGGTGTTGGTCTCGATCCCGGTGCCCTGGCAACACCAGAAGGAGTCGTAGTCCGTGCTCCAGGTGCCGCCGCCCCAGGCCGGGCCGACGCCCCGCCGCCCGCCCGGGTTGAGGGGAGTGAAGTAGGTGACGTGCCCGTGTGCGTCGGCCGGATCCTGCTGCCCGATCAGGTGGTTGAGCAGGGCGTTCTCGTAGTAGTCGAAGTAGTCGGCCCGGGTCGGTGACGGCAGCCACAACTCCCGGGTCAGCTTGAGCATGTTGTAGGTGTTGCAGGCCTCGCCGGTGTCCCTGGTCAGGTGGGCGGCGATCGCGTTGGGGGCGCGGAAGTGCTCGGCCTGGCTGTTGGAGCCGTTCGCGTACGTGTGCGTGCCGACGGTGATGGACCAGGCGTTGGCGGCGATGTCGCGGTAACGGGTGGTGCCGGTCGCCTTGTACTCTCGCGCCGCCCCGATCCACTTGGGCACCTGGGTGTTGGCGTGCAACCCGTTGAGGCGGTCCTGGTTGGCGGCCAGCGGGTCGAACACGGCGGCGTGGTCGAACCGCTGGGCCGTGGTCAGCCAGCGGGAGTCGCCGGTCATCTGGTACAGGTCCGTCAGCACGGCGTTCATGCCGCCGAACTCGGTGCCGAGCATGGCCTGCATCTGGCTTGAGCCGAGCCGCGACGTGCGGGTGTCCACCCATCCGGCCAGGGCGAGGAGCACGGTGCGGGCCTGCGTGTTGCCGATCAGCCGCCACACGTCCAGCAGGCCGGCGAGGGTCTTGTGGATGGCGTAGTAGGGCACGTTGCCGTTGGTCAGGGTGCGGTTCTCCACGGCGGTGATGTCCGCCTCGGGAAAGCCGGACAGGTAGCCGGCGCCGAATCCGGCGGCGCCGTTGTTGGCCTGGCATCTGGCCAGTTCGGCGACCATGTGGTCGGCCTTGTCCCGGCAGGCGGTGTCGCCGAGCACGGCGTAGGCCTGCGCCCACGCCGTCAGGAAATGGCCCTGCATGTGGGACCGGAACGGGAAGCCCGGCGCGTCCCAGCCCCCGTTGGCCGCCGCGCCGTTCGTGGACAGGCGGTGGTTGGCCCGGAAGACGTACAGCAGCCGGTCGACATCGACGAAGCGCAGGTAGTTCAGCGTGCGGTTCTGGTTGTCCAGCAGGCGGCCGGAGGTCAGCCGCACCTGGCCGAGGTCGAACGCGTAGGCCGACACGCCGATGTCGGCTCTGGCCCAGGGGAGTGCGGCCAGGGCGGGGGACGCGCCGGCCACCTGGCCGGCGGCCGTGAGCGCGACGGTCGCACCCGCGGCCTGAAGGAGCTGACGACGGCTCAAGGACATGCGGGACCCCTTGGCTTCCAGACGTTGTGTTATCGTTAACATTCCACCTTGCGGAGCTGTACCGGCTACTCGGTGAGTACGTTGCCGGGCAGTACATCCGACCGTTCACCCGGCGTCAAGGCGGGCCGGCCTTGCTGAGCTGGGCGTGGCCGGCGAAACACCTTCCCGCCTGGAGTTTCGCCGCCACGGAGCCCACGCCGCGCTGCCGGCGCAGGTGAAAATTTCACTGGATGACAACAGATGGATCGACTTCCGTGGACGTGCGGAGGCTCTGAGCGGGACGCACCGAGGGGTGCGGGAGCACCGGCCACCCCTCGGTAGGCCCGGTTCCCGGAGCCATTGACGCCCGGATCGGCTCCACCGCTCTGTCACGCTTCTCACCGGAGACCGCCGGGTGGTTCATTGACTGACGGCCCTCTTGTACAGCCGCGTGGCCAGAGGCACGAACACGACCAGGAGCAGTACCGACCACAGCAGCGACACCGGCACCGCATGCTGCAGCGGCCAGGCACTGGGCACGGGGATGGCCGGACTGGTGTTCCCGAACAGCTCGCGTGCGGCCTGGACAAGTGTGGAGACCGGGTTCCATTCGGCGATCGGCTTCAGCGGCCCGGGCAGTCGCGCGCTGTCGACGAAGGCGTTGGACAGGAAGACCAGCGGGAGCGACATGATGGTGGCGACGTTGTTGAAGACCTCGGGCGTGCGCAGGGCCAGCGCGACCGTGGCCGTCACCCAGGAGAAGGCGTACGCGAACAGCAGCAGCATCAGGAACCCGAGGGCGGCCTCGAAGAGCGAGCTGTGGATGCGCCACCCGGCGAGCAGCCCGACGAGCGCCATCGTGACGATGCTGGTCACGTTCATGATGACATCGCTGATGGTCTGGCCGGTGAGCACCGCCGAGGGCGACATCGGCAGTGTCCTGAACCGGTCGAAGATGCCCTTCTGCAGGTCCTGCGTCAAGGTGTAGCCGGTGATCTGCGCGCTCGAGGTGATCGTCATGACGAAGATGCCGGGGAGCAGGTATTCCGCGTACGACATGCCGGGCAGGCTGATCATGCTGCCGAAGACGTAGGTGAAGAGCAGCACGAACACGATGGGGAGGATGATCACACCGCCCAGCAGGTCGGGGGCTCTGCGGATCTTCAGGGCGTTGCGCTTGGCGATCGTCATGCCGTCGGCGGCGGCAAGCTGCAGGGCGTTCATCGCACGGTCTCCTTGGTCTTCTCATCGGCCTGGTGTCCCGTGAGGCTCAGGAACACGTCGTCCAGGGTCGGCCGGCGCAGGCCGGCATCGCGTACGGTGATCCGCTCGGCGGCGAGGTGGCCGAGCGCCTGGGTCAGTGCGGCCGCGCCGCCGGTCACCGGGATCGTCACCCGCAGGGCGGCGGAGTCGATCTGCATGTCCCCGAGGGCCAGCGGCGCCAGCGTCCTGGCGGCGCTCTCCAGGTTCGCCGCGTCCGTCACCGACAGCTGGATCCGGTCGCCGCCGACCTGGTCCTTCAGCTCGTCGGCGGTGCCGAGCGCGATCACGCGCCCGTGGTCGACCACCGCGATGCGATCGGCGAGCCGGTCGGCCTCCTCCAGGTACTGGGTGGTGAGCAGGACCGTCGTGCCCTCGGCGACGAGCTCGGCGATGACGTCCCACAGGGCGATCCTGGCCCGGGGGTCGAGACCGGTCGTGGGCTCGTCGAGGAACAACACGGGCGGGTTGGCGACCAGGGCGCCGGCCAGGTCGAGGCGGCGTCGCATGCCGCCGGAGTAGCCCTGCACGGGGCGCTCGGCCGCGTCCGTCAGGTCGAAGCGCTCCAGCAGCTCGCGGGCGCGCTGCCGGCTCTGCCTGGCGCCCAGGTGGTAGAGGCGGCCGACCATCTCCAGGTTCTCGGCGCCGGTGAGGTGGTCGTCGACGGCGGCGTACTGGCCGGAGGCGCCGATGCGGGCGCGCAGCCGGGGCGCGTCGCGGACGACGTCGAATCCGGCCACCGTGGCGTGCCCCGCGTCCGGCTTGAGCAGCGTGGTGAGGATTCGCACGGTGGTGGTCTTGCCGGCGCCGTTCGGGCCGAGCAGCCCGAACACCGTTCCCTCGGGAACGGTCAGGTCCATCCCGTCGAGGGCGGCCACGTCGCCGTACTTCTTGATCAGTCCTTCGGCCACGATCGCGTCGGGCATGGGGATCTCCTTTGTCAGGAACGGTGGATGACGATGTCGCCGTGGGTGGTGTGGGCCCGCACCTCGACGACCTGGTCCGTCTCGGCGGGGACGTCGCTGGGGTCGAGGGAGACGTCCACGGTGCCGTACCTGGAGCTCACGTCCAGCCAGGCGGCGGTGCCGTCCCGGATCCCGAGATCCAGGCCGCCGCCGGTGGTCTCCATGGTGATCGAGCCGGACACCACCTCGCCGATCTCCACGCTGGCGTACGCGGTCTTGACAGCGACGCCGGCCAGGGCGCGGTCCACGGTCATGTCGCCGTGGGCGCTGTTCAGCCGCAGCTCGCCCGTCACCTCGCGGAGGCGGACGTCGCCGTGGGAGGTCTTGACCGCGGCGGTGCCGTTGATCTCGCCGATGTGGATGCCGCCGTGGGTGGTGGTGACCTCCGCGTGCCCGGTCGCGCGGGTGACCGAGATGTCGCCGTAGGTGCTCTTCAGCCGTAGCCGGCCGGCTTGCTCGACCCGGATGTCCCCGTGGGAGGTGGCGATCGTCACCTCGCCGAGCGGTCCCCGGCACAGGACGGCCGCCGCCGTCCTCGCGTCGAGGCGGGAGCCGGCCGGCAGGTCGATCGTCAAGTCGACCGAGCCGGGGCCGTGCAGCAGCGAACGTGCCCAGCTCGCGGGCGACTCGACGAGTCTGTCGAGCGAGAGGCCCCAGCCGGAGGTCAAGCCGGCGTACTCCCTGTCGGTCCGTACGAGGAGCCGGCCGTCGGCGTACTCGGCCTCGGTGTGCTCGGCGGCTCGCACGTCGGCGTCGTTGAGCCGGTCGCTCGGGCGGACGTCGACGACGGTGTCGGCGCGGTCACTCGCGTTGATCCGGATGGTGGCGGTCGCCATGTCGATGACGGCGGCGATGGGTTCGGGGGTGTCGAACGTCGGCACGGCGGTCCCCTCGTCGTGAGTTGGCATGGTCATCAGCGCACCCAGCCGCTGTAGCGGTTGCCGGCCTGCTGAGCCGGGCGCCGGCCGGAGCGGCGACCGGCGTCACCGGGATGGAGAGCGGCGGAAACGGCCCGGACCAGCCAGGCGTTGACCGACAGCCCGTCCCGGGCGGCCGCCTCCTCGATGCGCGGTTTGAGGTGCTCGGGGACGCGGAGCGAGATCCGGGACGTACCGCCGTCATCGACGTCGGGGGGTGGCAACGGGGCGGACGGCCCCTCGGCCTGCCCGATCTCGCCTCCCTCCTCGATCGAACGGGCGCCCGGCGGTGGCGTCACGACGAAAGCGGGGTCGCGCCCGCGCAGGCGCACCTCGACAGAGCCTGGTGCGAGGTCCTGGGTGATCTCGTCCGCGGCGGCTGACAGAGCCTCCAACAGCGCGAGCCGGGTGGCCGACTCGAGCGTCGCGGCGAGACGTTCCGCCAGCGCGCGTGCTTCCTCGCCGCCCGCCCCGGCAGCGATGGCGAGCTCGCGGCGGAGGTGATCGACATACGGCGCAAGGTCCATGGCGTCATAATGACACCGTTATGACGCCATGGCAACGGTCAAGCGTGGCCACCATGGCGTCACGGAGACGCGACAAGCTTCTTGGACGGGTGAGGTGATCGTGCAACCCGCCCGCCGGCGTCAGGGCGTGCAGCAGGCCGCGGGCCGGGCCCGTGCGATCGCCGCGGCGGCGATCAGGGAGGTGGCGCAGGGCATGCACAGCCCGGCGGGCCTCATCGACGTGGCGTCGCGGAGTCGCTCCCGCTGGGACCGCTCGGCCGTACGACGCCGGAGCACCCGGGAGCCACCGGCGCCGGCGTCATGTGCGCAGGGGGACGGGGCGGTCGACGACCATCTCGTAGACCAGGTCCGTGGTGATGGAGCCGACCCGGGCGAGTTCGGAGGTGATCTGCTCGAGGTCGCTCATGCCGGTGGCGACGATCTCCATCACGTAGCAGGACTCTCCCGTGACGCGCAGGCAGCGCACGATCTGCGGTTGGCCGGCCAGAATGGCCGTGACCTTGTCGTACAGGGAACCGTGGACCTTCATCCGGACGATCGCGCGCAGGGTGTAGCCCAGGGCTTCGGGTTCGACGCGGGCGCGATAGTCCCCGATGACTCCCTGATCCTCCAACGCGCGCAGCCGGATCCGCGTGGCCGAGACGCTGAGCTGGATGATCTCGGCGAGCCTGGCCAGGGTCGCGCGACCGTCGGTCTGGATGGCGGCGATCAGGGCACGGTCCACGTCATCCAGCGGCCTGGCGTCCGGCGCGTTCGTCATTTGTGCAGGATCCCGCAAATTCTGCACCGATGCCACCCATAATCAATCGATTCGGCGTGTTAAGCCCCATTCGGGCTCCCTAGCGTTGACCCTATGACGACTTCGACACCTTTCTTCTTCATCGACGTCTTCGCTGAGCGTCCGCTGACCGGCAACCCGCTGGCGCTGGTGCCCGACGCGGACGACCTGACCGTGAACCAGATGCGCGACATCGCCCGCGAGTTCAACCAGTCCGAGACCACCTTCCTGCTCCGGCCCACCCGGCCGGGTGCCGCGTGGCGGCTGCGGTCGTTCACCCCGATCGGCGCCGAGGTCGACGGCGCCGGCCACAACGCGCTCGGCGCCTGGCTGTGGCTCGCCGATCAGGGGCTGACCGGAGACGAACCGTCACGGACGCTGACGCAGGAAATCGGCGGGGACGTGCTGCCGGTGGAGGTGGTCCGCCGGCCCGGGCAAGGCGTCCGCATTGTGATGGAGCAGTCCGCGCCCGTGTTCGGACCCGTGATCGAGGACGCACGTCGCCTCGTTGCCACGCTCGGACTCAGGCCCGAGGACCTTTCCCCCGATCGGCAGGCGCAGGTCGTCTCCACGGGAGTCGCCCACTTGCTCGTCCCGCTGGTCGACCGCGCGGCTGTCGACCGCACCGTCGTCGAGAGCAGGGCCTTGGCCGCGATCCTGGCCGAGGCGGGCGCCGAAGGCTGCTACGTCTACACCACCGCACCCGGGGAGCCCAAGGCGGACGCCTACAGCCGGTTCTTCAATCCCACCGTGGGCATCGTCGAGGATCCGGCCACCGGCACGGCCGCGGGCCCGCTCGCCGCCCTGCTCACTCGTACGCGACAGGTCGACGGAGGTCAGGTCGTCATCGAGCAGGGCCACGAGCTCGGGCGGCCCAGCCGCATCCAGCTCGAGGTCGACGGCGACCGGGTGCGGATCTCCGGGTCCGGGATCGTCACCGGTCGCGGAGAACTCAGGCTCGCGTGAACGGGAGGACCACCATGTCCGTCGATGACCTCACACCCACAGACCTGACGCATCTGCGCCGCTGCGTCGAGCTCGCCACCGAGGCCCTCGAGTCGGGCGACGACCCGTTCGGATCGGTTCTCGCCGGCGCCGACGGAGCCGTCCTGGCCGAGCAACGCAACCGCGAGGCCACCACCGATGACCCGACCGCCCACCCGGAGCTCGCCCTGTCCCGGTGGGCGGCGGCGAACCTCACGCCACGGCAACGATCGACTGCCACGGTGTACACGTCGGGCGAACACTGCCCGATGTGCTCGGCGGCGCACGCCTGGGTCGGGCTGGGCCGGATCGTCTACGTCCACTCCGCCGCACAACTCGCCGAGTGGCGCGCGGCGCTCGGGCGCCCCGCCTCACCCGTGCGGAGCCTGCCGATCGCTGAGATCGCACCCGGCATCCCGGTCATAGGACCGGTGCCCCCTCTCGACGAGGAGATGCGGGCCCTGCACACCCGCGCAGCCGGGCGCCCCGGCTGAGCCGACGGCGCCCGCCGGCATCGATCGGCTGCCCTCCGGCCGGTCACCACGTCGTCCGGGGCGAGAGCGTGGCCGGGGGCGTGTGTCACGACTCGTCGAGGCTGGACAGCCCGTTGACGGCGATCTGGATGCCGCGTCGTCCGGCGGTCAGGACGTCCTGATTGGAGGCGCCTTGTTGCTGGGCGACCAGGCCGGCGGTGGCCAGCGCTCCCATGAAGCTCCCGACCGCCGCCCCGGCCGACACGGGATCCAGCCCGGGATAGACCTCGCACAGAGCCCTGGCCACCCGGGGCTGCACCTCCATCATGATCGTCAGCCCGCGTGCGCGCAGCGCGGGCTCGGTGAACATCAGCTGCGCCCGCAGCGGTGACAGCGCGAAGTCCAGCTCATCGTCCTCGGCCATACTGCGCACCAGCGCGTCGAACATCCGGCCCAGCAGAGCTCCCAAGGGCTCGCCCGGTTGCCGCCCCGCGATCACGGCGAGCATGTCCTTTTCGCGATCCTCGACGTGCAGGAAGAGCACATCCTCCTTGCTCGCGAAGTACGCGAAGAAGGTGCGGGGGGCCACGTCGGCCGCCGCGGCGATCTCGGCGACGGTCGTCTGTTCGTAGCCCCGCTCGCTGAACAGCCGCACCGCGGCCTCCAGGAGCGCACGGCGGGTGCGGATCTTCTTGCGTTCGCGATGACCTTCCACGGCGCCACCCTATCGCAGTCTCTGCTTTTATGCACATGTTGCAAATTCGCAGTCTGTGCGCTTTCCTGTGGATTATGGAAATCCTCGACACGCTGCCGCTCGATCGGACGGACCCATTCGAGCCGCCCGCCGTACTGAAAGAGCTCCAAGGAGCGCTGCACCCGATGACCTACGCCGACGGACGGCCCGGCTGGCTGGTCACCGGCTACACCGAGGCACGCGCGGTGCTCGACGACCCGCGCTTCAGCAACAGCACGCAGGGCGGGGGCGGCGCGCCGCCGATCAAGGAGCTGATGCCGCCCGAAGGGCTGACGGACTGGGTGATCCCGCCGGGCTTCTTCATCGCGATGGACGATCCCGATCACTCCCGCTTCCGCAGGCTGCTGACCGGGCACTTCAGCATGCGCAAGATGCGGCGGTTGGAGCCCAGGATCCAGGAGATCATCGACGGTCAGCTCGAGGAGATGGCCCGCGGGGGAGCTCCCGCCGACCTGGTCCAGGCGTTCGCGCTGCCGGTCCCGTCGCTGGTGATCTGCGAGCTGCTCGGCGTGCCGTACGGCGATCGCGCGCATTTCCAGGACACCACCGCGCGGGCGGTGAACCTCGACAACTCCGCCGAGCAGCGGGGCGTCGCGCACGCCGAGTTGATGGCCTACCTGTCCGAGCTGGTCGCGCGCAAGCGGGCGGAACCCGGCGAAGACCTGATCAGCGAGCTGGCCGCCGGGGGCGAACTCGCCCACGACGAGCTCACCGGCGTGGCCGCGCTACTGCTGACCGCCGGGCATGAGACGACCGCGAACATGCTGAGCCTGGGCGCGTTCCTGCTGCTGTGCCGCCCGGAACAGGCGGAGCTGGTACGCACCGATCCCGGCGTCGCGCAGACCGCGGTCGAGGAGCTGATGCGGTACCTCAGCATCACCCACATCGGCCCGATCCGGGTCGCCAGGGCCGACGTGCCGCTCGCCGGGCGGACGATCAAGGCAGGGGAGACCGTGACGATCTCCATCCCGGCCGTCAACCGGGACGAGACCCGATTCCCCGACCCCGACCGCTTCGACGTCACCCGCCAGGCAGGAGCGCAGCTGGGCTTCAGCCACGGCATCCACCAGTGCCTGGGCCAGCAGCTGGCCCGGCTGGAGATGCGGCTGGCCTATCCGGCGCTGCTCCGCCGCTTCCCCGGACTGCGGCTGGCCGTACCCGCCGGGGAGGTCACGCTGCGGCCGCGGGCCACCATCTACGGCGTGGCCGCCCTCCCGGTCACCTGGTAGTGGCGCCGCCGGGCGCTGCGGCCTGCCGTTCGGCGGTCCACACAGCGCCCGCACCCGGGCCGTCCCTCCTGGCGCCGCTGGACGCGGAGTCCCCGACGGGCGACCTGCCGATGTACCAACGTCTTCACGATTCCCTCGTACGGAGCCGGCGCGCCGCTCCTCCGCGAGGTCGCGCCCGCCTTCGCCCGCCCAGCCATGATCCCGGACGTCGAAGCCGCCGGATCGCTGACCGCTCCGGTCGGAAACGCGGAGGAAACCCTGTCAGGACTACACATGGACCACGCGCTGAAGGCGATCAAGCCATCCATGCTTGCGCGTCTGGACAGGAGGACATTTCCATCGTGAATCGTACGAAAGCAGTCGGCCTGGCCGGTCTGGCATGCGCGATGCTGACGCTCGGCGTCACCGCACCCGCCGCCGCCGGCTCGGATCGCCCCCGGTTCGGTGACGTGCAGGAGGCGCTCACCGAACTGGCCGCCAGCTCCAAGGTCGTTGGTGCGATCGGCGCAGTCTACGTCGACGGCAAGCGGGTCGACCAGGGCACCGGCGGCACCCGCCTGCTGGACGACAAGGGCGGCAAGATCCCTCCCACCGCCCGCTACCGGATCGGCTCCCAGACCAAGCTGATGACCGGCACCGTGATCCTCCAGCTGGTCAAGGAGAAGAAGTTCGCCCTGGACACCAAGCTGAGCGAGCTGCTGCCCGTGGTCGTCGAACAGGACCTGGTCAAGCTGGCCGACCAGATCACCCTGCAGCAGATGCTCCAGCACACCTCCGGCATCCCCAACCTGCCGGCCGCGGACATCTTCGGCGACACCACCTACCGCACACCGCTGGAGATGGTGAAACAGACCAGCGACCTGGAACGGACAGGAGAGCCGGGCGCCCAGTTCAGCTACTCCAACACCAACTACTTCCTGCTCGGCCTGATCATCGAGAGGTACACCAAGCACACCGTGGCGGCGGAGTTCGAACGACGCCTGTTCGACAAGCTCGACATGGACAAGACCTACCTGCCTGTCAAACCGCCCGGCGGCATCAAGGGCCCGCACGGCCACGGCTACTACCCCGACAAGGACGGCAAGCTGCGCGACGTCGACCGCCAGAACATGAGCCACGGCTACGCCGCCGCCGGGGTCATCTCCACCTCCGACGACGTCAGCGCCTTCCACCGCGCCCTGGTCAAGAACCAGCTGCTGCCCGAGGAACTCACCCAGGTGCTGCTGGGCCGCCTGCTGCCCAAGGAGCAACCGGCCAAGACCGCGTCGAAGCCGGCCGCCAACGGCCGGATCTGCGACGGCAAGGGCGGCTACTTCGGCGTCACGGGCGGCGGCCCCGGAAACAAGTCCACCACCTACAACACCCCCGACGGCCGCGTGCAGTTCGCCCTGTCGGCCACCCTGGCCGCCTCCAACCTCGATCCCGACCTGGATCCCCTCATGGAGAAGGCCGCCGAAGCGATCCTCTGCCCCTCGAACTAGCACCCCGGGTTCGCCGCATCTTGATCGCTGAGACCGGCGGGTTCACCTCGCGCCCGGGCTTCGTCCCACCCTGGTCGCCGCCACGTCGCTCACCCGGGCCACGCAGCGGCCGGGGCGGCGTTCGCGCCGTCCCGGCCACCTGGCTGACCTCTGCCGGCGCTATTCGCCGGGATAGCGCACCCCGATCTCCTCGCGGACGGCGTCCATCGTGGCCATCACCGCGACCGACTGCTCGTGGGTCATCAGCGGACTCTCGACCTCGCCCTCAGCGATCAGCCGCTCCGCTTCCGCGGCCTGGTACTGCATGCCCCTGCCGCTCACCGGCTGGTCGAACCGTTCCAGCTCCTGCCCCGTCACGTCTTTGACGGTCACCACAGCGGGGAAGTACCAGACCGAGTCGATCTCGATCCGGCCCTCGGTCCCGAGCACCACGGCGGTGTTGGGGCCTCTGGTCTCCATGGAGGAGTACGACGTCGAGAGGGCATCGTTCCGGTGACGCAGGGCCGTCGCCACGCACACGTCGACGCCGGTGTCGCTCAGGGTGCCGCGCCCGGTGACCTCCACGGGATCCCCGAGGATGTCGTGGGCGAAGGACACCGGGTAGACGCCGACGTCCAGCAGGCAGCCGCCGGCGAGGCCGGGGTTGTTGAGCCGGTGCGCGGGGTCTGACGGGAGCCGCTGCGTGTGGTCCGCGTGCAGCGAACGGACGTCGCCCAGCAGGCCGCGTTCGATGACCGACCTCACGTACGCCATGTGGGGGAGGAAGCGCGTCCACATGGCCTCCATGACGAGGAGCCCCTTGCCGCGACCGAGCTCGAACACGGCGCGAGCCTCGGCGGCGTTGACGGTGAACGCCTTCTCGACCAGCACGTGCTTGCCGTTCTCGAGGGCGGCCGTGGCGTTGGCGGCGTGGAAGTTGTGCGGGGTCGCCACGTAGACGATGTCGACGTCGGGGTCGGCCACGAGCTCGTCGTACGAACCGTGGGCGCGCTCGACGCCCCACTTCTCGGCGAAGGCGCGAGCGTTGTCCGCCGACCGCGACCCGACCGCGGCGACGCGGTGGCCGTGCGCGACGAGGTCGCGGGTGAAGGCGTTGGCGATGCCCCCGGTCGCGAGGATGCCCCAGCCCACCTCGCCCTTGGACATGGGCGAAGGTTGTACGTCAGTCATGCGGTCTCTCTGTAGTCGAGGACGACCTGAAGGGCGTCCTGAGGGTTCTTGTCCAGCATGTCGAAGGCGTCCGATGCCCTCTTGGCGGGGAAGACGTGGGTGACGAGGTCGTCCAGGGCGAGCTTGCCGTCGTGCGCCAGGGACAGGACCGTACGTGACATGCGCAGGTCGTTCCAGCGGTGCTGGAGGTGCGCCGCCACGCCCGAGATCTGCGAGCAGATGATGGCGACCCGGTTGTGGTGGAACTCCTCGCCCAGTTTCAGGGGAGTCGCCGGTCCCTGGAAGAACCCGCTGGCGACCACGCGGGAGTTGTAGCCGACGGTGCGGACGGCTTCCTGCAGCGCCTGGTACGCGCCGCTCATCTCGATCACGACGTCCGCTCCCCGGTTGTCGGTGGCGGCACGAACCGCGGCGGCGACGTCGTCACTGGTCGGGTCCAGTGTCTCGTCGGCGCCGAGCCGTTCGGCGAGGGCGCGCCGCGCCGCGACCGGGTCGACGACCGTGACCCGAGCGCCGTTGAGGCGGGCCAGCTGGGCGACGATCTGGCCGGGCACGCCGGCTCCGAAGACGACCACCGACTCGCCGAGGTGGATGTCGGCGTCGAGGATGGCGTTGAAGGCGATCGCGCCGATCCGCCCGAAGACGCCCAGCATCGGCTCGACGCCGGGCAGGAGCCGCTCCCTGGCGTACCCGACCGGGCGCACGGCCTTCGACTGGTGACCCCACGATCCCCAGACCAGCTTGCCGACCAGGTCCTCGTCGCCCGCGGACCCGACTGCCGCCACCCGGCCGACCTCTTCGTAACCCCAGGCGTCGATCGGGTAGGTCTTGGTCGCGCCGCCCGGGACGAACAGCTTGCGTGCCGGGTCCCACTCACTCGCCAGGTAGGGGTTCGTGCCCCGGTAGGCCGTCAGCTCGGTGCCGGCGGAGATCCCGGAGTACGCCGTCTCCAGCAGGATTTCCCCGGGACCCGGTGAGGGGTCCTCGACCTCGACCACGTCGACCGTGCCTGGTGAGGAGAAACGTACAAGGTGTCCCACGGGCTTTCAGCTCCTCTGTCGTGTGGGTCGATCGGCGACCAGGCGGAAGACGAGCGCCTGTTCGGGGTACAGCATGGGTCCCTGCAGCCCGACGGCCTCCAGCGCCCTGCCGGAGATGACGGGACGGTCGAGCCACCAGGAGGGCTTCCCGCTGCGGGTGCGCACGAGGGCGCCGGCCGAGAGCGGCACGGGCTCGACGCGGTAGGCCAGGTCCGGATCCAGGGCCGGCAGCCTGATCCGGCCCTGCTGCGCGGCCGCTGACGTGTCGAGCGTCACGAAGGTGAAGAGCGCCCGCCTGCGGTCCTGGCTCACGACGCCATGGGCCCAGTAGGCGTCGTCGGGGTAGTCGCAGTGCACCGCGGTGCCGCTGTGCAGCAGCTCGCGTTCCTGCTTGTACAGCGCAACCCACTCGCCGAGCTCCTCCAGCTCCTCGGGAGACGCGCCGCGCAGGTCCCACTCGATGCCGAAGTGGCCGAACAGCGCGGTGGCCGCGCGGAAGGCCAGGGAGTGGGTGCGGTCGGTCGTGTGGGCGGTCGGGGCGCCGACGTGGCTGCCGATCATCTCGGCCGGCAGGAGGAGGCCGGTCCATCGCTGGATCCTCTGCCGTTCCAGCGGGTCGATGCAGTCGCTGGCCCACACCCGGTCGGTGCGCTGCAGCACCTCGAGGTCGACCCGGCCTCCGCCGGAGGAGCAGGATTCGATCTCGAGCCGGGGGTGGCGGCGCCGCAGCTCGTCCATCAGCGCGTACGCCGCCAGGGTCTGCGCGTGCACCTTCGCCTCGCCGGTACGGCGGTCGCCGGCCTCGACCAGGTCGCGGTTGTGGTCCCACTTGATGTAGTCGATCCGGTACTCCGCGATGAGCGCGCTGATCGACTCGAGGACGTGCTCGAAGGCCTCCGGAACGGCGAGGTTGAGCACGTGCTGGTGGCGGCCCGCGAGGGGCAGGCGCCCGTCGCCCGGTCCCAGGATCCACTCGGGATGCGCGCGGGCGAGCTCCGAGTCGTCGTTGACCATCTCCGGCTCGAACCAGAGCCCGAACTGCATGCCCACGCTACGGACGGCATCGACCAGGGGGTGCAGGCCCTGCGGCCAGACGCCGGGGTCGACCTGCCAGTCTCCGAGGCCCTTCCGGTCGTCACGGCGGCCCAGGAACCAGCCGTCGTCGAGGACGAAGCGTTCGGCCCCTACCTTGGCGCCGAGCGTGGCCAGCTCGATCAACGTGTCGAGATCGTGGTCGAAGTAGACCGCTTCCCAGGTGTTCAGGACCACGGGCCGCGGCGACGTCGGATGGGTGGCCCGCGCCCGGAGATGCCGGTGGAAGGCGGCCGCGACCGCGTCGAGCCCGTTGCCGTGGACGGCGTACAGCCAGGGTGTCGTGTAGGTGTCCCCAGGCTCGAGAGTCACCTCACCGGGAAGGAGGACCTCGCCGCCGCCGACGAGGCGCAGCCCGTTGAGGCCGAGCTCCGCGAACGTGACGTGGTTGCCGCTCCAGGCGGTGTGAACGGCCCACACCTCGCCGCGCCGGAAGCCGAAGTCGGTCGTCCCCGCCGCGAGCAGGAAGCCGGCGTCGGAACCCGTGCGGCCGCGGCGGCCCTCGCGTACGTGCGTGCCGGCGCGGAAGGGATGCCGCTGCGGGGTGCGCTCCCGCAGGTGGCGCCCGGTGAAGTCGAGGATCTCCTGCGCCTCGTCAGGGACCGGGAGCGCCAGCCGCATGGCGTTGACCGTGAAGGTCCCGCTCTCCGCGGTGTTGGTCAAGGTGGCTCGCAGGCGCGCGACTCCTTCGGCCGAAAGCTCGACGGTCGTCGTCAGGGCGAGCTGTACGGCCTCGTCGACCGCCCGGCTCACGAGCACCTGACCCTCGTCCGGCCGGCCGGACACCTCGTGCCCGGTGGCGACGAACCGCGTGCTGAAGGCGGTTCCGTCGCGATGCCCCTCCAGGCCAGGGGTGCCCATCCAGCCGGCCGACTGCTCGGGCAGCACGGCGGGGTACCGGTGTTGTCCGGGCAGTCCGTCCGCTCCGAACTGCGTGTCGCTCAAGGAGGCGAGGAACCCCTCGTGAGCGGGGTCGTCGTCCAGCCGCGCCCCCCAGTGCAGAACCCGCGGCACGCCCGAGCTGACGTCGACCACGAGCGACGTGGTCGCGGCGGTCAGCGTGTGAACACACCGGACGGATCCGGCTGTCGACAAACTCATGTGTGCTCCAGTTATAATTTCTCCGCGAAACTATAAGTGGACAGCATGCCACACGGATCGTCGGTGGACGACCCCCTGTTCAAGGGGTGGTCGGACCGGTCCCTGGGATCAGGAGGATCGATGCGCCCGGATCTGCCCGACGCGTCAAAGGCGGTGGCGGTGGACGTTCTCGTGCACGGCGCCCAGTCCCGCGTCCAGCTCGCGAAGAAGACGGGTCTGTCGGCGCCGACGCTCACCCGCCTCGTGCGGCCGCTGCTGGACGCGGGTGTCCTGGTGGAGCGCGACTCGGTGCGCACCCCCGGCCGCGGCCGGTCGTCGGTCCTCCTCGACGTCGTCGCCGACGACTACCGGTACATCGGTGTGAAGCTCACCACCGAGTCGATCTACGCCGTGCTCACGAACCTCCGGGCCGAGGTGCTGGCCAGCGAGACGCTGCCCGAGCCGTCGCTCAACGTGCCGGAGGTCGTGTCCTCCGTCGCCGGCGTCGTCTCCCGGATGGCGGCGAAAGCCGGCCGGCCCGTGCGGGGCGTCGGCGTGACCGTGGGCGGCCGGGTGGACAAGGGCGAGACCGTGGCCGACTCGCCGTTCCTCGACTGGCACGAGGTGCCCTTCCGCACGCTGCTCGCCGAGCGGGTCGACGTCCCGTTGTTCCTGGCCAACGACGTGGTGGGCCTCACGCTGGCGCAGCAGTGGTTCGGCTACGGGCGCACCTACCGGGACTTCGCCCTGCTGACGGTCGGCGCCGGTGTGGGGTACGGGCTCGTGATCAACCACGAGGTCGTCCCGACCTTGGTCAGCCCGATCGGCCACCTGCCCGTCGACCCGCATGGGCCGCTGTGCCCCGCCGGCCACCGCGGCTGCATGACGGCCTTCGTCACCTCCAGGGCGATGGCCAACACCGTCTCACTCGCGCGCGGGCGGTCCACCACCTACGATGAGGTGCTAAAACTCGCCGAGTCCGGCGACCCGGCGGCCGCGCGCGTCGTCGCCGAGGCGGCACACGCCGTCGGCCGCGCGATGGCGGCGATCACCTCGCTGACCGGAGTCGAGCGCATCATCCTGTCCGGAGAGGGCGTGCGGCTCGTCGAGATCGCGCCCGACAGCCTGCACGACGGCCGGGTCGAGTACGCCGACGGGCAGGCGAGCGCCTTAGATCCCGTGATCCGGCCGATGAACTTCCTGGAGTGGGCTCGAGGGGCGGCTGTGGTCGCGATCCAGGCCAGCTTCCCGTGAGGTTGGGTCAGGCTCCTCTTGACTCCATAATTTCGCGATGAAATTATGTCGGCCGGATTGCGCCCCATATGGCATAACAGGGCACGTTCACCGAGAGGCCGACGCATGCACATCCCACCCCTGAAAATTCTGGCCGCCGCCGCGGCGTGCCTTCTGGCGGCCGCGTGCACCGGAGGGGTTTCCCCCTCCTCCGACAGCGACTCCAAGTCGCTCAAGTACCTCATCGAGGAGCCGGAGGACGCGGAAGCCCTGAAGGCGCTCGAGGAGCACATCGCCGGCTTCGAGAAGAAGTCGGGCATCGACGTGAAGGTCAGCACGCTGCCCTTCGACAACATGCGGACGGTCCTGCAGACGCAGCTCCGCTCCGGAGAAGGCCCCGACGTGTTCAGCTGGGGCTCGGGCCCGAGCTTCGGCGGGGCGCTCGTCAAGGCAGGCCTGGTGCAGGACCTGACCGGCGCCTACAAGAAGTACGGCTGGAAGGTCTTCGACTTCGCCAAGGAGCGAGTCACCTACGACGGGAAGGTGTACGGGATCCCGGGCGAGCTCGAGAGCATCGGCCTCTTCTACAACAAGAAGATCTTCGCCGATCTCGGGCTCGACCAGCCGCGGAACCTGGACGACCTCAAGGGGGCCGCGAAGGCGATCCGCGCGGCCGGCAAGGTGCCGCTCGCCGTCGGCGACAAGGAGGCCTGGGAGGGCGGGCACCTCCTCAGCATGGCCCTCTCGAGCGCGGTCGGCGGGGACGGAATGGAAGCCCTGTTCAGCGGCGAGAAGGCCTGGGACTCCCCGGAGGTCGTCGCGGCGCTGCGACTGTGGGCCGACTTCAACAAGGCGGGATATCTCCCCAAGTCGCCCACCTCGGTGGACTACGACACCTCGACCGCGATGTTCTTCTCCGGTGAAGCCGCCATGATCCCGACCGGCAGCTGGCTGGTCGGCGAGATCGACGACAACGCGGACTTCGAGGTCGGGTACATCCCCTTCCCGGCGCCCGACGGCCCCGGGATCTTCACCGGCGGCCTGGGCTCGGGGCCCTGGATCTCCGCGACCGCGTCGAACAAGCAGGCCGCGGAGAAGTTCCTCGACTTCCTCCAGTCCGAGGAGCACAGCCGCTGGACGGTCGAAAACCTGCACACCATCCCCCCGAGACCCATGGACACCGCCGGCCTCGACGTCTCGCCGCTGCTGTCCCAGGTGCTGGAAGACACCGCCAAGGTCGGCGCGGGCGGCGACTTCGGCCACAACATCGACGTGATGGCCTCCGACGCCGTCAACGAGGCCATGTACGACGGCGTGCAGGCCGTCCTCACCGGTCAGCAGACCGCTGAGGAAGCCGCCGCGAGCATCAAGACAGCGGCGAAACAGTGACCACCGGCGCCACAGCCGAGGCGGCGGCTCCGGAGCAGGAGGAGACGCCCCGTCGCCGCCGGCCCTGGCGAACCATCAAGGCGGGAACACCGCGCGTCACGCGCAAGGCGCAGGCGCGGCTCGGTGTGTTCATGGTGGCCCCGCTGGTCGCCATGGTGGCGGTCTTCCTGCTGCTGCCCATGGTCAACGCGATCTACTACGTCTTCGTCGACTTCAACGGCTTCGACCCCGACCCGCCGTGGATCGGGTTCTCCAACTTCACCGAACTGGCGCAGGACCCGGACGTATGGGCCGCGTTCAAGAACAACGTCATCTGGATCGTCATCGGCACGTCCGCTCCCATCGTCTTCGGGCTGGGCCTCGCCGTGCTGGTCTGGAACGTCCGGCGAGGGAGCGTGCTCTACCGGATCGCGTTCTTCCTGCCGTTCATGCTGCCGCAGGTGGCCGTCGGTGTCGTCTGGGGCTGGATCTACGAACCCTCGCGAGGCTGGCTCAACCGTGTCCTCGAGACGGTGGGGCTGGGTTCCCTCGCCAAGGGGTGGCTGGGTGACCCGGACACCGCGCTGTACGCCGTGCTCGGCACCGCGATCTGGGCCACCGTCGGCTTCGTCTTCGTCATCTTCCTGTCAGCGTTGCGGAACGTCGACGTGGACCTCGTCGACGCCGCCCGTCTGGACGGGGCGAACGCCTTCCAGCGGCTGCGCCACATCATCCTTCCGCAGATCATGCCGGTGTTCCTCATGGTCACCACCATCACGCTGCTGGGCGGCTTCAGCGTCTTCGACATCGTCTTCGTCATGACCGGCGGTGGCCCGGCCGGTGCCACGGAGGTGCTCGGGACCTACGCCTACAGCAGCGCATTCCAGCTCAACCGGATCTCCTACGGCACCACGCTCGCGTTGGTGATCACCGTGATCTCCATCCCGTTCGCCGTGTGGATGAACCGGCTGCAACGCAAGCTCTCACTCCAGGGAATGGGCGCATGAGGCACCGAACCGCTGGATCCAACACGCGTGGTCGCCTGTTGCTGACCGGCAAGCACCTTCTCCTGCTCGGCCTGTCGGCACTGATGATCTTCCCTCTGGTGCTGACGGTCTCCACGGCGCTGAAGAGCGGCCACGACGTGAAGGTGAACCCTTTCGGCCTGTTCTCGTCGTTCTCCACCGAGAACATCGTGCGGGCCTGGACGGTCGGGGACTTCGGCAGCTACGTGGTCAACAGCTTCCTGCTGTCGGTGCCGAGCACGCTCCTCGTCGTGGTGCTCTCCACGATGGCCGGATACGCGTTCGCGCGACTGCCGTTCGCGGGGCGCAGCCTCCTGTTCTACCTGGTGGTCCTGGGCCTGCTCGTGCCGTTCTTCACCTACATGATCCCGCTGTACTTCCAGCTCCGCAGCATGGGACTGCTGGACAGCCTGCTCGGGGTCAATCTGGTGCTGGCCAGCACGGGCCTGTCGTTCGGCACGTTCTTCATGCGCGCGTTCTTCTCGGACCTCCCCGTCGAACTGGACCAGGCCGCGCGCCTCGACGGCGCCTCCGAGTGGCAGATCTTCCTGAAGGTGATGCTTCCCCTGGTCAGCTCGGGAATCGGCGCGCTCGCCGTGTTCACCTTCCTGCAGAACTGGAACAATTTCCTGGTGCCGCTGCTGTACATCCCCAGCGGTGAGTACCGGCCGCTGACGACGGGCCTGTACCTCTTCCTCGGAGGGCGCTCCATCGACATCGGGCCGCTGGCGGCGGGCACGCTGATCACCATCCTGCCCGTCGTGGTGCTCTTCGTCGCGATGCAGAAGCAGGTCACCCAGGGCTTCCTCTCCGGGGCCGTCAAGGGTTGACCCGAACCCACCTCTAATTCTTCGAGCGAGGACGCAACGTGCACGACGTACTTGACCTGCGCGATCTCGTGCCTGACGAGGCCGAGCAGCTTGCCCTGAGCGGCTACCCGGTCGGCGGGCTGCTGGCCGCCGCCCGTGAAGCGGCGACCGAGGGCGACCTCACCAGGCTGGCCGAGGTGCGCACGCGACTGGCAGGGCTGGAGCGGGATCCCGGCTGGGACTTCGAGGAGCCGGAGGACGACCGCGTGCTGCTGGAGCACGCCGCCACCGTCCCGCCGGTCGAGGCCGACCGGGGGCTCCTGCCGGACCGGATCCGAGGCGCCTGGCTGGGCCGCGCGGTGGGCAACACGCTCGGCAAGCCGGTGGAAGGCCTGACCCGCGTGGAGATCGCGACCTACCTCCGCGCCGCGGGGCAGTGGCCGCAGACCGGCTACCTGCCCCTGCTGGATCCGTTGCCCGAAGGAGTCGGCGCGCTGCACCCGTCCGCACCGGTCGCGACGGCCGGTCACTTCGTCGACGTGCCCCGCGACGACGACATCGACTGGACGATCCTGGCCCTGCACGTCCTGGAGACCCACGGAGCCGGCTTCACGACGGAACAGGTGGCGGCCACGTGGCTGGACCGGGTGCCGTTCACCCAGACCTACACCGCCGAGCGGGCGGCGTACCGCAACCTGGTCGGCGGTCTGCGCCCGCCCGCCACCGCGACCACCGGCAACCCGTACCGGGAGTGGATCGGGGCGCTCATCCGGGGCGACGCCTTCGGCTACGTGTCGCCAGGCGATCCCGCGGGCGCGGCTCGCCTGGCCCTCGTGGACGCCCGACTGAGCCACACGGCCAACGGCAAGTACGGCGAGATGTGGGCGGCCGCGCTCGTCGCCGCGGCGCTCGCCGCCGACAGCGTCGAGCAGGCCCTCCGCCACGCGTTGTCCGTGGTGCCGCCCAGGTCCAGGCTCCGTTCCGCCCTCGCTCACGTGCTCTCGCTGCACGAGCGGGGTGCCGGGCGGGTCGAGGCGCTCGACTGGGTGGACGAGGCACTCGGCGACTACCCCTGGGTGCACACGGTCAACAACGCGGCGCTCATCTCGATCGGCCTGCTGTGGGGTGGGCACTTCATGGACGCGGTCGGCATCACCATCTCGGGGGGCCGTGACACCGACTCCAACGCCGCGACGGTCGGCAGCGTCCACGGCGCCCTGCACGGGCCGGAGGGCGTCCCGCCGGAGCTGGTCGGGACCACGCACGTGCATGTCCGGAGCGCCGTACGCGACTTCGACCGCATCACCATCGCCGAGCTGGCCGCCCGGACCACCCGGCTGGCGGGCGCACTCAAGTCCGGCGGGAGCGCCGACGCATGACCTGGCGGGGCTCCCAGGTGGAGCCCGCGGGCCGGTGAGTCCGGCCTGCTCGCCAGGGGCGGGCCGGCCGGTGGTCGCGCGAGCGCCGGCACTTCCTCGGCAACGTCGCCGGGCACGCCGCCGACCCCGACCACTTCCCGGCGCTGCTCACCGGCCCGCTTGAGGCACGCTCCCGGACGGGCGCCCGCCGGATCGGCGGCGCCGAACTCCGGGTAGTCGTGCGCCACCGGCTGCCTCCGTCGCACCCTGGGCCGGACAGGGGATGTCGAACGCCAGGTGCGGTTCTGGCGGTTTGCAAATCGATTGGCTAGAGTTCCGATCCGGAGCCTCGCACCAAGGAGGAGCATGGACACCCGTAAGGCCCTGATCGTCCGGGGTGGCTGGGAGGGGCACAGCCCGGTCGAGGCGACCGAGCGGTTCATCCCGTTCCTCGAGGAGCACGGCTACGCCGTCGAGGTGCACGAAAGCCCCGAGGTGTACGCCGACGCCGGGAAACTCGCCGCGACCGACCTCGTCGTGCAGTGCTACACCCAGGGCCTCGCCACCGATGAGCAGGTACGCGGGCTGTCCGCCGCGGTCGCCGAGGGCACCGGTCTCGCCGGCTGGCACGGTGGAATCTGCGACTCCTTCCGCGGCTCGCCCGACTATCTCCATCTCACGGGCGGGCAGTGGGCCGCGCACCCCGGCGGCTTCGTCGAGCACGAGGTGGCCGTCGTGCCGGAGAGGCGCGGCCATCGGATCGTCGAGGGCCTGGACCGCTGGGAGCTGAACACCGAGCAGTACTGGGTGCTGACCGACGAGCTGAACGACGTGCTGGCCACGACCACGTTCGGCGTGCGTGACGAGACGCCGTGGCGCGAGGAGCTGACCTGCCCTGCGGTCTGGACCCGCCAGTGGGGCAGGGGCAGGGTCTTCGTCTCGACGATCGGCCACAAGCTGGAGGACCTCGACCACCCCGATGTGCGGACGCTGACCGAGCGAGGTCTGCTGTGGGCGAGCCGCTGACCAGGGAGCCGATCCGGATCATCCTCGACACGGACCTGGCCATGGGGGCACCGGGGTCGGATGTCGACGACGGCTTCGCGCTCGCGCTGGCTCTGGCCGACCCCGGCCTCCGTGTCGAGCTGGTCACAACGGTCGGCGGCAACAGCGACGTCGTGAGCTCGACCCGGTTGACTCGTGAACTGCTCGGGGTGCTCGACCGCGGTGACGTGCCCGTGGTGCAGGGCGCCCCGGTCGATGTCGGCGCGGCCGAGGAGATCGCGCGCCGGGTGCTGGCCGAGCCGGGGCGGTTGACCGTCGTCGCGATCGGGCCGCTGACCAATGTCGCGTGCGCGCTCGCGATCGCGCCGGGGGTCGCCGGCGCGGTCCGCGAGATCGTCGTCATGGGCGGCGTGTTTCTCGAGCAGACGAACGTCGCGGCGATGCCGGGCGAGTACAACTTCTGGTGCGACCCGGAAGCGGCCCAGGCGGTCTGCGAGAGCGGCGCGCGCCTGAGGTTCGTCGGGCTCGACGTGACCCGCCGGGTGCGGCTGAGCCGCGAGGACGCCCGGGCACTGGCGTCCGGCGGGGAATTCGGCCGGATCGCCGCCCGCCACACCGAGGCCTGGATCGACTTCCAGGAGCGGGTCAAGCCGCGAGAGGCGATCGAGCAGGGCAGCTGCGCGCTGCACGACCCACTCGCCGTCGCGGTGGTCACCCGTCCGGATCTGGTGACCTGGGCCGAGGCGCACGTCGCCGTCGAAACGGCCGGCCGGGTCACCCGCGGGGTCGCGGTGGCCGACCTCCTGATGTGGGCGGACCCGCCCGCGCCCAACTGCCGGATCGCGACAGCGGTGGACGCGCCGGCCTTCAGGGAGTTGTTCCTCGAGCGGATGAGGGCTCTGCCGTGAGCCGGCCGGCCGGCGTCGTGGTCGCGGGACAGGTCGACCGCGACCGCGTCCGCCGGGCCGGCACGTCGCCACGGGATCGGGAGCGTTGACCCGCTGCACCGACGCGCCTGACCGGCGTTGACCGGAGGGTGCGCAGCACCTTACCGTTGCACTAGCAAACCGATTTGCATGCACCGGTTCTTCGACCCGCCCATCCGTCCGGCGATGAGTTGCACGCCCCACCCACCACCGAAAGGTACAGAGTTGAGCAAGCTGCGCGTCGGCGTCATCGGACTGGGCGAGGTAGCCCAGGTCATCCACCTGCCCATCATCGGGTCGTTGCCCGACCGCTACGAGCTCGCGGCGATCTGCGACATCTCGCCGGGCCTGCTGAACCGCCTGGGCGATCGCTACCGGGTCCAGCACCGCTACTCCGACTTCCGCGAGATGCTCGCCGCCGGCGGCCTGGACTGTGTGGTCGTGCTCAACAGCGACGAATACCACGCGGACTGTACGGTCGCGGCGCTCGACGCGGGTCTCGACGTGCTCGTCGAGAAGCCGATGTGCCTCAGCCCCCGCGAGGCACAGGAGATCATCGGGGCGCGCGACCGGTCGGGCAAGACGGTGATGGTCGCCTACATGCGGCGTTTCGCACCGGCGTTCACCGAGGCGGTCGAGAGGTTGCCCCAGCTCGGCCCGATCCGCTACGCGCGCGTCCACGACGTGATCGGCGAGAACCGGCTGATCGTCGACCAGACGTCGTACGTCGACCGGCCTGACGACGTCCCCCAGAAGGCGATCGACGAGAAGTGGGCGCGCCGGTCGGCGCTGGTGAAGGAGGCGCTGGGCGACGTTCCCCAGGAACTGGAGTGGACCTATGGGTTGCTCTGCGGTCTCGGCAGCCACGACCTGTCCGCCATGCGGGAGCTGCTCGGCCGCCCGAAGGAGGTATCGGCGGCGAAGATGTGGCGCAGCGGCGGCTACGTCGTCGCCCTCCTCGACTACGGCGACTTCGTCGTCACCTACGAGACGGGGGTGGACGATCAGCTGCGTTACGACACCTACATCGAGGTGTACGGCGCGAGCGGCACGATGAAGGTTCAGTACGACACGCCTTACGTCCGGCACTTCCCGACGACGCTGCACCTGGAGCTGACCGACGGCGACTCCTACGAGCGTTCCGTGCGGCGACCGCACCTCAAGGACCCCTACACCTACGAGCTCGAGCACTTCCACGAGGCGGTCACCACGGGCGCCACGCCCAAAACGACGCCCGAGGACTACCTGCATGACATGGAGCTCTTCGTCGACATCATCCGAGCCCTGGACAAGGGCTGATCGCGCCGCGACGACGTCGCGCGGCGCGGCTCCGGAAGATAAGTCGAGCCCAGCCGAAGATAGGCGTCGTGACCCCGCTCGCGGCGCCGTAGCGTCGTCCTCGCCCCTCCCCGGATCACTCGTACCTGTGGAAAGGTGCCACCGCGATGACCGAGACCCTGACCGACGCCGATGTGGCGTTCTTCCGCGAGAACGGCTACCTGCTGCCCGGCCGCCAGCTGCTCCCGGAGGATCGCCTCTCGCGGCTCGAACTGATCTTCAACGAGCACCTCAGAGACAAGGGCGACAAGCTCTCCGACGAGCTCGACACGCCGCACTACCGCGACGAGCGGCTGCTGGAGCACCTGCTCTCCGACGAGGTTCTCGACTGGATCGAGCCGCTGGTCGGCCCCGACATCGCCCTCTGGTCGAGCCACTTCATCTCGAAGGACCCCTTCACCGGCCGGGCCACCCCGTGGCACGAGGACAGCGCGTTCTGGGAGGGGCGCTTCGACAACTACGACAACATCGTCACGATCTGGCTCGCTCTCGAGGACGGCTCGTTCAAGGAGAACGGCTGCATGAGGGTCATTCCCGGCTCCCACCTGAACGGCGGCTTCTCGGACGACTACCAGCCGACCGACATGACCCGGCAGACGTTCCACGCCGAGCTCGCCGGTGTGGACGAGACGAAGGCCGTCTACTTCGAGCTGGAGCGCGGCGAGTTCTCGATGCATGACGGCCGGATCGTCCACGGCGCCCGAGCCAACACCAGCGCCAGACGTCGCACCGGCTACACCATGCGGTACTTCCCGAGCTCGGTGAAGATGCGGGACGTCCCACAGAACGAGGGCTGGAAGATCTGGCTGGCCCGAGGGGTCGACCTCGCCGGCAACGACTACGCCAACGCACCCGCCGGCTCATGAGACTGGGCCTTCTGACCGCCTGCCTGCCCGGCGAGCCGCTCGAGGACATCGCCCGGTGGGCCGGCAACCACGGATACGCCACCCTCGAGGTCGCGGCCTGGCCCGACCGGCCCGGCCGCGACTGGGAGGCCAGCCACCTGAACGTCGAGGCATTCGGGCAGGCCGACGCCGACAGGGTCAAGGCGATCCTCGACCGGCACGGCCTGACCCTGTCGGCGGTCGCGTACTACGAGAACAACCTGCACCAGGACCGGCAGGTCCGTGAGGCGACGCACGCGCACCTGCGCCGGTGCGTCGACGCCGCCCAGCTGCTCGGCGTGCGCCTGGTCGGCACCTTCGTCGGCCGCGACGTGACGCTGACGATGGCCGAGAACCTCCGGCTGGCCGAGCGGGTGCTGCCGCCGCTGGTCGAGTACGCCGCGGCCCGCGACGTTCGCCTCGTGATCGAGAACTGCCCGATGGAGGGCTGGCATCCCGACGGCTACCCGGCCAACCTCGCGTACTCGCCCGAGCTCTGGGGCTGGATGGCCGACCTCGGACTGTGGCTCAACTACGACCCCTCGCACCTGGTCTGGCTCGGCATCGACCCCTTGGCGGCGCTCGAGGCGCACGCCGGCCGGATCCTGCACGTGCAGGCCAAGGACGTCGAGGTGCACGCCGCCGCCCGCGACCGGTACGGGGTGTTCGGGCAGGTGCTCGGCAGGCAGCCCTGGGTGAGCGGGTGGTGGCGCTACCGCATCCCCGGCCTCGGCGAGGTCGACTGGCGGCGCCTGATCGACGCGCTCCACCGGCACGGGTACGAAGGCGCCGTCTCCGTCGAGCACGAGGACCCGGTCTGGAGCGGTGACCCCGGTCGCGTCCGCCAGGGCTTGACCATCGCACACCGCACCCTCGCCCCGCACGTCCACATCTGATCGACCGCCAGGAGGACCCGTCCATGCACCGCGGCGTCTACTTCGATGCCTGGTTTCCCCGCCAGCACTGCTACCACCCGAGCCTCCCGCCACGCCGGCTGCGCATGGTCGACGACCTCGTCGACTACCGCGCCACCGTGCTGGTGTGGGCGTCCATGGGCGGTGGCTCGCTGGCCCTGCCGTACCTCGAGCAGGAGGCGTTCGGCCCGGTCGACGCCCGCTCGCGCTTCTACGGCTTCGTCAACGACAGCGAGTTCATCGCCGCCTGCCACGAGAGGGGCATCAAGGTGCTGGGCATCGTCTTCGAGGCCCAGGGCTGGGAGTTCCCGGTCGAGCTGACCGACGAGGAGGACGCCGTCCTCGCCCTCAACGAGCTGCGCGGCGTGGGCAAGCGCGACTGGATGGGGCTGCGCGAGTTCTCCTCCAACCGCTACCCGAAGTTGTGGAAACCGGTCGAACACTACTTCCCCGGCGGGCTGGTGAACTCCGAGGGCGAGCCGGTCACCGACCTGATCGAGGAGTGCGTGGCCCGCGACATCCACGGCCGGCCCTGCCACGCCCACTGGGTGGAGTGCCCGGATCGCGAGCACCAGTGCTTCTACATGGACCGCAACAACCCGGTCTGGCGCGAGTACCTCAAGGCGGTGATCAGGATCCAGATCGATGCCGGTGTCGACGGGATCCAGCTGGACGAGGCCGAGCTGCCGATGGGCGCGTTCCAGTACGGCGCCTGCTTCTGCAAGGACTGCGTGAAGGGTTTCCGCGCCTACCTCCGAGGGCTGGAGCCCGCGAAGGCGGACAGCGTGCTCGACGGGGTCGACCTGGAGACCTTCCACTACGGCGAGTGGTTGCTCGCGCAGGGCTACGACTTCCGGTCGAACCGCGAGTCGACGCCGCTGTTCGGCGACTACTACGCCTTCCAGTGCCTGTCGATCAAGAAGTACTTCGCCGAGCTCGCCGGCTACGCCCGCGCGTACGCCCGGTCGCGCGGCCGCGAGATCATCGTCTCCGGCAACTTCTTCAACGTCGAGCCGATGTACCTCGCCCTCGCCGACGACGTCGACCTGGTCATCACGGAGATGCGGAACACGACGTACCGCCAGCCGGAGTGGTACCGGTACGTCGCGGCGTTCGCCGGTGACAAGGACGTGGTGGTGGTCGAGAACCCGTACGGCGGCGTCGTCCCTGAGCTGATCGACCTGCTCGGGAAGGGCAGGGGGTACGACCTGTTCCGGCTCTCGTTGTTCGAGGCGGCGGCGATGGGCTCGAACATGTCGGTGCCCTACGGCTCGTGGATGGGCAGCGTCATCGAGGACTCCTTCTACGCGCCCCACGAGCTGGCGAGCGGGGTCCAGGCGTTCCTGGCCGACCATGAGCGGCTGTTCGCGCGCCGGACCGTCAACGAGGTCGCGGTCGTCTTCGGCGTCGAGAGCACGCGCGAGCTGATCGGCAAGGCGGACGTCAGCGACAACACCACCAACGCGCGCGACGAGTCGGTGGTGGTGCCGTACCGCGTCGTGACGAAGACGCTGTCGGACGCGGCGGTGCCGTACGACGTGGTGATCTGGCCGGACGGCGTCACCGCACCGGACCGCTCGAGCGCGGAGGCGTTGCTGCGGTACTCGACCGTGATCCTGCCGGACGTCTTCGCCCTGACCGAGGGCCAGGTGGCCGCCGTCGAGGGGTACCTCGCGGCCGGCGGGACGGTCGTCGTCACCGACCGGGTGGCGCGCTCCCTCCCGCGGCACGCCAACGTCCGCACCGCGCGCCGTGGCGTGCTCGACGAACTGCTCCCGCACGGGCGGCAGGTCGAGACCGCGGTGTCGGCCGCCGCGAACGTCCAGCACCTGGCCGACGGCTCCTACGCGCTGCACCTGGTCAACTACGACTACGACCGCGATGCCGACGCGGTGCGCGAGCTCACCGATGTCCCGCTCCGCGTGCGGCTGCCCGAAGTCAGGAAGCACGCGACCGCGGTGACGTGCGACGGGACACGAACACCGCTGGAGGTGGCCCGCGAGGACGGTGCGCACGTCGTACGCCTCGGCTCGCTGGGCGTCTACGCGATCGTGGTCTTCCACGACGGGGAGCTGCCGTGAGGATCGCGGCGCTGCGCGGGCGCGAGACCTGGCAGGTCGAGGAGGCCCCGGTCCCGTCGATCGGGCCGGACGAGGTGCTGGTCCGCGTCGTGGCCTCGGGCGTGTGCGCGTCGGAGCTCGAGCCGTGGCTGACCGGTCCGCCGGCGGGGGAGGCCCGGTACCTGGGCCACGAGGTCAGTGGCGTGGTCGCCGAAATCGGCGCCGACGTGACGGCGCCGGCGGTCGGGGACCGGGTCGGCGTCTGGGTCACCGAACGAGGCTTCGCGGAGTACGTCGCGGTGCGCGCGGCCTACTGCTTCCCGGCGGGCGACGGTCCGCTGGACGAGGCGCTCGCGGAGCCGATCGCCTGCTCCGTCAACGCCGTCGAGGCCGCCGACGTGCGCCTGGGCGACGACGTGGTCATCGTCGGGGCCGGATTCATGGGCAACCTGGTGCACAAGCTCGCCGCTCTGCGCGGCCCGCGGCACCTGATCGTGGCGGACGCGCGCGCCGACGCCCTGGAGCGCGCCGCGCGGCTCGGCGCGACGCGGACCGTCGACGTGACGAAGGAGTCGCTGCCCGACGTCGTACGGTCACTCACCGGCGGGCGCGGCGCCGACATCACGTTCGAGTGCACCGGCACCCAGCGCGCGCTCACGGTGTGCGGTGACACCACCCGGATGAGCGGGAAGATCGCGATCGTCGGCTTCCACCAGGGCGCCGACCGCACCATCCCGCTGGCGTACTGGAACTGGATGGCCTTCACGGTCGTCAACGCCCATTTCCGCGACCTCGCGGTGATCATGCGCGGCATGTCGGTCGGCATGCGCCTCCTCGCCGGCGGCGTGTTGTCGATGGACGGCCTCGTCAGCCACCGCTTCCCGCTCGACGAGATCGACGCCGCCTTCGCCACGCTGCGCGGGAAGCCCGAGGGGTTCGTGAAGGCGGTGGTGACGTTTCCGGACGTGTGACCGTGGCCGGCCGCCGCTCAGGCGGTGCCGCGCTCGATCAGCGGGCAGGGCAGCACGACGGTCCGTCCGGCACCGGTGTAGCGGCCCGACATCCGGCTCATCAGCAGGTCGCCTGCCGTGCCGCCGGCCTCGTACGCCGGGTTGCGGACCGTGGTCAGATGCGGTGTCACGATCGTGGCGGCGTCGACGTCGTCGAAGCCGACGATGGCCACGTCCTGCGGGACGGAGAGTCCCAGCTCGTGGGCCACGTCGAGCGCTCCGATCGCCATCAGGTCGTTCGCGCAGAAGACGGCGTCGGGCCGGGCGTCGAGCGCCATGAGGGTCTTCATGGCTTCGTAGCCTCCCTTGCGGGTCCAGTCGCCGCGCACCATCCGTTCGGCGGGGACCTTCCGCTTCGCGGCCTGCATGGCCGAACGGAAGCCCGCCGTGCGCGCCACGCCGTAGTGGGACGGGCCCTGGATCATCGCGATCCGCTCGTAGCCGCGCGAGGCCAGGAAGGAACCGGCAGCGCGGGAACCGGTCTCGTCGTCGGGGATGACCGCGTCGCAGAGGGGGTGGTCGAGTTGGTCGCCGATGCAGATGATGGGAGTCTGCTGGTCGACCTCCCCGAAGTTGACCTGCGACGCGGTCTCGCCGGACGCGAAGACGATGCCGTCCACTCCGCGGTCCATGGCGTCCTGGAAGAACTTGCGCTCCCGGTCGTGCTGGCCGTCGGTGTTGCAGACGTACGTCCCGTGCCCGGCGGCGTCGACGGCGTCCGCGAGGCCCCGGGTGAGCACGGCGTAGAACGGGTTGGTGATGTCGGGGACGACGACCGCGATCATGTGCGACCGCCGGGTGCGCAGGTTGCGGGCCACGATGTTCGGCCGGTAGCCGAGCTCGCGGATGGCCTCCATCACGGTGCCCCGGGTGGCGGCTCCGACCGCGCGCTTGCCGGACAACACGTGGGAGACGGTCGTGGGGCTCACCCCGGCGCGGCGGGCGACCTGCGCGATGGTCACGCGAGAGTGTGGGCTGGACGCAACGTCGCTCCTCGACATGGCGGTATTCTACGGGATCTTGCGGCAAAACGATTTGATGGGACGGGTCGTCCATGACCGACCTGGTCGAGCGGTTCAGCACCGAGTCGCTGCTCCTTCCCGACAGCGGCGCGCGGGTGATGCGCCCACGGCTGCACGCCGTCGACGTGCACTGGCACGACTACTACGAGCTGTGCCTGGTGGTCTCGGGGGAGGCCGAGCACGTGGTGAACGGTGTCGCGCGATCGATCGGCCGCGGGAGCGCCTTCCTGCTGTCGCCCGCGGACTTCCACGCCATCCGGTCGATCGGCCACGAGCCGCTCGGCTGCTACAACACGGTCATCGACCCGGGGCTCATGGAGCGGCAGCTCGCCGGCCTGGGGCCGCCTTCGGTCGGTGACTTCCCGTGGCTCGCCGACGACTTCCTCGCCGCGGAAGCGGACCTGTGCCGGCTCCAGGCCGAGTTCGAGGAGCCACGGCTGGGCAGCGCGCGGCTGATCGAGGCGCTCGTGGGGTGCCTTGTGGTCGAGCTGGCGCGGCACCAACGGGTCGAGACGCCGGTCGCCGACCACCGTCCGGGCGCGGCCGACGAGTTGCGGGCCGCGGTCCGCTACGTCGACCGGAACTTCCGCGAGCCGATCTCGCTCGCCGACGCCGCCCGGCGGGCGCACCTGTCGCCGAACTACTTCAGCGAGCGGTTCCGGGAGCACACCGGCTCGTCCTTCCAGAGCTATCTGCAGGAGCGCCGTCTGCGGTTCGCCCGTTCCCTGCTCGCGTCGACCGCGTTGTCCGTGACCGAGGTGTGTCACGCCGCCGGCTTCAACACCCTCTCGCACTTCGGCCGTGCCTACCGGCGCCGGTACGGCACCGCTCCGTCAGACCGATCGAGGCGCACGGACAGCCGCGCTTCCGGGGGTCTCGGGGCCGTCACAATGTGAACGGACGCCGCCCGAATCCATTGACAAAACGCCCAGCTCTTGGCGAGACTCCCGCCAGGGCGCCAATCGATTTGCATCAGTCGGAGCTCCGTATCTTCGGCTGAGCGAGTAGTAGGGAGCGGTGTGGTGAGGTTCCATGGATCCTGGACGGCTCCGGCGATCATTGCGTTGGCGCTCGCGACGTCTCTGACCCTCTCGTCGTGCGGAAGCGACGGCAACAACCCGAACACCGAGGTCGGCAAGGGCGCAGGTCCGGTGAAGGACCCGACCTTGCCGCAGACTGTGACGTTCTTCTCCTGGGTCGGCAACGAACCGCAGATGAAGAAGATGGCCGCCGCGTTCCACAAGCAGCACCCGAACATCACGATCAAATTCGAGAACGCCCCCGCGGAACAGGCGCAGCAGGTGCTCAGCACCCGCATCGCCGGCAACACGGCCCCCGACGTCGCCTACATCAACGCCAGCGACACCAGCGACTACGCCGCCAGAGGAGCGCTCGTCGACCTCGGCAACTACATGGGCCGCAGCGAGGTCGTGAAGCCGGACGACTACGTCGACGGCTTCAGGACGTTCGTCACCTGGAACGACAAGATGTGGGGACTGCCGTTCGACGGCGAGACCACCGGTCTGTTCTACCGGACCGACCGCTTCCAAGAGGCCGGGATCGACGGCCCGCCGAAGACCTGGGACGAGTTCAGGTCCGACGCCGAGAAGCTCACCGACACGGCGAACGGCAGGTACGGCTTCGAGATGTTCGCCTCGGAGGCGGCCTACTACTTCTACCCCTGGCTCTACCAGGCCGGTGGCGACGCGCTGACCAAGGACGGCAAGGACATCGCCTTCGACAGCGCGGCGGGCAAAACCGCGGCCGCCTTCTACGTGGACCTCGCCAAGTACTCCCCGCGGGACTACCTCAACTCCAACTCCTACGACGGCCGGGTGGCGTTCGCGAAGGGGGACGTGGCGATGTACGTGGCGGGCGCCTGGTTCGCCGGCACACTCGCGGATGAGTACCCCAAGATCACCGGCAAGTGGGCCGCGGCGCCGCTCCCCGAAGGGGCCGCCGGGTGCAAGACCACCCTCGCCGGAGACTCGCTGGTCATGTTCAGCCAGACGAAGGTCTCCGACGCCGCGTGGTTGTGGATGGAGTTCCTCTCGCAGCCCGACAACCTGGCCGATTGGACGTACAAGACCGAGGGTACGCTGCTGCCCCCGACGAAGTCGCTGCTCGACGGCGACGACCTGGCCAAGGAGAAGCCGATCCTGAAGCCCTTCGCCGACCTGATGTCGTGCGGCGTCGCGAGCACGGTCGCCAACCCCAAGTACCCGCGGATCGAGACCATCCTCAACGAGGAACTCAGCAAGGCCATCTACGGCGACCAGACCGCCGCGGAGGCGCTGGACAACGCCGCCCAGCAGGGCAGGGCGATCCTCGGCCGCGGCTGACCGAGCGTCCACGGCACGGGACGACGCGCCACGGGTCGGCCCGTCCCTGCGGCGTACGGAGGAGAGGGAGAAAGTGATGGCGCAGCCGGTGGTGCGGACCGAGACGGACGCAGCGCCTGTGAAGAACGGAGGGCGGTGGTCCCGGCCACGCCCCGGGCCCGGGAGCCCGCACGCGAACCGGCGCAGCCTCCCGGCCCGGATCTGGAAGGAACGGTCGGCGTACGTCTTCCTGATGCCCGGCATGCTGATCTTCTCGGTCTTCACGCTGGCCGCGCTGATCTTCGCCGTCTACCTGACGTTCCACCGGTGGAGCATCATCGAGCCGGACAAGCCGTTCGTCGGCCTGACCAACTACCGCGACATGATCCACGACGAGCGGTTCACCGAGTCGGTGCTGAACACCATCTACTTCAGCGGCGCCTCGGTCCCGCTCTCGATGGCCACCGGACTGCTGCTGGCGCTCCTGCTCAACCTGCCGCTGCGACTGCGCGGCCTGTTCCGGACCGCGTTCTACCTTCCGGTCGTCACCCCGTTCGTGGTCTCCGCCATCCTCTGGAAGTGGCTCTACAACGGCGACTACGGGCTGTTCAACTACTACCTGCTGCAGGCGCACATCATCGATGACCCCCTGCTGTGGCTGTCGGACAAGAACCTCGCGATGCCGGCGGTCGTCCTGATGAGCGTGTGGGCGGGCACCGGATTCTCGATGGTGGTCTACCTCGCCGGCCTGCAGGCGATCCCCCAGGAGCTCTACGAGGCGGCCCGCATCGACGGCGCCGGCGTATGGCAGCGCTTGCGGTACGTCACGATCCCCATGCTCCGGCCCACCACCCTGTTCTTGCTCGTCATGGGGATCATCAGCTCGCTGCAGGTCTTCACCCAGATCTTCGTGATGACCAACGGCGGACCGGTCAACAAGACGACGACGATGGTCTATTACATGTATCTCTGGGCGTTCAAGTATTTCGACATGGGCTATGCCAGCACCTTGGCGTTCGCGCTCTTCCTCATGCTTCTCGTGTTCACGGCGCTGCAGCTGCGCCTTTCCCGGCAGGAGCCCGGCGCATGGGCGGCGTGAGCGATGGGGTCGACCTGCGCGAGGCGGCGCCGGCGGCCCCCGGGCCCACTGGGCCCACTCCGCCGGCCCGCGAGCCGCGGAACGGGAAAAACCGGTTCGGGTTGCGGCAGAAAGCGGTCACGTACCTGGTGCTCGCCCCGCTCGCGATCTTGTTCTTGGCGCCGTTCGCATGGCTGATCAGCGCTTCGTTCCAGCCGATGGGGGAGATCTTCTCCACGACGCCGCACTGGGTCCCGGAGAGCCCGACCCTGGAGGGGTACAAAGGCTTCCTGAACGTCGGTGACCTCACCAACGCCCAGCAGGCCCAGGGGCACGGTGACTGGCGGTGGTTCGCGAACAGCGCCTTCGTCGCGCTCACGATCACCGTGCTGCAGACGTTCTTCAACGCCCTGTGCGCCTACAGCTTCGCCAAGCGCCGGTTCCCCGGACGCAACGTGATCTTCGTGCTCTTCCTGGCGACGATGATGGTCCCCGGGCAGGTCACGCTCATCCCGAACTACCTGATCATCCAGCACATCCCGTTCTTCGGCGGCAACGACTGGATGGGGAGCGGCGGGCACGGCTGGCTCGACTCCTACTGGGGCCTGATCATGCCGGGGATCGTGTCGGCGTTCGGCATCTTCCTCCTCCGCCAGTACATGCTCTCCATCCCGGACCAGCTGCTGGAGGCCGCCCGCATCGACGGTGCGAGCGAGTTCCGGATCTTCCGGTCCGTCGTGCTGCCGCTGTGCGGGCCGGCGCTCGCGGCGAACGCGATCTTCACCTTCCAGGGGGCATGGGAGGACTTCTTCTGGCCCCTGATCATCATGTCCAGCCCTGACAAGATCACCGCACCCGTGGGCCTCGCCCTGTTCGTGGTGCAGAACCGCACGTCCTGGACCTTGTTGTTCGCCGGGTCGGTGATCGCGACCCTGCCGATGATCATCGTGTTCATCGTCTTCCAGCGGAGATTCGTGCAGGGCATCGCCCTCACCGGAATCAAGGGGTGACCATGGCGGCGGCGAATCCGGGCGTGGCCCGGGACGTGCTCACCCGGCTGCTCGAAGCCGGGAACGGCGTGCTGAGGTGCGAGCCGGCCTGGGTCGCGCGCGACTTCCTGCCGCCGGGCCGGCGGCTGGGCCTCCCCGAGAACGCCTACGACGTCGGGGAGCGAGGCGCCATCTGCGAGCGGTGGCTGGCCTCGACGACGAAGGCGGACAACCGCGTCGGTCCCCAGGACGAAGGGCTCAGCCACGTCGTGGGGGAGCACGGCGAGCGGCTCCTGCTGCGCGACGCCGTGGCGGCCGACCCGGCGGCGATCCTGGGCGCGGCGTACGCCGCCTCGCACCCCGCCGGGCTGGGCCGGCTGGCGAAGATCTTCGACTACGCCTACCGGCTGCCGTACCACATCCATCCGCCCCAGGAGTACGCGTCGCTGGTCGGCCGCAACGCGAAGGACGAGTCCTACCATTTCCTGCCGGGTGTCGACCGGGGCGCGCACCCGGAGACGTTCTTCGGCGTGCACCCGTGGATCGCGGAGGAGTCCGCGCACGCGGTGCTGTTGCCCTACCTCGTCGACTGGAACAGCGACCTGATCCTCCGGCATGCCCGCGCGGAGCTCCAGGTCGCCGGCGAGGGCTTCCACGTGCCGTCCGGCGTGCTGCACGCCCCCGGCACGGCCCTCACCCTCGAACTGCAGGAGGACTCCGACGTCCTGTCGATGTTCCAGGCCCTGAACGCCGGCCGGATCATCTCCAAGGACCTGCTGTTCAAGGACGTCCGCCCGCAGGACCGCGAGGAGCACGGCGAGCGGTTCGCGCTCGGCTTCGTGGACTGGGAGATCAACGGCGACCCCTGGTTCTACGAGAACCGCCACCTGAGCCCGCAGCCTGTCGCCGGCGCGACCGGCGACGGCGAGGAGACCTGGGTCTTCTACAACACCAGCAAGTACGCCGGGAAGCGTCTCGTCGTCCCGCCAGGCGGCGTCCACCGGCTGCGCGAGCCCGGCGTCTACAGCACGTTCGCCTGGACCGGCGAGGGCAGGTTCGCCGGGCACGAGGTGCGCGGCGGCGAGCCGGGCCGGGACGAGCTGGTGGTCACCCACGACGCGGCGACCCGCGAGCACGAGGTCGCCAACACCGGAAGCGAGGACCTCGTGGTGTTCCTGTTCTTCGGGCCCGACCTCCACACGGAGGCTCCATCCATCGCGGGCCATGCGAGGTGACGGCGAGCTGACGGTCGGGCTGCTCGGAGCCGGCATGATCGCCGGCGTCCACGCGCGCGCCTACCGCGGCTCCCCGGGCGTCCGGCTGGTCGCGGTCGCCGATCCGGTGCCGGGCAAGGCCGGGCGGATCGCCGGCGAGCACGGCGCTGAAGTCGTGCCGGACCTCGACGCGCTGCTCGACCTGGGCGTCGACGTCGTCGACGTCTGCACGCCGCCGACCGCCCATGCCGACGCCACGATCGCCGCCCTTCAGGCGGGCAGGCACGTGCTGTGCGAGAAGCCGATCACGCGCACCATGGACGAGGCGCGTCGTGTCCTCGCGGCCGCCGAGGCCGCACCCGGACTGCTCTCGATCGGGCAGGTGGCCCGTTACGGCCCGGACCACCGGCTCGCCCGCGACCTGGCGGCGTCGGGCGAAGTCGGGCTCGTGCGCATGCTCGGGCACTCGACGACGACCTCGCTGCCGGGGTGGAGCGAGGCGGGATGGCTCGCCGACGCCGCGACATCCGGCGGGCCGCTGCTCGACCAGGGCGTGCACGGTTTCGACTACGCCCGGTGGGTGATCGGCAGCCCCGCCGTACGCGTGCACTGCATGGCGGCCGGCAGCGGTGCGGGCGCGCTGACCTACGCCCTGGCGACCGTCCGCTACGAGAACGCCGCCATCGCCCACATCGAGTGCAGCTGGGCCCACCCGGCCTCGCGCGGCTTCAAGCTCCGGGCGGAGATCATCGGCACCGACGGCCGGCTGTCGTGGGACTACGACCACATGATGGGCGGCGTCCTGCACGCCCGCGAGGGCGACGCGGAGTGGTGGGACGTGCTCGGCGAGCGCGAGTTCGCCCTGGAGCTGAGCACGTTCTTCGCGGCCTGCCGCGCCGGCGGACCCCCGCCGGTGCCCGCCGTCGAGGCGGTCGAGTCGCTGCGCACGGCACTCGCCGCCCTCGAGTCGGCCCGCACCGGCCGGACCATCGACCTGACCACGTGGGAGCCGTGATGAGCCGGAAGCCGGTCGGCGTCGCGATCCTGGGCGCCGCGCACACGGGCCACGCGTGGGCCTACTCGCGCGCGCTCACCGAGTCGCCGAACGCCCACGTCGTGGGCCTGTGCGACCCCGAGCCCGAGCACATCCGCTGGATCCGCCAGGACTTCGGCGTACCGCTCGCGGGCGACGCCGCGGCGCTGCTGTCCTCGCCCGAGGTGGACGCCGTGCTGGTGTGCGGCGCCAACGACGAGCACCGCGCCCACGTCGAGCTCGCCGCCGCCCACGGCAAGCACGTCCTGTGCGAGAAACCGATCGCCACGACGCTCGAGGACGCCGAGGCGATGGTCGACCACTGTGCGGCCGCGGGCGTGCAGCTGCACGTGGCGTTCGTGTCCCGGTTCCTGCCCCTGGTCGAGCGGGCGCGTACGGCGGTGCGCGACGGCCGGTTGGGCGACCTGATCGGCCTGGTGGGCGCCAACCGCGGCCGCCCGCCACTGCCCCCGGCGTACCCCCGCTGGATCACCGACCCGGTGTCCGCCGGCGGAGGCGCGCTCATCGACCACTCCGTCCACGTCACCGACGTGATGCGCCACGTCAGCGGGCTGGAGGTGGCCGAGGTGTCGGCCGAGGCCGGGTCGCTGCTGTGGAACCTCGACGTCGACGACGTCGCGGTGGTCTCGCTGCGCATGGACAACGGGGCGGTCGGCAGCATCGACCCGAGCTGGTCAGTGCCGGCGGACCACCCCTGGGACTACGACTTCTCCCTCCGCCTGGTCGGCACCGAGGGCTCGCTGGAGATCACCGACGGGGCCGAGGCGCTGAACGTCGTCAGCACGCGCGAGGGCGGCCCGCGGGGCCTGCGTCGGGCGTCGTTCGCCGAGGACGCCGATCGGGCGATGATCGAGGCGTTCCTCGCGTCGGTGCGCGCGGGCGTGGTCATGGACCCGTGCGCGACGGGGCAGGACGGCGTGCGCGCCTTGGAGGTGGCGCTGGCGGCCTACCGTTCCTCGCATCTGGGGCAGGTCGTCGAGCTCCGGTAGCCCGCCGTCCCGCGAGCGGTGCCCGGTGCCGCTCACGCGTGCAGCACGACCTCGCCGTCCTGCTGGGTGACCCGGTAGGTCCTGAGTCCGAACCGCTTCGGCTCCAGGAGCGACCGGCCGCTCTCGATGTCGAACTCCCAGCCGTGCCAGGGGCAGCGGATCACCAGGCCGGCCTTGCCGTAGACGTACTCGTGCGGGCCGGCGGCGACGAAGGTGCCGCTCAGCGAGCCCGCGCACATCGACGCACCCATGTGCGGGCACCGGTCGCTGATCGCGTAGAACTCCTCTCCGACGCTGATGACGCCGACCGGCCGCCCGTTCACCTCGACGGTCCGGCACCCGTCCCGGCGCACGTCCTCGACGCTGCCGACCCGAACTTCCATGCGCCCACCCACTGACTCTCTACCGCAGTGCCAATCGATTTGCTATGCATGACTATGACGGCTTCGCGTCATCTCGGCAACCACTGTCCGGACAGGAGTTCCCCATGGCCGACCTGCGTGACCAGCCCCTCGCCGAGGCGTCCGCGACGAGCCGCTACCGGCTCGTCGACTGCGACGTCCACCCGGTCACCAAGACCGGCCTCGGGGAGCTCCGGCCGTTCCTGTCCCAGGCCGAGCAGCGCCGCCTGGGCCTCGACGAGCGCCGCGACCTCACCACGATCGGGCATCGCGAGGCGGTGTCGATCCCGCGGAACATGCTCTACATCAACCCGGCCGGGGTGCTCCGCGACGACGCCCGCGCTCCGGACGGGTCCGCGCCGGGCGCCGACCCGGCCTTCACGGCGCGGCAACTGCTCGACGGCAACGGCATCGACCGAGCCGTGCTCATCGGCGGCGAGATGCTCGGACTGGGGGCCATGCCCGACCCGGACGCCGCGGCGATGATCGCCTCGGCGTACAACCGGTGGCTCGCCGCGACCTGGTTCGACGCCGACGACCGCTACCGCGGTTACATCGTGGCCGGCGCGCAGGACCCGCTGCTGGCGGCCCAGGAGATCCGGCGCGTGGCCGAGGACGAGCGCTTCGTCGGGGTGCTGCTCCCGCTCACCGACATGCTGATGGGGCTGCGGCACTATTACCCGATCTACGATGCCGCGAACGAGGTCGGCATTCCGGTCGCCGTCCACCCCAACTCGGGCGAAGGCATCTTCCGCACCTCGCCGCCGATGGCAGGCGGGACGCCGACGTACTATGTCGAGTGGCACAGCGGGCTGAGCCAGGTGTTCCAGGCCAACCTGATCAGCCTCGTGTGCCACGGGGTCTTCGAGCGCTTCCCCAACCTCAAGGTGATCCTCACCGAGGGCGGGCTGGGCTGGATCCCCGACGTGATGTGGCGGCTCGACAAGAACGTCAGGGGCCTGCGCGACGAGGTGCCGTGGGTCAAGCGGCTGCCCAGCGAGTACATCGTGGATCACGTCCGGTTCACGACGCAGCCCCTCCCGGAGCCGAAGCGCCGCCACCACCTGCACGTGCTCTGCGAGATCGCCCACGCGGACCGCACCCTGATGTTCAGCTCCGACTACCCGCACTGGGACTTCGACGACCCGCGGCACGCCCTGGCGTCGCTACCGCCGGCGATCAGGCAACGGGTGAGCAGCGACAACGCCATGGAGACCTACGGCGACCGGCTGTGATCATGTTGCGCCGATCCGCCGATCCGCCGATCCGCCGATCCGCCGATCCGCCGATGCGCCGATGCGCCGATGCGCCGATGCGCCGATCCGCCGGGGTTCGTCGCCCTCGGCCACCACGCGCGCTCGGCGATGGACGGGGACGACGAAGGAGCAGACATGCCCGCCGGATGGCCGCCGCTCCCTCGGGATCCGGCTCTGACCGGCCCGTTCGCGCCGGCCAGAGCCCGGGAGCGCACCCCCTGCCGGGTCTGATCAGAGCGGCGGGCGTGCCGGAGCGTTCTGGAAGGCCTGCAGGATCGCGGTGTATGCCGGCTTCGGCTGGAGGTTCTCGTCGAACGGCAGCGGCCGGCGCGCGGCTCCGTCCTGGCGCGGGAAGTCCTCCTGCAACCACGTGTAGCGGTCGCTCAGCCCGAAGTTGAGCACGACCTTCACCGCGGGCTCCTGGAGGGCCACGGACAGGTACCGCGAGTACACGTCCGCCACGGCCGCGTCACGGCTGGGGATGTCGGCCTTCAGGCCGTCGTCCTGAACATCCATCTCCGTGATGAAGATCGACAGGCCTCGCGCCGCGACGTCCGACAGAAAAGCCCGGTAGGCCGCCGCATCGAACCTCCGGGCGAACCCGTCCGCATTCAGGTGTGCCTGGACCCCCAGCGCGTGCACCGGGACGTTCCTGCCCTGCAGATAGTCGATGGCCTTGAGCATCGACGTCCGGCGAGCGGCCGCGTCCGACCCGGTCTCGAATCCGAAGTCGTTGATGAGAAGCAGAGCGTTCGGGTCATGCTGGTGGGCGAGGTTGAACGCCTCCTCGACGTAGGTCGGCCCGATCGTCTGATACCAGGGCTCGACGGTCCAGAACCCGTTGGCGTCCTTACGGCGCCCGTCGGTCACCTCATTGGCCACCACCCAGGCCCTCACCTGTCCCGCGTAGTGCGCGACCTCCTGCTGGATCGTCCCGAAGAGGAGGTCGCGTGCGTCCTGCGTGCTGAGGTTGTACAGGGCATCCGGCTCCCACCCCTCACCCAGCCCCTCGTCCCAGACCAGGTGGGCCGCGAGCACCGGCTGAGCGTTGCCGGCGGCGAACGACACCATCTGGTCGCCGTAGCTGAAGTCCAGAGGCGAGTCCTGCGTCGGCTTGAGCCGATACCACAGCAGGTCGTCCTCGGTGAGCAGCATCCCGCTCTCGCGCGCGTACAGCGCCGCGTAGTCAGGGTCCGGCTGCACCTGCCACGTCGCGGCCGAGGAGCCGTACCGGATGCCCTTGGCCAGCGCTGCCTGATACAGGCCGCCTGCCGGTGCCGCCCAAGCCGCACCCATGGTCATGAACGGCGACGCGCCACCACCCAGCAGCGCCGCGGCTCCCAGGCCGCTACCGACGAGGAACGACCTCCGACGGAGACCTCCCTGACCTGCCATCGCCTACTCCTTCACCGAGTCGTCCGAAGAACCGCGCGCGATGCAAATCGATTTCCCTACAGATACACCCGTCGATCACTCGTGGGAAGGCCCAAGGGCGAGCCGACCGCGAGTCGCCGTCAACGTCACCACGCCGCCACCGTCCCCTTGGCGCCGCCGAAGTCTGGTGGTGTCCCCTCTGCAGTCGCTCGTTCGTCGTACCGGTGAGAGCCACTGCCCCGGCTGGAATGTCTCGCCGAGTAGGAGGTGCTGGTGCCCCAGGTGGAGTTCCTCCTCCTGGGGCCGCTGGAAGCCCGCGTCGGCGGCCGGGAGATCACCTTCACCGCGAAGCGCCGCGCCCTGCTCGCCGCGCTCGCGCTGGAGGCCGGCCGCGTGGTTTCCGGGGATCGGCTGATCGAGGAATTATGGGGGGACGCCGTTCCCGCCGCTGCGGCCAGCAGGGTGCGGACGCTGGTCGCAGACGTACGCAAGGCATTCGGCACGGCCGGCGTGATCCTCACGCGGCATCCCGGCTACCTGCTGGACCTGGAGCACACCGAACTGGACGTCGACGTCTTCTCGGGCCTCAAGCAGCAGGCTGCCCTGAGGCACTGCGAAGGTCGGGAGGACGAGGCCATCGAACCGCTCGACCGGGCATCGGGCCTCTGGCGTGGGGATCCGCTGACAGACCTGTACGGGCCGCGCGCCGTCAGCGAAGTGCAACGCCTGCTGGAGGAGCGCCGTTCTGCGATCGAGACGAGGGCTGAACTCAAGCTGGCCCAGGGACGTCACGCGGAAGTGATCGCGGAACACGTCACGTCGAGGTGTACTCGACGGCTCCGCTGGTGAGGATTCTCTCGGTGTCCCCGTCATCTGCCACGTCGGCCTGAGGCCCTGGACTGCCTACGGTGTAGACACCGCTCATGCGCGTGAACTTCGGCCCGCGGCAGGTGTAGGTCGTCTGCCCGCCGTTCTGGCGGATGTTGACCCCAGAGGGTTTCCGCTGCTCGTGTAGTTACACCAAGCGAGGTACGTCTTCCCGTTGGGATGCGTGATCGACAGCGGAATCCGGATGGCCACCGGCCTGCCGTTGACCTTGACGAAGTAGCGCGCGCGCCCCAGGCGAACCTGGTCTGCCAGACGTCTCCCTGGCTGTATCTGACGCAGTGCGTCGATCCGGGCGTGAGGGCGTAACGATCCTGTGCGCCGGTGGTGGCTGAAGCCGTTGGAGTGACGAACGCGCTTGTGCTGGCGAGTGCCAACACCGCGACGAACGCTCGCTTTTTGTTCATGGTCCCCTCCCAGGTATCGCCTGCTGGCGACTGTGGTCGCCGAGTTCCCGGCAACCGCTGTTTGGCGAGGTTCACATAACAGCGCAACGTCCTCCAGGTAAAAGTGCGCCTAACCCTAGGAAGCTCAGGGCGGTTTCCGTGATCAGTAACCGTGCAGGACACGGATAGCAACAGGTTGGGATCGTCCTGATATTTGGTCAGGCTTCCTCGAAGAAAACCCAGAGCATCCATCCTGGACTGTCCCAGTCACTTTGGAAGCGAATGGCGCCTACAACATGGTTGACGTAGTATCGCCCTGCTATCTCGCAGTCGGATCCCTTGGCATACGCCTGGATGGGACGCCACTCCGCCCAGGCCGGGGAGGCCAGAGCCATGGTCCCCCCGAAGGCCAGCGCGGCGGAGAGAAGGAGCGTGGTAAGTCTACGGCGCATGGGCGGTCTCCCGTCGCAGAGATGATGCCTCGGTCGTACACGCATATGTGCCTGTCACAGCGCCCAGGCCATTGTTCCTTGCGTGCCGAATTTATCGTTCGCCGCTACACGGACACCATATTCCGGCTACATCGCATGCGGCGGTACCGAAGCTGTTCTGAAGGATCTGCAGCTCCTTCAGAACCTCATTCAGCGAGATTCAGCTCAACCGGGCGTGCGCGTATGCGGCCATGGCGTCGCGCATGTAGCCTGCCAGCCCTTCGGCGATCCGCTCGTAGTTCGCCCGGAACCGCTCGTCGTCGGCCTGCATCCGGCCTAGATGCGCGTACTGCGCCGCGGTCGGCGTCCAGAACCGGCTCATATGCCGGTAGTGAGCGTCGAGCTCGGCGAGAACGGCGGGGTCGTCGGCGGGCGTGCCGGTGGCCATGAGCTCGGCCATCCGGATCATTCCCGCCGTTGCCTCCTGCTGCATGCGGTCGATCTCCTGCGGCGTCATGGTGTCCAGTAGTTCCTGCTGCCCCGACTGCTCCCATTGCTCCGGCCACCGTTCCCGGGCCTCCGCGCCGTACCGCGCCCCGTCGAACCCCTCGAACAGATTCTCTGGCCTACTGATTTTGGACATGTCGTTCTTCCCTTCGTTCGCCTGGAGTTCGGTGATGGTGCGAGCCACCATGCGTGCCACGGCATCCAGCCGGTCGCGCTCTCCCAGCAGTCGCTGGTGGTGCTCGCGCAATGCCGCCACAGGGTCGGTGTGCCGGTCGATGATCTCCTTGATCTCGGTGAGACCCAGGTCGAGCTCCCGCAGTACCAGGATCTGCTGTAACCGCAGCAGTTGGCGCTCCTCGTAATGGCGATAGCCGTTCCCGCCGACCCAGGCAGGTGCAAGCAGCCCGATCTCGTCATAGTGGCGCAAGGTTCTCGACGTCACACCCGACATCCGCGCCACCTGTGCAATCGACCATGCCATGGCCCGCTCACCCGTTCCCTGCCCATCACCGAGCCGGTTCTTCCCGGCTCGTCCATGACGGTAGATGTTGACGTAACGGCACAGTCAAGCTGGGACGACGGTCAGGTACGCGCGGACGGGGAGCCGCCCGATGAGCAGCCACAGTCCGGAGCCGACGTGCCAGCATCTCCTGCCAGCTGGTGCGGCTCTTTCACCGCTCCCAGGCGTGCGACATCCCGTACTCGTAGATCAACGACTACTCACCGGCTTTGCCGGAGCAGGATCGTCAAGAGGGCAACGAAGGGAAACGTTGTGAGCATCGGGCCGAGCCCGCGTTCTCCGTGCGCGAGGCCATGGTCTCCGCCTGCCTGAGCCGGGCAGGGCCTCAGGTGTCACACCGCTGACCAGGGGTCACCGCCGAGCGGGGTGAGCTCGAACACCGGGTGGCGTCCGGCCTCGGCGATGAAGTCCTCCACCGGGGAGTCCTTGGTGGCCTGGAAATACGGTCGGGTGGGCGCCGAGAAGCCCACATAGCGCTTCAGGACGGGTCCGGCCTCCACGGGCGCGAGCTCCCGGATGGTGTAGGCGCGTGTGGTGAACCGGCGGCGCAGGATCACCTTTCCGGCGGCGCGAGCATTGAGCACCCAGGAAACCGCCCCATAGGGGGCGACCAACCAGCGCCTGCCCTCGTGCTCGACGATTGCCATCGGCTGGGTGCGCAGGCGGCCGCTCTTGCGGCCCCGGGTGGTCAGGAGATAGCCGCGGGGGATCAGGCCCGCGCGGATGAGCACGCCGACGATCGTGTTGCCCGCCCGGATGATCCGGCCCGCAGGGTACGGTCTGGTCGGCCCGGCGGCCTCGCCGGGGTGGCTGGCGGCCATGTCATGCACCTTTCCTCGGTCGTGCCGCGGGGGCGGCTCACAGAGCGGCCTTCGGCATCGTCGTCTGCTCGCTTCGGCTTCAGCCGAAGTGGTCAGCGTGTCTGCTGGCCCACTCGGCATACGTGTTCGGCGGGCCACCGGTGGCCTGGTGTACCCCTGGGAGGATCGGGGCGGTCGTGCCGGTGGCGGCGGCCAGGACGCCGATCATGGCATCCGCGACCGCGGGTGGGTGGGAGGCGACGAGGGATGTACGGACTTCCTGCGGGGACAGCTCGGCGAAGCGGAGGGGCCGCCCGAGAACCTCGCCAAGGATCGCCACCCGTTCGACGGTGGTCAGCGGTTCCGGCCCGGACAGTTCGTACGTGTGGCCCGCGTGGTCGTCGTCCAGCAACGCGGCGGCGACGACCGCGGCGATGTCGTGTTCGTCGACCGGTGCCAGCGAGGCGTCGGGGAAGGCGTCGTACACCGTGTCCTCGGCACGGATCGCGGGCGCCCATGACAGGTCGTTGGCCATGAACGCAGTCGGCCGGACGAACGTCCAGGGCATGCCGGAGGCGCGTACGGCGTCCTCATTGGCTCGATGCTGCCGCTCGATCAGGCCGGGCCCACCGGGGAGCGACGCCGAGGACAGCAGGACGATCCGGCGTACGCCCGCCTTCCGCGCGAGCGCCAGCAGGTCGGCGACGGGCCACCCGGGCACGGGGAACAGGTGGGCCACGTCCACACCCTCGAACGCCGGCTCGACGGACGCCGCCACCCGGAGATCGCCGGACATGGCCACGGCGCCGCCGGGCAGCTGGACATCGTCGGGACGCCTGGTGAGCGCCCGCACCGCCGCGCCCGCCGCGGTCAGTTCGTGAACCACCCGGCCGCCTATCCGGCCGGTGGCCCCGGTCACAAGTATCACGTTCTTGTTCCTTCCTCAGATGTTCAGCAGGGCGATGCTGTAGGCGACGATCCAGGAGGCCCAGCCGAGCCAGCCGAGCAGGCCGGCCACCGCGCTACGGTTACGGCCGTCGGCGTTGTACGGGGCGGCCGTGGAGGAGACGAACAGCAGGGCCGCGCTGATCCAGCCCAGCCACGCGTGCCAGGCGGGGATGAACGCGAGGCTCACTCCGGCGGCGGTGAAGCCGAGCACCGCGATGGCCAGGAAGACCTGGTTGAACCCGAACAGCACGGTGCAGAACGCCCACAGCCCGGCCACCGAGCCGCGGTGGTGCCGGGCGGCCGCGGCCATCCCGAACCGCAGCGACTCGACCATCATGAAGGTGGCGTTCTGCATGAGGACGCCGGCGAAGCCGGCCAGCGCCCAGGCGTTGCTGCCGGGCTGATCGCCTCGCCAGAGCGCCGCGAGCAGCCCGGCGGCGAACAGGGTGGTGAACAGCCAGGCGGCCGGGGCGAAGACCGAGGGCGCGTTGATCCGCTTGCCGATGCCGGCCAGCGCGTCGGTGACCGCGTCCAGGGACTGGCCGGTAGTGGGCTGCGGGAGTCCGGCGCGGACGTAGATGACGTTGATGACGATCGCGAGCAGGACGAATCCCATGCCTGCGACACCCGCCAGACTGGTGATGGTCACGGTGACCACCAATTGGATTTACGACGCATATATTGAATATAAGCCACGGAAAGACTGGATGCAATCATGGAGAAGGAGACAGGGCGGCGCCGCTACAACTCGCTGCGCCGCGTGACGCAGGCGCAGCAGACGCGAGCGGAGATCGCCGAGGCCGCGCGCCGGCTGTTCCTGTCACAGGGATGGGCGGCGACCACGGTGCGCGACGTCGCCCGGGAGGCGGGGGTCGCCGTTCCGACCGTGTACGCGGCGTACCAGAACAAGGCGGGGCTGGTCTGGGCGCTGGCCGACGCCGCGGACCTGGCCGCGGACGTGCCCCAGATGATCGACGAGCTGGAGGCCACCGACGACCCCCGGCGGCACCTGGCCGCGATGGCCGGCTACGACCGGCGTCTTTTCGAGCGCGCGGGCGATCTCATCACTCTGATACGTGACGCGGGCCGTACCGAGCCTGACTTCGCGGACTTCTACCTGCGGGGCCGGCGACAGGTCGGCGAGTACCGCACCCAGGTGTTCTCCTCCTGGCCGGACGGCACGCTCCGCCCCGGACTGGACGTCGCCACCGCCGTCGACATCTACGCCGCGCTGTGCAACATCGACGTCTACACCACCCTCCGCATCGAACGCTCCTGGTCGCCCGACCGGATCGAGCGCTGGTGGGGTGAGGCGTTGGCGCGCGAACTGCTGCGCCGTTCGACCAGCGCCCCATGAGATCAGACGCCCAGCAGGGCGATGCTGCAGGAGACGATCCAGGCCCCCCACCCGAAGGCGGCGATCAAGCCGGCCAGCGCGAAGCGGCTGGCGCCGCCGACGGTGTACGGAGTCAACGAGGAGAAGACGATCATCAGCCCGGCGGTCAGATATCCCAGCCAGGTGTGCCAGGCGGGGATGAACCCGAGGCTCGTGCCGGCGACGGTGAAGCCCAGTATCGCCATGGCCAGGAAGACCTGGTTGAAGCAGATCAGCACATCGGTCAGCCTCCACAGGCCCACCACCGAGCCACGGTCATGGGCGGCGGCCGAGGTCATCCCGAACCTGAGCGCCTCCGCCGCGGTGAAGACGACGTTCTGCATCAGGACGCCCGCGAAGCCGACCAAGGCCCATGCATCCGTCTCCATGTTGCCGCGCCACAACGTCGACAGCAGCCCGGTGGCGAAGACCGTGGTGAACACCCAGGCGAAGGGCACGACCACGGAGAGCCTCTGCAGGCGGCCGCCGATCGCGGCGAGGGAGCCGGCGATCGTCTCCATGGACTGGCCCGACGTCGGGGCCGGGAGGCCGACACGGATGTAGGCGCAGTTAAGGATGATCAGCATCAGCACGAACCCGACGCCGCTCATGGCCGCCAAGGTAGTGATGGCCATCGCCACCTCCCATTGATTTGACGTAAGCTATATTGAATATCGCACAGATAAGGGCTGCGAGCGACCATAGAGGCACGGTCTTCTCGACCCGCACGAGACCCGCTGGCCCTCGCCCACTCCGCGAGCGCGCACCGAGACGAGCACATGCCCTGGCAGGAGCGCTGTTTGACGAGCAGGAGCCAGCGCCGGCAGGCGTGGAGGTGAGCTACCCCGCTTGAGCAGTGCCGCGGAGGGGGATTCCACGTCGGAGTCCCGGGTAGCAGCCGTCCCGAAGATGCAGTCTCCGCCCCAAGGAGCAGGCCATGGAGTGGTGCACCTCCCTTGTGCGGTCCGGGCTGGCTGCCACGTTCGGCACCGCCGCACGGCTGCGACGTGGGCGCCCGCTCCACCCGGCCGGGCTGGTCCTCGAGGCGCGCCTACGCCTGCACGGGACCCCACAACCGTGGGGCGCCCGGTTCCTCGACCGGCCGCTGGACCTGCGAGGGGTCGCCCGCCTTTCCCGCTCCACCGGCCTACCGCCGCCACTCCCCGACATTCTCGGGCTCGCCTTCCGCTGGCAGCAGCACGACACCACCGCCGACCTGCTGCTGGCCACCACCGGCCACACCACGCTCGGCCGTCGCCTGCTGCGGCCCGCGACCCGCTGGACGGGCATGTACACGTCCCTTTCCCCGTACCAAGCGGGTGAACGGACAGTCCTGCTCGGCGCGCTGTTGCACACACCCGCCCCGCTGCCGGCCACGCTCGATACTCTCGCCCGAGCAGTCGAATCCGGCCCGCTCCGCGCGGAGCTGCTCGCCGCCGATCCGTGGGGACCGTGGCATCTGTTCGGCCAGGTCGAACTGTCCGGCCCGGCGATCGGGGACGCGGACATGCCGATGCGGTTCAACCCCCTCCGCCACCCCATCCCGGGTCTAAGTCCGGCGGGATGGCTGAACGAAGTACGCGACGCCGCCTACGTAGCAGCTCAACAGGTGCCGGATCCTGCGGACAAAGCCCTCACCTGGTAAGGCGTTGCGCCCGCGTCCCGGCCGAGTCGTACGCCCCCGGCATCTTCACCCCTACGAGAGATCGAAGGGTGCGGGGGGGTGGCCTTCCCAGATCCGGCGGGAGGCCTGTTCGGGGTAGGGCAGAGTCTCCGACCCGGCGTCCAGGACGCGGGTGAGCCGCCGGCCGGGGCGGTAGGCGGCCCATCCCGCGTCGCCGGTGGTGACGAAGCGGATCCATGCCTCCCTGAGTTCGTGGGAGAGCGCGACGGCCTCGGGGGTGGGCTCGTCGCCGATGAGCTGTGCGCCGACAGGGCTGTCCAGGGTGCCGAACGCCAGGGGGATGTCGAGGCTGTGGCAGGCGCCCAGGGCGCCGCCGAGGGCCGGGGCGGTCCAGCGCAGTTCGAACAGGTACGAGGTGCCGCCGGCTGCGGCGTTGGCCTCGGCCAGCTGCTGTGACGGCATGCGGAAGAGGGCGTCGGAGTACACCGTCTCCACCAGCTCCTCCGGGCCGGCCTGCGGGAACGCGGCGCGGTACGCCCCGGCGCCGTGCGGCTGCGGGGCGAGCAGCTCCAGGGCGGCCTGGGCATCCTGCTCGGTGTAGGTGCCCTGGCGTCCGCTCATGACGCTGAAGAAGCGGAACTCGTCCCGGGTGTGGCCGACGAGCAGCTCGGTCCCGCTCGCGCGCCCGCCGGTCAGCGCGGGCCAGGGCGTTTCGGGGAGGACGTCGCCGTCGACGACGGGGCACAGGGCGGTGCCGGTCTCCGTGAGCCGTCCCCAGCTCTCCCGGTGTGCGTGGAGGCCGGCGTTGAAGGAGGTGAGCTCCGCGGCCAGATGCCAGGGGTCGATGTCGCGCAGGGCCGCAGCGGTGGGGGCCGCCGCGCCGAGCCGGTGCGCGAACGCGGAGGTGACCTGCCGTGCCAGCGCGGGGGTGCTGTGCAGACCCGGCACCGAGTGGGCCATGGCCCGCCGGAACAGGCCGCGCGCCGGCTTCATCGTCAGCAGGGCGGCGACCGACCCCGCCCCGGCGGACACCCCGGCCACGGTGACCCGGCCGGGGTCGCCTCCGAAGGCGGCGATGTTGCGCTGCACCCACTCCAGCGCCGCGATCTGGTCGAGGAATCCGCGGTTGGGTGGCACGTCGTCGAGGTACGCGAAACCCTCCGCGCCCACGCGGCAGTTGATGCTCACCACGACGAGTCCCGCCTCGGCCAGCGCCGCCGGGTCGAACATCGGGTCGCTCGACGCCGCCGAGAGGTAACCGCCCACGGGGATCCACACCAGCACCGGCAGTCCTGCCGCGCCCGGATCCGGGGTGCCGACGTTGAGCGTCAGCCAGTCGGTGCCCTGCGGCGGACCCACGTCGATCGGCAGGGACAGCGGCACCAAGGGGCCGAACTCCGCCGCCTGCCTCGTCCCCTCCCAGCGGTCCGGCGGGGCGGGCGCGGCGAAGCGGAGCGCTCCGACCGGGGGCCGGGCGTAGGGGATGCCGCGGAACACCGCGTGCCCCTGCCGCCGGCGCCCCTGCACCACACCTTCCGTCGTCCGCACCCTTGGCTGTTCGGGCAGTCGTTCGGGCATGACGCTTCCTTCCTCGAGTGGACCCCAAGGTTATAAGTCACCTGTATTATGTCAACTGTATGGGAAAGGCTCCGGGCAACGAGGGAGAGGCCGGCGATGCCGAAACAGGTGGATCACCGCGGACGCCGCGAAACGATCGCCCGCGCGCTGTGGCGGGTGGTGGAGCAGCGCGGCGTCGCGCATCTGACGATGCGCGTGGTGGCGCAGGAGGCGGGCATCTCCCTCGGGCAACTGCAGCACTATTTCGCCTCCCGGGCGGCCATGCTCTCCTTCGCCATGGACTTCGCGTCCGAGCAGACCTCGCTACGCGTCGACCGAGGGCTCGAGAGGCTCGGCGACCGCCCGCACCCCCGTGACGTGCTGCGGCTGACGCTCGCGGAAATGCTTCCCCTGCATGCCGACGCCCGCGCGACCAGCCGGATGAGCGCCGCCTACGTCCTGGAGGCGCTGCACGACGAGGCCGTCCACGAGCAGGCGCACCGCGGCCTGGTCCAAGGACGGGCCCTCACCGAGCAGTTGATCCGCCAGGCCATCGCCGACGGGCACATCGACCCCGACCGCGACCCGGCGACCGAGACCAACCTGCTCCTCGCCCTCACCGGCTTCACCCCCCTGATCGAACTGCACGTGATCGAGCCCGGGGACGCGCTCGCCGCGATCGATCTGCATCTCGACAGGCTCTTCAACGGGCACGGTCGGAGCACGTGACCCGGGCCGCGCGCAGGGACAGGGCCGAGGCGAGACTGGCTAGCCTGATCACAGGCACGGTGAGGACGACAGCAGAGGAAGATCACACTCATGACCGCCGACGGCTTCCGCACGCTGTCCGTCCGAGCCGGGAGAGCGGCTGACGTGGAGCATCTCGCGATCCTCGACCCGGTCGCGGGATCCGACGGTGGCGAGCGGCGCGGCAACATCCGACGTTGGTGTCGCGACGGCGCCGTCCTCGTGGCCGGCACGCCGACCGGGCTGGTCGGCTACGTCGTCGTGGAGTACACCTTCTTCGAGCAGGGCTTCGTGACGATGCTCATGGTCGCCGAGCCCGCCCGTGGTCACGGCGTTGGCGAGAGGCTGCTCCGTGCCGCAGCAGCCTCATGCAGGACCGGGAAACTGTTCACATCGACGAACCTGTCCAACCATCCCATGCAGCGACTGCTGCAACGGATCGGTTGGCGGCCGGTGGGGATGGTGCACGGCCTCGATGACGGTGATCCTGAAGTCTTCTATCTCTGCGCTTCCCAGAGCGCCGAAACCGCGGGGTGAGTCCGAACAGACAGGGCGACCGGTGACGTCCAACCGGGACACCCGGGCCGACCCCGAGGGAGCGGGGCGTGGGTGAGCGTGATCGGTCGAGGTCACCCGCACCCCGTCCGCCACCTGGTCCGCATGGTCGGCCTGGGCCAGGATCGCCGCGAGGCCGCCGCCCGCCGTCCTATCAGGAGGGGTCTCTGTCCCCTATCTGCCTGGTGCCACAGAATCCCCTTAGGCAGGATCGCTGAGAGCTGATCACGAAGAAAGGGACGGCCCTCATGCGTATCTCCAGTGTGCCGGGCTTCGGGCGCTGGTTGTGGACGGTGATAGCGCTCCTCGTCACCACCGCTGCCCTGCCGACGGCTCCCGCGTCGGCGGCCGCGTCCGCGACCGCGACGTACAAGATCTGGCACTGGAACATGGCCGGGCATCATTCGCACCTGGGCTCGACCACGAACGGCATCATCCAGGCGATCGCCGGATCGATCGGCTATCGCAAGCCGGACTTCGTGTCGATCAACGAGATCTGCCGCAACCAGTACGGCGCCGTGATCGATGCCCTGCAGGACATGGGCTGGCCGGAGAAACCCACGAACTTCGCCCGCTACGAGCCGATGACGGCGACGGGGGACCCCGGCTACTGCGCCGGGCACGGCATCGGCATCGCGATCTTCAGCCGTTTCGCGCTGGGCGACACACTACGGCAGACGTTGCCCTACGACGGGTCGGGCAAGCAGCGCAAACTCCTCTGCGCGCACGTCGCCGCGCGACCCGGGACCAGATTCTGCACCACCCACCTGACGACCGTCGCCGCCTACAAGGCCGCTCAGGTGGGCCAGGTGCACGGCGTCCTGGAGTCCTTCCGCTCCAGGGGTGACGTCCCGATCATCGCGGGCGACTTCAACGTGCAGCCGGACTCACCGCTGCTGAACACCTGGTACGACGCCTCGGTCAACACCGACGCCAACCACGGCAACCTCGGCCGTTACCACGAGCTCGACGACCGCGAGGCCCTGTGCCCCGGCTGGGGCGAGCAGACCACCGAGAGCAACAAGCTCGGGGCCTGCGGCCAGTCGGGGAAGGTCGACCTGATCTTCGTCCCCGCCGAGCGGCTGACCCGCTACAGCGCCGACGCCCATCCGATCGGGCACGTCTGCGGCGGCAACCGCGACAAGCCCTGCTCCGACCACCGCATCGTCGACGCCACCGCCTCGGTCACGACCGGGGAGTGAGGCGACCTCACTGAGCGACCCCAGGCACGTCGCCTTGGTTCGTCGTGCCCGAAATCCGTCGGGCACCGCTGATAACAGGAAGGCAAGCAATGAGTCTCACGAAGAAGGCCGCCATCGCCGTGCTGATCGCCGGAGCCTGTGTCGCCGGAACGTCCGGCGCCGCCTCCGCCACGCCCGAGCGCGCCGAACTCCCGGGTGTCGTCTCGATAGAGGCCGGCGACGCGCCGGTGGCCACTGCGGCGGCCGGCAGCCTCTGCGTCTATCAGGCCCGGGATTACCTGTCGGGACGGTACTGCCTCAGCACCGGCGACGGCGATCTGCGCAACAACCGCTACCACATCGGCACCGCGTCGGTTAACGACACCGTGAGTTCGTTCGTCAACCGGACCGACTATGTCGTCGAGTTCTGCAACGTGATCAACTTCGGAACGCCCTGCGTGTACGTTCCCCCGATGAGCGCGGCGCCGGACCTCGCCGACTGGGACAACAGGTTCTCCTCCATCCGGTTCCACCCGGCCTGACCAGCGAGTTGCCCGGCCTGGGCCGCTCACCCGCGGTCCGGGCCGGGCGGCGGCGTACGGCCGGGAGGCGGCCCGCGAGCCCCGCCGCAGGTCGCGGTAGGGCGGGATCCGGCGCGTTGGCTTCTCCTGGTGGCAGGACCTGAGGCCGGCGGCACGGATGGTTGCTAGTGCTGGCCCGTGGGTCTTTCGTTACGCGCGGGCGTATCTCGTTCCCTGGCCCAGACGGCGATCTGGGTGCGGGAGTTGAAGCCGAGCTTGCTCAGTATGTGCTCGACATGTCCCTCGGCGGTGCGCTGTCCTATCACCAGGGCGGCTGCGATCTCCTTGTTGCTCATCCCCTGCGCGACGAGGCGCGCTATCTCGGTCTCCCTGCGCGTCAGCGGCGACCATGAGGTCTTCTCGCCGGGCGGCTCGTTCGCCAGGTCGGTCTCACCCAGGGCGAAAGAGATCTTCTCGTCGTACGACAGCCCGGCACCTCGACTGACGGCGGCTTCGAATGCCTGCTTGCCGAGCGCCTCGCGGGCACACGACTCGCATTCGTCGTGTAGGCGAAGGAACTGCCTGTACCTGAACGGAACTATGTGCACCGTCCGCTCGAGGCTCCGCACGATTCCCAGCAGCGTGGCCGCTCGCCGGTGTTGCCCCTGACCGGCGGCGATCCAGGCCAGCACCTCGATGTTGAACCTGCTGCCGAGCACGTCGTCGATCGAGTGCTGGAACCGCAGGCTCTCCCGCTCCAGCGCGGTCGCGCGCTGAGCGTCGCCCCGCAACCAGAGCGGAACGCCGAGCACCGTCATCGCGTATGCCCTGACCCACCTGTCACCGTGCGCCTCGCATATGGCCAGGCACTCCTCGCCGGCGTCCACGGCGCGGGAGGTGTCGCCCAGCAGGGCGCGGGCCAGGCACAGCCGGACCAGTGCGCGGGTCAGGCCCATCGGGTCGCCGGTGGTGCGGTGACGGGCGACCGCCTCCTCGTATTGGGCGACCGCCGACCCGCCGTCCCCGCGGTACATGGTGATGGTTCCGGCGTAGAGCGCGGCGTTGGCCAGCACCGCCTCCAGCCCGAGCTGCTCGCCGATCGCCCGGGCCTGCCGGACCATCGACTCGGCGGTGACGAGGTCGGCCTGAGTGTTGGCCAGCCAGGCGTTGACCACCATGGCTCGGCCTCGAAGCTCGCTCGGCTCGGTGACCGCGGACAGCCCCTGGTCCAGGCGGTCGCGTCCTTCACTCAGGTAGTCGCCGGTCTTCCAATGCTGGACGAGGTCCGTGGCCATGCCCAGACCGGTTTCGGCCTCCTCCGGCGCGGCGAAACAGAATTCCAGGGCCTGACGTAGATTGGCGTGCTCGATCCGCAGCCTGGCGAACCATTCCACCTGGTACGGGCCGAACGATTCGGCGCGCGCCCGTGCCGCCAGGTCGCGGTAGTGGTCGCGGTGCCTGCGCCGCAGCTTCGCCTCCTGGCCTGAGGCGAGCAGTTGCTCGCGGCCGTACTGCCGGATGGTCTCCAGCATCCGGTAGCGCATCCCCGCCGGGCTCTCCTCCCGGACCAGCACCGACTTGTCCACCAGCCCGGCCACCAGGTCGAGGACCTGTTCGCGGGCGATGCCGTCGCCGGAGCACACCGCCTCGGCTGCTTCCAGGTCCAGTCCACCGGCGAATACCGACGCGCGGGCCCAGAGCAGCCGCTCCGGCTCCGTGCACAGGCCGTAGCTCCAGTCGACCAGCGCGCGCAACGTCCTCTGCCGGGGCAGCGTCGCCCGCGGCCCGGTGGTGAGCAACTGGAAGCGGTTCTCCAGCCGGGCCAGCAGCTGTTCCGGCGACAACATCCTCAGCCGCACGGCCGCCAGCTCGATGGCGAGGGGCAGGCCGTCCAGCTGGCGGCAGATCCGCTCCACCGTCTCCCTGTTGTTCTCGGTGACCTCGAAGCCGGGCAGCGCAGCCGCGGCCCGCTCGGCGAACAGCTGCACCGCCTCCCCCTGAGTCCGGGCCGGCGGCTGCGGATCATTGAAGAGCGGCAAGGACAGCGTCGGTACGGCCAGCACGCGTTCGCCGGCGATGCCCAGTGCCTCCCTGCTGGTGGCCAGGATCCGCACCTCGGGCGCGGAGCGCACCAGCGTCGCGGCCAGCACGGCGCACTCCTCCAGCAGGTGCTCGCAGTTGTCCAGGACCACCAGCATCTGCATGTCCCGCACATGTTCGACGAGCACCTCCACGGGCGGCCGGGAGGAGCGGTTCTGCACGTGCAGAGCGCTGAGCACGGTCTGGGCCAGCAGCTTCGAATCCTCCAGCGTCGCGAGCTCGACCACCCACACACCGTCACGAAAGGCCCGCTGGACCTCGGCGGCCACGTGGATCGCCAGCCGGGTCTTGCCGACGCCGCCGACGCCGGTGAGGGTCACCACGGGTGCCGTGCCGAACAGCCGTTTGGCTTCGGTCACCTCCAGCCGTCGCCCCACGAAACTGGTCACCTGAGCCGGCAGCCGGCCTGGCCTCCGCCTCCTGACACTTTCGGTTGTGCCTGTGTTCATGAGCGCCTCGCGCTGGCCTCGATCCCCAGCGGTCACCACGGTGGGACCGCCCGCAACACGCAAGCTATGAGACCGTCCGACCTGGTGTCACATCGGGTAAGTACACCGCTGCACGGATGCTAAACACCTGGCTCGCGGCATGCGGTTCTCGCCGTGCGGCCACGGTCATGGCCTTGCCCGCCGTCGACCGCCCGGCACCGTGTCGCACCCCCCATTGACAGGAAGCTATAGGGTCAAATCTATTGATCGGTTGATAAGTCGGACATTTGATCTCCCATACTGGTAAAGAGGTGGTCATGTCCGTGACCGCTGACGTCCGGAGGGACGTCAGCGCGTTCGACGGCGCTGTGCCGGACCCCGCGGACGACCGGGCCGGCGATGCCGGCTTCGGACGAGGGAGTGGGTGCGGTCTCTCAGCAGTTCATGTATTTCCCGCTCGAGAATTCCCGCATATCCCGCCCTTCCACAGTCCAGCGCCTGCGGACCAAGCCGGTCAGATCCTTGCCGTACACATGGATCTCGACGGTGTCGGTGTCGGTCAGGTTGTGCATCGAATGAATGTCGTCATCGGGGATCAGGAGGGAGACGGCTCCGTGGTCGTGCCGGTAGTTTTCGACGGGACGCACGGTGTCGTCGTCATGCAGCTCGTAGCGCCGTTCCTCGATCCGGTTGGAGATCACCCCGATGGCTCCCCACGTTTCGTGCGTATGAGGAGGTGCGACCTCTCCCGGGGCCCACACGATCGAACTGATCGTGAAGGTGGGTGAACGATGCAGGATGTAACGACCGCGTCCCCCGTGCAGCGCCGACCTCACGGTGAACTCCGCGGGGATGGGATCCGGTCGTGCGACGAGTTCCTCCAGCAGAGCGCCCACCGTGGTGGCCAGGGCGTCGTCAGGCAACCGCTGCTCCGCCGTGGTGAGGTCTCGCAGATCATGGATGAACTGTTGCAGGGGCTTCATGATGTCCTCGCTTCGCGTTGTGGTGTTCCGTTGTCGGGCGGGCCTGGCTGCGAACTTCGCGCATGCCCGGTGAGAGGATTCGGCAGTGCTGCTGTCATACGATTGAGCGCCTTGCGCAAGATGCGAGGTGAGGTGGCGAAGTTCAGCCGTGCCCACGACGTGTAGGGAACACCGAAGTCCTGTCCTGCCTGGAGAGCGACGCGGGCGGACTGCAGCAGGAAATCGTGGGCCGTACTCACGCCTGCCGGGATCCGGGTGAAGTGCAGCCAGGCGAAGTAGGTGCCTTCAGGGACGTGTGCGCGAACATTCGGATGTTGGTCCGAGACCCATTGGAAGACCTGCCGGCGGTTTGCCTCGAGCGTTTCCAGCGCGTCGCCCAGCCACTCGTCCCCTCCGCTCCAGGCGGCCACCGTCGCGGCCGCGGCGAGCCCTGACACCCGGCCCAGAGCCCGGTCGGGAAACACGTCGAGGAATCGACGATGCAGAGGTTCGGAACCGAAGTGCATGACGCCGCATCGCAAACCGGCGATGTTGAACGATTTCGTGGCCGATTGCAGGGTTACGGTGGGAGCCGCGGAAACCGTTGCGAACACCGTATGGCGATGCGGAGCGTACACCAGGTCGGCGTGCACTTCATCGGACACCACCACGATCCCGTGTTCGGCTGCGATGTCGGACACCCGGCGAAGCTCGATGTCGGTGAACACCCGGCCCGTCGGATTATGAGGATTGCAGAGCAGCATGAGGGTGACGTCGGGGCGGGCGGCTTGCTGTTCGAGCAGATCGAAATCGATGACGAAGCCGTCGGTCTCCTCCAGCAGCGGCACATCGACGACTTTCCGGCCGCTCACCCTGATGCTTCGCATGAAGGGGGGATAGATGGGGCTGAAGACGATAACGCCATCCTCTGGTTCACTGAAGGCCAGCACCGAAGTCGTCAGGCCCTGCACCAGGTCCGCGATCACCGCCACCTGGTCGGCGCCGGCCTCCCAGCCGAAGCGGGCGCGCATACGAGCCGCGAACGTCTGCGCGACACCGCGGTGCTCGGCATCAAGGGGATAGGTGAACTGCGCGGATTCGGCGGCCTCCAGCACGACGGACCTGATGGCCGCCGCGGGCTGGAAATCCATGTCAGCCAGCCACATCGGAAGCACGTCCGGGGGATAGGTGTGCCACTTCTTGCTTATCTGGGCGCGGAGTTGCATCTCCGTGAGGGGCAACGCCTCAGCCATGATCTCCCCGATTCCGCGAAATCTCGCTGGTGCGTTCACGGTGAGTCCTTTCCGGTCGAGGACTCGGTGGTGGACATGAGCTCCGCACCGAGGCGTTCCTCCCAATCGAGGTAACGCACCATGTCCTCGCGGCTGCGCTCGAGCAGCTTGGGTCGCCGGGCGACGAGTTCCGCGTCTTCCTTGGCCTCGGCCAGCGACACGTCGGCGCCGTCGAGCCCTTCTTCGACCGGGTTGCCGGCCGCGGCCCACCGGTTGACGCCCCCTTCGAGGACCACGACGTCCTGGTAACCCATGCCCAGCAGCGTTCTGGCCGCAAGCGTGGAGCGGAGCTCCCGGTCGGAGGCGACCGCCAGGGGAGTGCCGGGAGCCGCGTAGGCTCCGATGCGGCGTTCCAGATCGCCTCGGGGAACCCACACGGAGCCGGGGACGTGACTCAGCGCGTATTCGCTGCTTCGCCTTACATCGACCAGCACTCTGCTGCATCGCAGCAGCTGGGCCTGCAGCCGATCGGCATCGATCGTGCGTATGTCCGGTCGGGAGAAGCTGAGGTCATCGAGGTAGGCCTGCGGATGGCCGGCGACGACCGCGCCACCGTCACGGGACCACTCCTCGAGACCGCCGGCGAGCCACGCGACTCGGCGGTATCCGATACGCGACAGCAGTCCTGCCCCGATCCTGGCCCGTGTTTCGTCATTCGAGTAGCACACGAGGAGGGCGTCACGGACACCGATGTGTTCGTCGACCGCGTTGGCGAGCTGGCCGGCCGGACAGGAAACCGCGCCCGGGACATGCCCGGCGACGTACTCCTCCGCCAGGCGTACATCGATGATGTAGCAGGCCTCACCACGCTCTACGCTCGTCCTGACCTCAGCGGCCTGTATGGGGAAGGCCTGCGTGTCGTGGACGAAATCTGCCGCGAACGCTGCTGCTCGTGCCGGCCCGTCCTCGGTGATCATCGGTGAGTTCCAGGGGCTCGCCTCAACCGAGAGCTCGCGACCTGACATCACCCACGCCATCGTCCCGTTGCGAAGCGCGAAAACCTTGCTGAATCCGGCCCGCTTCAGAAGGTAGGCGCCGACGATGCTCCGGGTGCGTCCAGCGCAGTGAACGACGATGGGGTGGTCACTGCCCAGCCCGTCGATGCCGGAGTTGTACAGGGTGGGGACCAGCTCGCCGCCTGGGACGTGAAACGCCCCTGGAATGTGTCCCTTGGCGTACTCGCTCGCCGTACGGGCGTCGAAGATGAACGCTTGCGAGCCGGCGGCGAGGTCGGCGATCTCGTCGGGGTCGAGCTGCTGCACCTGGTCGGTGACCGAGAGCCTCTCCCCGAACGTCTTGCCGATGACGTTGACGCCGTAGACCGGCGCACGGCCCTCCTCGGCCCAGCGATTCATCCCGCCGGCAAGAACCCTGACGTCCTGATATCCCAGCTCCCGGCAGGTCTGTGCCGCCAGGCCGCTTCGATGACCTGTGTTCGAGTAGAGGACCAGGGGAATGTTCTTCCAGGGCACCAGCTGTTCCAGGCAGATCTCGATGAGACCGCGGGGGAGGGGACAGCTGCCCGGTATCTGGCCGAGCGCGTATTCGCCTCGTTCGCGTACGTCCAGGAGCGCATGAGCGGTTCCTGCGTCGCGCCACCGCTCGATCTCGCCGAACTCGATGAAGGATGCGTGATTCTCGGACGTCATGAGGCACCTGCCTTTCACAGGGGAGGAGTTTCGAGGTGGGCGTGGCCGCGTGCCCCGGAGGGAGGACGATGTGCGCGCATGGCTGGGACTCGTCCCTGGTGAAGGCGCACTTCGACACCCACCAGCTGCCCGGTGCAGCCCTGTGCGAGTCGGGACGTGCCGCGATCCCTGGTCAGGGTGTTCACGTTCCCGTGGCTGCATGGGGAATCGACATCTTGAGGGTTCAGCGGGTCGTACCACGCGCCCGTGGACAGCCGCACACAGCCCGGTTTGATGTCGGTGGTGAGGACGGCTCCGGCAAGGCAACTTCCCTGCTCGCTGGTGATGAGCACGACGCAGCCGGGCGTGATCCCGCGTGCGGTCGCGTCGTTCGGATGCATCAGCAGCGGTTCTCGTCCATCGATCTTGCTTCGCCGGCTCGTGATGCCCATGTCCAGCTGGCTGTGGAGTCGGTGCGCCGGTTGCGATGTCACCAGGACGAGCGGATACGCGGCGGTGGTGCCGGAGGTCGGCGGCAGCCAGCTGGGATGACCCGGACAGTCGTCATAAGAGAACGAGGCGATGGTCGCCGAGGTGAGCTCGATGCGCCCGCTGGGCGTCCTGAGCGGCGCGTTCTCCGGATCCCGTACGAAGTCGTACAGCATGATGTGATCGTCCGGGCCGCCCGGCAGTTCCACGTGCCCGGCGGACCAGAAGTCTTCGAACGACGGGAGATCGGCGCCGTGGATCGAGGACTGGCTCCGCCAGACCTCGTACATCTGGTGCAGCCACTTGCGTTCGGAGTTGCCCTCGGTGAAGAAGCAGCCGGCTCCCAGCGCATCCGCCAGCTCAGCGAACGTCTCGTAGTCGGTTCTCACGTCGCCGGGAGGGTCACATACCTGATGCATGGCGATGAGACAGGGGTCGCTGCGTGAGGCGCCGATGTCGGAGCGCTCCAGGAACGTGGCCGAAGGAACGACGATGTCGGCGTGTTTCGCAGTCGCAGTCCAGTACGGCTCGTGCACCACCACCGTGTCCGGTGTCGCCATTGCTCGGCGCAGCCGGCTGATGTGCTGGTGATGGTGGAACGGGTTACCTCCGCACCAGTACACGAGTCGTGCATGCGGGTAGTGGTAGGTGCCGCCGTTGTACTCGAAGGGCGCACCCGGGTGGAGAAGCATGTCGGAGATGCGCGCCACGGGGATGAAGGCGTCGACGGGGTTGTCTCCCTGCGGAAGCGTTGGCAGCGGGCCTGGCAGTCTGGGAACACCCACGTCCCCCATGGATCCGTAACCGTGCCCGAAGCCGCCTCCTGGGGTGCCGATCTGACCGAGGACGGCCGCCAACGCGATGGCCGCCCAAGGCGGTTGTTCCCCATGTTCGGCACGTTGGAGTGACCAGGTGACGGAGACGAAGGTACGGTTCGCCGCCATCTGCGTGGCCAGAGCGTAGATGTCGCTGGATGCGACCCCGGTGATCTCCTCGGCCCAATGGGGATTCTTGGGCACACCGTCCGTGTGTCCGAGGATGTAGGCCTCAAGCTGCTCGTATCCGGTGCAACGCGTGTTGAGGAACTCGGCGTCGTGCAGCTGACCCGTGATCAGCACCCAGGCGAGCGCGAGCATCATCGCCACATCCGTGCCGGGATTGATCGGACACCAGCGGACGTCAGGCCCGTCCGGGCAGTCCGTCCTCATCGGACTCACCACGACGATCGTGGTGCCGTTGTCGACGATCCGCCGGAGGGAGGCCTCGCTGCGATGCCTGGTGATTCCACCAGGGGCGACCTGCATGTTCTTGGCCGGCAACCCGCCGAAGGCCAAGATCATTGTGGTGTGCTCGGCTAGGACTGACCAGCTGGTCAGGCCATGGACGGCGTCGACGTCCGGACCGAGAACATGGGGCAGGATCACGCTCGATGCGCCGGTGCTGTAGGTGTTGACCGAACCGGTGTAACCACCGATGGTGTTGAGGAAACGATGCACCTGGCTCTGCGGATGGTGGAATCGCCCCGCGCTTCCCCACCCGTAGGAACCGCCGAAGATGGCGGCGTTGCCGTACGTGGTGATGACGCGTTCCAGTTCGGTCGCCAGAATCGCGGTGAGGTCGGGCCAGTCCACGCGAACGAACTCGTCGTTTCCCCGTGCGCTGCCGGCTCCTGGTCCGCCCTCCAGCCACCCCCGTCGCACCATGGGGTGCAGGACCCTCGCCGGATGGTCATGCGCCTCACTCATGTTGCCCAGAAGAGGGGACGGGTGCGCATCCAGCTCATGCGGGGTGACGGTGAGGGCGTCGTCGTCCAGCTGTGCCCGGAAGGCGCCCCAGTGCGAGCTGCTCGGTCGGCCTGCGTTGGCGTTCATTGCCTCAGCCCTTCCAATGACGGGCGACGACGGTGCCATTCGGTTGCCTCCTGCAGCGCCCTGGCGATGCTGAGGACCTCGCCATCCCGGCCCGGGGCGGCTGCCATCTGGAGCCCTACCGGCAGACCATCGTTCGCCATTCCGCAGGGAACCGAGATCGCCGGCTGGCCGGTGACGTTGAAGCAGTAGGTGTTCGCCAGCAATGCGGCCTGCATGTCGGCCGCTCGCGCAGGGGTGCAGTCCTCAACCCTGGGAGCGGTGATGGGGACCGTCGGACCGATGACGGCATCGAACCGGCGCTGGCTCTCCAGCATCTTCGCCGCGAGCTCTCTGCGCTCCTCCCTGGCCACGCGGTACCGCCGGCTGGAGACCGCGAGCCCGGCCTCCAGACGTGCCCTTACATCGTCTCCATAGTCTTCACGACGGTCCCGCAGCCAGCGGCGATGCACCTGAGCTGCTTCGAACGCGACGATCGTGCGGGTGGTGAGACAAGACTCCTCTTCGTGGAGAAGCTCGAAGGGCTCCACCGTCGCGCCCAGCCCTTCGACAACGTCGAGCGCGCGGCGGAAGACATCGCCGACAGCCGGGGATGACCGGGAGACATGTGACATCACCACGCCCAGACGAGCCCCGCGCAATGACGGCCGCAAAGGGCTGTCCGGTTCGATCGGGTCGTCCAGGACCAGACTCCGGAAGATGTGAGCGCAGCCGGTGGCCGTGCGGCTGAGTACGCCGATGGTGTCGCAGGAGGGACTGAGCGGAAAAACCTGTGAGGTGGGTATACGGCCCAAGGTCGGCTTGAAGCCTGTGACGCCGGTGAGGGCCGCGGGTATGCGTACGGATCCTCCGGTGTCGGTTCCGAGTGACGCGCTGCAGGAACCGGTGGCCACTGACACAGCGCTTCCGCCGCTGGATCCGCCACAGATGTGGCGACGATCCCAGGGATTGCGCGTGGTCTGGGCCTTGTGATTGACGTTGGTGGCGCCGTAGGCGAATTCGTGCAGGTTGGTCTTCCCGATATGCACCGCTCCCGACAGCTCCACGCGACGCCAGCATTCGGCGTTGTCGGCGGCCTGCTCGTTCAGCCACGATGATCCGGCCGTGGTGTGCAGTCCGGCGACGTCGATATTGTCCTTGACGCTCACCCCGATTCCTGCCAATGGCCTGGGAACGCCTTTCTGGATCTCGTCCTCCACCAGTCGAGAGACCTGGTGAACCAGGTCCTCGCTGACGGACCGGAAGGAGCTCAGCGCCGGTTCCCAGCGGTTGATCGCCTCCAAGTAGCCGGCGGCCACCTCTCGAGGAGAAACCTCTCCCCGGCGGAGAGCGGCTCTGGTCTCTTCCAGAGTCAGATCAGGCAGTGACGTTGACATTCATGTCACCCCGTCGAGGACGACGGCCGCGATCTCCCGAGGACTCCCGCCATTGATCGGCATGATGTCCATCGGACACACGGACAGGAATGCGATGAGATCTCTGTCCGCCCGCAGATCGACATAGGAGCCGGCCGGCGCGGACGATTCCCGGAAGGTTATGGTTCCATCGGGGGCGACGGGAGAGTTCTGGAACAGATTCAGAGGGTCGGGCAGCATGACGCCAGCTGCATGTCCTGCCGCGTGCAGAGCCGACCTCAGATTGTCAGCGCAGTTGCGATGGCCCGGAGCATCGAGCTGCTGATAACGCCATCGGTCGCATGGGGGCATGGTCATGTCATGGACACCGGGCGACGTATCGGCGGCCATCGTGATCAGCGGAACCCGCCGGCAGGTGACGAAGGCACTGCCCACCACCGGACGGATGGTTCGCAGAGCCGCACGGGAGTGGCTCATGCAAACGTGCTCGGTCCAGTCGTCCGCGGCGAAGAACCATGCGTCGACGACCTGCCCGCCGAGCGAGTTGACCACACGCAGAGTTTCTCCCGCAGCGACGCGAAGGGTCGCGATCTCGGCTGCTTCGACCTTGATCTGCCTGCTCATGGCGCCCTCCGAGAGGCTGAGGCCAGATCGACATCGCTCCATTCGGTGGCGACGAATGCCACGCGATCGCCGGAGTGCACGATGGGGTCACGCCGGATGCCGATCAACAGTGCCGGCGAAGGCATACTGATCGCGGCCACGACGTCGCCGAAGACGTTCCGGACCTCGCCGAGAGGTTGTCCCGCGGCGGCCACCTCGCCGGGACTGACGAGTGGATGGAAGAAACCCCCGTCAGGGGTGGTGACGTGTGTCCGCCGAGTGGCTCGGCATATGGAGGTGGGCCATTCGAACGGGGTGCCCTTCGTCGTGCCGATGGCCGTGGCGAGTCGAACGAGACCCGCAACGGCCCTGTTCACAGCCCCACGGTCGAGTCGGCCTCCTGCGCCCACCTCCAGCATGAAGGCGCGCTTGCCCAGCTCCAACATCTGGTAGTCCAACGCACCGGCTATATGACCAGGCAGTTCGCCTGGACCCGAGACGTCCATACGGCAGGCCACCCGTGGATCGAGCAGGGAGATCATGGACAGGAGATCGTGCTCCTGGGCTCCTCGCGGGTGCAACTTGTAGACGGCGTAGTTGCAGGCGTCGAGGAAGGAGCCCATCGTATGGACGTTGACCACGACGTCGGCCAGTGGTGCGAGCTCCTCGAAGAGGCGATGGGCGAGCCGCTGCGTGCCGAGGAAGTCGGCCCTTCCGGGGAAGCTCTGATCGAGATCTACTCCGTCGAAGGGAGAATGCTTGCGCCGGTAGTCGAAGGCCAGGGGGTTGGCGACGGGCGTCACCACGACGTTGCCGTACAGGGGAAGTGACGAGACGGCACGGAAGAACTCCGTCGCCACGATCGCCGATTGCGACTCGTCACCATGGACCGCCGCATTGATCCACAGGCAAGGGCCGCTGCCTTTGCCGCGGGCGACCATGTAGGGAATGCCGATCATGTTGCCGCTGGCCAAGCGCCCGGCCTCGACCAAGCCCCGGCCGGTCTCGCCGACGATCGTACGGCTCAGGTGGTCAGATACCGTCGTCGTCATGACGTCTCCTGTCGGGTTCGCGTCCGGGAGCGGCGGTATCAGGCCTGCCTCCGAGAAAGACGTTCTTCATCTCCGGATCGTTGAGGACCTCCTCGGCCGGACCATGTCGATGGATACGGCCGTCGACCATGACGACGGCGATGTCCGAGGCGGCCAGACCTTCGATCACGTTCTGCTCCACCATGACGACGGACACGCCGTGATCAGTGATCTCCTTCAGCTTGTCGAAGATCTGGCACCGCGCCTTGGGGGAGAGCCCGAGCGATGGTTCATCGATGAGCAGCACCCTCGGATGCACCATCATCGCCATGGCGATCTCCAGGAGTTGCTGCTGCCCTCCACTGAGATTTCCGGCCGCGCGCGTTCGCTGGGCGGCAAGGGCAGGAAACTGGTCCAACGCTTCGGCGACCGCGACCGCACGGTTGCTGCGCGGCAGCGTGTACACCCCTAGCTGCAGGTTCTCCTGCACTGTCATGTGCGGAAAGTTGCAGCGTCCCTGAGGCACCAGGCTGATGCCGGCCTGCAAGCGGCCCCAGGCGGGCAATGCGGTGATGTCACGATCGCCGATACGGATGGAGCCCTTGCACCACCGGGTCAACCCGTAGATGCCTTTGAGCAGGGAAGACTTTCCTGCTCCGTTGGGGCCCACGATGGTGGTGAGGCTTCCGCTGGCGAATCCGTAGGTCAGATCGTTCACGATGGGCACACCCGACAGATATCCGGCGGAAAACGCCGAGACGCTCAGATGCCGATCAGCCGGCATGACCGTCCCCCTTTCTTCCGAGGAAGGCTTCGTACACGGCCGGGTCGTCCCAGATGACTGAGGGCGGTCCCGCGGCGAGCTTCTTACCTGCGTCCAGCACGACGACTTCGGAGCAGCAGGAGGTGATGAACTCGACGTTGTGCTCGATGATGAGAAACGTCTGGCCCTCGGTGTTGGCCTGCAGAATGGCATCACGGATCAAGTCGATGATCCGCGGATTCACCCCCGCCAACGGTTCGTCGAGCAGGGCGATCCGTGGCTGGGTCACCAGCACCGCGGCCAGGGCGAGCAACTTCTTCTGGCCGTAGGACAGGATGCCGGCAGGTGCTGAACGAAGCTGCTCGAGTCCGAACTCGACCAACCAGGACGTTGCCCGCTTCCTCTCCGCCGAGCGCCGGCGAGAAGCTCCCGACCGTCCTGCCTTGTACAGTCCGCGGAGCGAAAGACTCATGTGCTCGTCCAGGGTGAGCTGGTCATACAGTTTCACGGTCTGGAACGTTCGCACCAAGCCGGCCCGGGCGATGAGGTGTGGCGCCTTGCCGAAGATGGACTCACCGTCCAGCAGGATCTGGCCGGAGTCCGGCCGCACGAAGCCGGTCACGCAGTCGAGAGCCGTCGACTTACCCGATCCGTTCGGGCCGATGAGGCCGAGCACGGTGCCCGTGCTGAGGGTGAATTCGACGTCTGACAGTGCCGCGACGCCCATGAATGACTTGCCCAGACCGGTGACCTGCAGGGCCGGCGGGGCTGCCGCTCCGAGGGTGGCCGTCACGATCGACCTCCTCTCATGTCACGTAGTTGTCTGTTCATCGCTCGTGCTCGGAGGAACCCCCCGACACCTTGCGGGAGGAAGAGCAGCCCGAGAACCAGCAGTGCGCCATAAACGATCAGGCGAGCCTCGTCGGCCATGCGCAGCATCTCGGGCAGAACGGCGAAGAGCACGGCACTGTAAGCGACAGGCCAGAAGGTTCCGGCGCCGCCAAGGATCACGATGATGAGCATGACCTGCATGAGGTAGAAGTCGAAGATCGACGGATCGATGGTGGTCAGCCGGAAAACGTGGAGCGCCCCTGTCAGCCCGGTGACGAACGCGCAGAAGGAGAAGACGGCGAGCTTGTAGTTGTTCGTGGCATAGCCTTGTGCCTTGGCCAACGGCTCGTTGTCGCGGATGGCGATCATCACGGTGCCTGCGGACGATCTGACCAAGCGCTGCATGGCCCACAACGCGAGCACAGTGAAACCGGCCAGCAGGTAGTAGTAGCTCCTCGGCGTATCCGCCACCAAGTCGACGGGGCCCAGCGACAGTGACGGGGCCGGTAGCCCGAAGATGCCCTGCCTGCCGCCGGTGACGCCGGTCCATTCCGCGGCGACGACGGCGCAGAGCAAGGTGAAGCTGAGCGTGATGATCGCGAAGGCGCCCTCCGACAAGCGCACCGTCACGGCTCCGACCACCGCGGCGACCAGGGCGGCTACTCCTCCTCCGGCAAGGAAGGCCACGGGTTGCCACAAGTCGGTGTGGGTCACCAGCCAGCTGCTGGCGTATCCGCCGATGCCGACAAAGGCGACCTGCGCGAAGGAAAGCATTCCGACGTAGCCGTACAGGAGGTTGAAGGCCGTTCCCAGCACCATGAAGGTCAGCGCCAGGTTGGCGACGTCGATGAAGTAGTCGTTGGTCACCACGGCGGGGACGAGCGCGATGGCGGCGGCTGTGGGAAGCAACGGACCGAGGTGGCGGCCTCCCAGCCACTTGTGCAGGGGAGACGAGCTTTTGCGCGACATCACGTCATTGGTTTCTTCCGGTTCATGCACGTGCAGGGCCGCCGTCATACTCGTACCTCTGTCGAGAAGAGGCCCTGCGGCCTCACCAACATGATTGCGATCATGAACAAGAAGACACTGATACTTTGAGTCATGGCTGACCCGTAACCTCCGGCGAAGCTTTCGAGCATGCCGACGAGATAGGCAACGATCACCGCACCGGGCACGCTGCCCAGGCCGCCGATGACGACGATGGCGAACACCTTGAACACGATCGTGATGCCCATCTGCGGGCTGACCGTGAAGACCGGCGTCAACGTCGCGCCCGCGATGCCGGCCAGGCCGACACCGAGAGCCATCGCAAGTCTGCCGATCCGCTCCGGGGAGATTCCCACGACCAGCGCCGCGGTGGGATTCTGCGAGACACCGCGCATGGCCCGACCCACCTGCGTGCGGTTGAGCAGCAGATAGAGCGCCCCGAGCGTGGCGACCGCCACAACGACGATGAACGCGCGTCCGGTCGGGATGATCACGTCCCCCAGCAGGAGGTGCCCCTGCGGCCTGCTGTCCTCGGGCAACTGCCGTGGCCCGGCGCCCCAGAGCACGATCGCTCCGTTCTGGATGATCATGGCCAGGCCGAGAGTCAGCAGCATGCTCCTGGAGAACGCTCCGTCTGGAGGAAGGCGACGAAGCAGACCTTCCTGCAGGACGATGCCCAAGATCGCCATGGTCGCCGCGGTGAGCAGGATGCCTATCCAGTAACCGGTGAGCGGGATGAAGAAATAGGCGGCGAACGCCCCCAGCATGTACAACGCCCCATGGGCGAAGTTCACGACATTGAGAACGCCGAAGATGACGGCCAGGCCGGCGGCGAGCAGCGCATAGCTGGACCCCAGCACCACGCCGTTGGCGAGCAATTCCCAGGTGTACGTTGCATCCATGATGACCTCCAGTCGTCAGGCTGTCGACCAGACGGATCAGGTGACGACATCCGACACGATGACGGTCTTGCCGTTCTTGATCTGCAGGATGAATGCCTTGTCATGGGCCTGGTGGTAGGCGTCGAACTTCACCGTGCCACCGGTGAGCGAGGTGAAGTCGGTCTTCACCAGTGCTTTCTGAATGGCCTTCGGGTCGGAGCTCTTCGCCCGGCTGATGGCATCCGCAAGCACCATGACAGCGCTGTAACCCTCGAATGACTCGTAAGTCGGCGGGGTCTTGTGTGCACTTTCGTAAGCCTTGGCGAACTTCGCATTCGCCGGCGTCTTGATCAGGGAGCTGTAGGGATAGACGCTGGACGATCCGGCGAACTGTTCGTCCTTCAGAATTTCGAGGTTCTGGCCCTCGAGTTCGACGCGGCCCGTCACGGGGAGTTGCAGGCGGGCGCTGGCCGCTTGACGCAGGAACGACAGGTGATCGGCACCTGAGATGTAGAGGGCAACCGACTGGGTGCCGTTGTTGCGGTACTTGCTGATCTGCGTCGAGAAGTCGGAGGTTCCCTGGGCCACGAAGTCGACGCCCGTCACCGTGATGCCCTTGTCGTTGAGCGCCTTCTGGAGAGCCGCGGCACCTGTACGGCCGTACGTACTGTCTTCAGCCAGGATGGCCACCTTGCGAACGTCGCCTGCCTTGTGCAGGTAAGAGGACAAGGCGACGGCGAGGGTCGCGTCAGAGGGATTGATGCGGAAGGTGAAGTCGTTGCCTCCCTTGCCTGCTGCCGTGGTGATGTCAGGTGATGTGGACGTCGCCACCACCAGGGGCACCTGATAGCGCTTGGCCAACGGCATCGCGGCAAGGGTGACCCCACTGCAGAGAGCCCCGATGACTGCGGAGACCTGTTGCTGGGTGATGAGCTTGGTGACGGATCCGACGCCATCGGTGGGGTTGCAGGCGTTGTCCTGGGCGGCGAGGGTGAGTTTCCGGCTCCCCAGGAGGCCGCCGTCCTGGTTGATCTGATCGATGGCCAGCTGTACGCCGTTGCGTTCGTTTTCGCCGAGTGCAGCGGCCGGTCCCGACAGAGGGGCGGAGAGGCCGATCGTGATGGGGCCGGAGTTCGTATCCGGACTGTCGGTCGAGCTTGCACAACCTACGACCGTGAGTGCTAGGGCGGCGGCTGCTGCGAGTGTTCTGGTACGCATCTTCTGTACCTCTTAGCTGATCGGACGCCGTGCGCGACGCGTCCGTTTCATGACCTGGCTTGGTGATGCCCGGTCTTGCTGGTGGCAGTCGGCCCGAGGTTCATGCTCCAACAGCTACCTACAGTCGACTGCATGTAGCTACAATCGACTGCATGTACGCTGCCTGTCAAGTGCCTCATCTGGTTGAGTTCCTGCGACCCCGCACCGCCACATGGGGAGGCAACAGTTGATGAACGAGCCGTCAGGCCGTGGATCGAAGCCACCGACGCACAAGTTGATCGCGGAGAAGGCCGGAGTGCATCCTTCGACGGTGTCGAGGATCCTCCGGCGTGCCCCCGGACCCCGCAGGTCCGATTTCGCCGAGACCGAAGAGCGGGTGCGGGAGATCGCGAAAAGTCTCGGCTATCGCCCCGACCTCACGGCGGCCAGCCTTCGCACCAAACGCAGCATGGTTCTGGGGGTCCTGCTGCCGAAGCTTCACGACGTCGTACTCGCCACGATCCTCAGCGGTATCGACACCGAGGCCTTCAGCCTCGGCTACCAGACCATCGTCACCAACACCCTGGGCGCACCCGAAAGGCGCTGGGAACGGGTCGAGATGCTGCTCAGCCGCAAGGTCGACGGGCTGGTGATCGGGGACGCCACCCTCGACGAAAGGATTTACGAAGAATTGTCCCGCTCCCGGACTCTGCATGTCCTGGTCAACCACCGCGCTGAAGGGCACGTGTCGGTGACCGGTAACGATGCTCTAGGAGGAAGGTTGGTGGGCGAGCATCTCCTGGAAGCAGGTCACCGCGAGATCGGCATCATCGCCGGGCCGCGTTACCCCACCGCTCTCGATCGAGTCCGAGGCTGTGTGGAGGTGTACGAGCGAGCCGGCATCGCCGTCGGCGAAGCGCAGATCGTACACACGGATTTCGACCCCCAGGGAGGGCGGAAAGCCGCTCAAGAACTGCTCACGTTGCCGCGGCGCCCAACGGCGATTTTCGCGGTCAACGACTCCGCGGCCATAGGGGCGATGGGGGCGTTGAGGGATCACGGGCTGGTTGTGGGACGCGACATGGCACTGGTCGGATATAACGACATCGCGATCGCACAAGATCTTCCGATCCCGTTGTCGAGCGTGCACACGCCCCTGCGGGAGATGGGGGAGACCGCGGCACGATCGCTGATCGACATGCTCGAGGGGCGCACCAGTGAATCGGTCGCGCTTCAGCCCCGGCTGGTGGTCCGTGACTCGAGCTTCTCGGCCGAATCCGTCCCGACGTCGACGTGAGCCTTCCGGAACCAGAGCCTCGGCCGGCACGAGTGCGAAGGCACGCATGTCGGCCGCGCTCGTTCTCGTTGTCGACGAGGCGCTGCCCACCAGCGACCGGGTCGACACGAAGCCATGTTCCACGTGCTCACCGAAAGGGAGGAGACCGACAGCCTCGCCAGATTCGGCCTGTTGTTGTCGTTGAGGGGCGTGGTATCCGCTTATGTGCCTGGCCCGGTGAAGAGCCGGTCGAGGTGTGCGGTAAGCAGGGCCAGGGCGGCGGGGGAGTCGTACTGGCCCGCCAGGACGCTGGACTGCAGGCCGGTGACAAGCGCCAGGGCGATGGATGCGGCGCTCTCGGGGTCTTCGCGCCCGGGGATCTGGCCGGCCTCCTGTGCCTGGCGAAGGTGTGAGGCGAGCAGGTCGCGCAGGGCGTTCGCGTACTTCAGTCCCTCGGGAGCCAGGTGCGGCTCGGTGAGAGTGAGCGTGTAGTGGGCCGTATAGGCCAGGATGATGCGGCGGCTCTCCTCGTCGGATGGGATGAGGGCGGTCAGGACGCCGTACACGAACGCCCGGGGGGTGACCGGGGATGTCTCGGGGTGCACGCCCAGGTCCCGGCCGACCGACGCGTACGTCCGGCTCGGGTCAGACAGGTACAACGCGACGGCGTCCGCCTTGAACTCCGGCGGATACGACTTCATCGCCACGTGGAACTCCTTGCCTCCGGATGTCCATCATCCGGCACTCAAGGTGTCCACACTTCGGGGGGAGGGCCCACCTCCTACGGCACGACCCGCCTCTGTCGCGGCGGCGCGGCCGAGGGGTTGCCGGTGGTGTTCCTGCCGGGATGGGCGGCAACTCCCTGGGCTGGCCCTACAGCAGTGGACCGGTGGGCAGGGCGCATCCGGTCTACCTCGTCGATCCCGTGGGCGCGGCGGGCCGCAGCGTGCAGACCCGGCCCCTGGGCGGACCGGACGACCTGGTCGGCTGGTTCGCCGAGGTGCTCGACGGGATCGCCGTCGCCGCCGCGTACGTGGTGGGCTACTCCTACGGCGGTTGGCAGGCACTGCTGTCGGCCATCCGGACCCCCGCGCGGGTGGCGGGAATGACGTTGCTCGATCCCGCGGCCTTCCGCACCGCCACGGCACGCCATCTGGCCTGGGCCATCGCGTGCGGCATGGGGCTCCACTGCCCGCCCCCGGTGCGCCGGGTCCTGGCGCGATGGTTGCACACCGACTCGATCAACAGGCCTGAACGCATCCTGGCCGCAGTCGCCGGCACGTACCTCTACCGGCAGGCGCTGCCACCGATGGTGCCCCTGACCGACGAGGAACTGGCCGAGGTGAAGGCCCCGACACTCATGCTCTTCGGCGCGCACAGCACCATGCACGACTCGGCCGCCGTGGCCCGACGGCTCGCCCGCCTGCTGCCCGCGGCCGAGGTCGAACTGCTCCCCGGCACCGGCCACTCCCTCGCCCTCGACCTGCCCGACCTGGTGAACGCACGGATCCTGGAACACGCCGCACGCTTCTGACACCGGCGACGCGAGGATCGGCGCGGACGAGACCGCCGAGCACTCCGCCGTCGCCGCCCTGGCCCCTGCCCGCCTGCGCGGCCCGGCGTTCGGGTTGCTGGCCGCCACCTTGGTGGGCGGTGAGCTACGACGGCGCCCGTACCAGGCGGCGCTGTGTCGTAGGGGTCAGCTGTGGCCAGGCGTGGGCGGTTCGGCTCCCCGCGACAGCGGCAGCACCGGAATGCGCAAGGTGGTGGTGCCGGTCGTGAAACGGAAGGTGACGTCCGTTGGAGTGGCCCCGAGCGGGCGGTTGATGTCGATGAGTTCCAGGTGCGGGCGATTGTGCCCCTGCTGCAGGGGGAGGGT
>NZ_SMKO01000069.1 GCF_004348685.1 Nonomuraea deserti | reverse complement strand
GGCTGCACGAACGCGGGGTCGCGCTGATCGGCGCCGACACCCCTCAGGACGTTCAGCCGTCGGGGTACGAAGGCGTGTTGATGCCGGTGCACGCCGTGAGCCTCGTCGCGATGGGTCTGTGGATGCTCGACAACTGCGACCTGGAGGCGTGCGCGGCGACGGCCGCCGAACTCGGCCAGTGGGACTTCCACCTCGCCGTCGCGCCGGTCCGCTTCGCCGGTACGTCCGGCAGCCCGGTCAACCCGATCGCGACCTTCTGACCGCGGTGCACGCCGCCCTGGCCGAGCAGCTGCGCACCGCCGGCATCGGGCTGGAGTTCCTCACCGGCGAGCTGCAGGGCTCCCACGACCCGGCCGGCGTCGTGTTCACCGTGCTGGCTGCGTTGCCCGGGATGGAACGCGAGTACATCCGCGAGCGCACCCTGGAAGGCCACGAATCGGCCCGCAGCCGAGGCAAGGCCATCGGCGGCGCCGCCGTCACCGACGACGCCATGCTTTCCATGGCCCTGCACCTGCGCGAGCAGAACCTCAGCCTGCGCGACATCGCCGCCCGGCTCGTCATCACCAAAGGCAAGAAGAAGGGCCGGCACCCGTCCCCGGCCACAGTCCTACGGATGCTGCGCGAACACGACACCAACGCGGCAGCGGCGCCTGCCATGGGCTGACTCGCCTCACCTGCTGCCCTTCCGCCGATGTGGAGCCGGTTGCAGCGCTGAGCCGAGCGTGCCGCCGGGAATGATCCTCCCGTTCGCGGCCAGTTGCACCGCGGTGGCCGCCGCCTGCAGCATCGCTTCCTGACGCGATGGGCTCAGCCGCTCGTACGGCCGCCAGAAGGACATGCCAGCCCGGAACGGCAGATCCGCGGCGTCCCAGATCTGGTGCAGGAGGGCGGCCGAGTCGGGGCCAGCCCGGGAGTCCACCATGCTGACCTCCACCAACAGCGTACGCAGCAGCCGCAGCCATTCCCCGACGTGCACCGTGCGCGAGGGCAGCATGACGCTCCCAGTGGCGATGCCCTCGACGGTGAGCCGGTCCAGCGCGGCGACGGCGTCCGGGACAGGGCGAGGGGTCATCGACTCGCCGTAGCGGTGGGCCCGGCGAACGTCGTGAAGGTTCTCCAGGCGGCAGCCGTGCTCCGCGCAGCTGGCCATGAGGGGGAGCGCGGGAGCGAGCGCCTGTACTGGCAGGTGCGGGACGGGCTGGCCTACTCGGAGGACGTGCGGTTGGTGGCGCGGCCATGGCGGGAGGCAGGGAGGGCAGAGCTGACGACGCGAGCCGTGGAGGAGCAGCTGGATGCCTATGTCACCGCCCTGATGGACGGGCCGGGCTGAGTCGAGGCACACCGCCGCTGCCTCGATCGCCGCCACGGGAAGTGCCCGGTAATTAGCCGGTAAGTGGCCTGGCCACGCACATGTCCGTAGGCGAGAATCAGGCCGCATGACCCGCATCTTGGAGGTGCAGATGGACGCGTCCGCGTACCTGAACGCTGTTGTCGAGCAGACGAGGACGTTCGCCGATTGGGTGGACGGCAGGGATGCGACGACCCCGGTGCCGACATGCCCGAAATGGACGCTGGCCGATCTGGTCGACCATGTCGGCGCGACGCAACGTATGGTGGCCATGCTCGTGGGTGAGCAGATGACCGAACCGAGCAAGGCATATGCCGGCTACGTTCCGGGTCCGACCGATTCGGCCCAATGGCGCGCCTGGCTCACCGACGCCGCAGCCCAAGCGAAGCGAGCGTTCGACTCGGCCACCGACGACACACACGTGTGGGACCCATCCGGCGCCGCCGCAGGCGTCCCGTTCTGGTCACGCCGCCTGTTCGGCGAAGCTTGCGTCCACCGCGCGGACGCTGCCGCAGCACTCGGCAAACGATACGAACTAGCACCGGAACTCGCCGTTGCAGCCACCGAAGACTGGCTGGACACCATGACCTCCCCCGGCTACTGGGAGAACAGGCCAGGCTTCGCCGAAGCCATGCGTGGCAACGGCCAAACCCTGCACTTCCACGCCACTGACGCCCCCGGGGAATGGCTGGCACGCCGAGAGCCGGACAAGATCGCCCTGGAGCACACGCATACCAAGGCGGACGTCACGGTAGACGGCCCAGCCACCGAACTCCTGCTCGTACTCAGCAGACGCCGCCCGCTGAATGCGGCTACCGAACTGGAAGTGCACGGCGATCGGGCACTGTTCGACCACTGGATCGGACACATGGACTGGGTCACCGACTGACCCGCGCTCGGACGACCTTCCGGTGCTCCACCGGCTCCGGTCCCTCGCGTGCCCTGGTCCGGCAGGTCGACGTGCGTGCCCACGGCGGATTCATCGTGGCGCCGGGTACCCGCACCTCCGACGTCAGCTACACCGCCGTGGGGGAGTGCCGTGAGCCGGCGCTCCTGCCTGGCTGGGTGCCTGCCTGCCTGGCTGCCTGCCTGGCTGGCTGGCTGACGCAGGACCTCACCCGCGCCGGCCACGCGCCCTCGCCGGTCGGCGCAGGCGTCACGCGTCCCACCGCGCCGGTACCGCCCCGCGCCGGTCAAGCCGTCATCCGGGTCGGCGGCGGCCACAGTTCCGCCGAACGGCTGGCTGGCCGAAGCCGGAACGTGCGCCAGCGTCCCGCAGGGCGGCGGCTTCACCGCGAAACTCAACCGAGCGGCTTACACGCCCGGAGGCCTGGTCGCAGGAGGATACCTGTCCGTGCACGACGCCGAGACCCTGCTGGCCACCGCCGCCCACCACGCGCGTACTGGACAAGCCGCCGCGCCGCCGTCCCCAGTCACCAACGACGGACTGCTGCCGGAGTCGGCCGACCTGCGCCGCCACAAGCCGCCACAAGCCGCCACAAGCCGTCACAAGCCGTCACAAGCCGCCACTAGAAGAGAGCACTGTCGACCGCTGGTATCCATGCCATGCCCGTGCAAGCCGAAGCGGCGCCCGGCATGGCACTCGACGCCGCCATGGTCGACGCCGACCCCTACGTCCTGTGCACGCCGGCCGGAGTGGCCGACCTGCGCACCGGTGCCCGCCCCGGACCGGAGCCGGCAAGAACGGCAGATCCGTTCTGCTGGAGGTCATGCTCCAACTACTCGGTGATCATGCCGATGCGGCCCCGCCCCGGTTTCTTGATGGCCAAGGCCTGCAACGAGCACCCCACTGACCTGTCCGAGCTCCACGGTCGCCGTGTCATCGCCTGCTCCGAGCTCAAGCCGGGCGACCGCTTCGACGAGGCGCCCGTCAAGCTACTCACCGGCGGAGACAAGATCAAGGCAAGGCGGATGCGCCACGACTGCTTCGGCTCCGACCCGAGCCACCCACCGCCGGAGCAGTCTGTCCCGAAGGGCGCCGCGTGCACGCCGTAGAGGTGGATTGCAGCAAGTCTTCCCGTCCGTCCCGTCGGCTGGCAGTCTGTTCGCCATGACGGCGGCCCCACCAGGACGATCACTGGTCTGCCTGATCGGGGGAGCGGGAGAAGGACGTCTGTGTCACTGCAAGCACGCGCCAATGGACAGAACGACCCTCCGGCGCAGAAAGCGGCGTTGGGTACGTTGCTGCGCGTCTGGCGCGAGCGGGCGCTGCTGACCCAGCGCCAGCTGGCCGATCTGGCGGGCCTTCACGAGCGGACCGTGCGGCGGCTGGAGGCGGGCACGCTACGACGGCCGCACCTGTCGTCGTTGCGCTTGCTGGCCGGGGCGCTCGACCTGGACGCCGCGGAACTGTCGGCTCTGATCAGAGAGGCGGGTCCTGATCCGCAGCGTCCGCGTGAGACGCCCGTGTGGGTGGTGCCGCGGCAGTTGCCTCCCGACGTGGCGGCGTTCGTGGGCCGCACCCGGGAACTGGCATCCCTGGACGAGGTCCGCAACGAGGGCACGGCGCTGATCACCGCGATCGACGGGATGGGGGGCGTCGGGAAAACCGCCCTGGCGGTGCGCTGGGCGCATCGGGTGGCCGATCGGTTCCCCGATGGGCAGTTGTACATCAACCTCCAGGGGTACGCGCCAGGCCCGCCGCTCCCCGCGACGCAGGCGCTGGCCAGGCTGCTGCGCGGTCTGGGCATCCCGGCCGACCAGGTCCCGGCGGAGGTGGAGGAGGCCACGGGCCTGTACCGCTCCCTGCTGGCCGACAAGCGGGTGCTGGTGCTGCTGGACAACGCCCACAGCGCCGAGCAGATCCGCCCGCTGCTGCCCGGCGGGTCCGAGTGCATGGCGGTGGTGACCAGCCGCGACCGGCTGACCGGGCTGGCCGCCACCCACGGCGTCCACCGGCTGACGCTCGGACTGCTCGACCCCGACGAGGCGGCGGCGCTGCTGAGGCACACCATCGGGCACGAGCGAGGGGCGGCCGAACCCGAGCCGGTGACCGCGCTGGCGCGCATGTGTGGCTACCTGCCACTGGCCATGCGCATCGCCGCGGCCAACCTGGCGGGACGTCCGGACAGGTCCATCGCGCAGTACCTGGCCGAGCTGCAGGACGAGGACCCGTTGGACGCTCTGACGGTCGCTCATGATCCCCACGTCGCAGTCCGGGTCGCCTTCGACCACTCCTACCACCGCCTGGCCCCCGACCGCCAACGGTTGTACCGGCTGCTGGGGCTGGTCCCAGGCCCGGACGTCGGCGTCGCGGGCGCCGCGGCCCTGGCCGGTATCGAGGTCGCCGACGCGCGAGGGGCGCTGGCCGAACTGGTCGAGGCCCACCTGGCGCAGCCGCAGGCCCGCGACCGGTACGGCATGCACGACCTGCTGAAGGCGTACGCACGCGGGCGCGCGTACCTGCACGACGGCGAGGAGGCGTGCGAAGCGGCCCTGGAACGGCTCCTCGACTGGTATGTGGCCGGCGCCGACGCGGCCGCTGCGCTGTTGTTCCCGGAGGCGATGCGGCTGCCCCTCCCGCCAGGGGCCGCCACCCCCGCATCGACGGCGTTCGCCGGCCTGCCGGAGGCCGCGGCGTGGCTGGTGGACGAGCTGCCCAACCTGGTCGCCGCCAGCCGGTACGCCGCCGGCCACGGCCCCCACCCGGCCGCCTGGCGCATGGCCGACGCGCTGCGCGAGTACTTCTGGCAGCGGCGTCCGATGGTGGAATGGCAGCTGATCGCCCAGGCCGGCCTCGACGCCGCCACGACGGCCGGCGACGCGCGCGCCCAGGTCACCGGTCACCTCAGCCTCGGCCAGGCCGAACGGGCCGCCGGTCGCCCTCGCTCGGCCCGGCTGCATCTGGCCGAGGCCCTGACCCTGGCCCGGCAGGTCGGCTGGACCGAGGGCCAGGCCGCCGCCCTGAGCTGCCAGGGGACCGTGGCCCTGCTGTCGGGCGACCTCCGGCAGGCCGCGGACGACCTGACCCAGGCGGTGAGGTTGTACCGCCATAGTGGATGGCTGGGCGGGCAGGCCGACAGCCTGCTGGACCTCAGCCTGGTCGAACGGGAGCTCGGCGAGTTGTACGAGGCCGTCGTCCATCTCCATCAGGCGCTCGACCTGTACCGGCAGACCGGCTCACGTGTCGCGGAGACGATCGTGCTGGGCGCGCTGGGCGAGGTCGACCACGATCGGGGCCGGCTGGAGTCCGCCCACCGGCACCTCACCGACGCGGCGCGGCTCTACCAGGAGCTGGGCGCGCGATTCGGCGAGGCCTACTTCCTGCGCTCCCTCGCCGCGATCAAGTGCGACACCGGCGACATCCAGGAGGCGCTGACCACGGCGCGAGAGGCGCTGCGGCTGGCCGGCGAGATCCGCGACCCCTACACCGAGGCCAGGACCCGCATCGTCCTGGCCAGGGTGCACCTGCGTCTCGGCCATACCCGGGACGCCGCTGACCAGTACGGGCGGGCCCTGGCGCTGGCCCAGCAGACCTGCAGCCCCACGACCGAGGCCGGCGCGCGGCTGGGGCTGGCCGACGTCAGTCTCGCGCTCGACCAGCCCGACCGCGCTCTCGGCAGCGCCCGGGACGCGCTGGGCATCGCCGCCGCGGCCGGCATGCGCATCCTGCAGGGTTACGCCCACATCACGCTGGCCGCCGCCCACCACCGGCTCGGCCACCTCGACCCGGCGCTCAGCCACGCCCAGCAGGCGCTGGACCTGCACCGGCAGAGCGGGTGCAGCCTGGGCGCCGCCCGTGCCCTGCGGGTGCTGGGCTGCGCGCTGCGCGACACCGGCGACCTTCCGGCGGCCGAGCGCCGCTGGCAGGAAGCCCTGGACCGGTTGGCCGACATCGGCAGCCCAGAAGCCGACGAGATCCGCGCACTGCTGAACACCTGAGCCCGCCGCCGTCCTCGCAGCCAGGCGGGCAGGGACTCCGGCGGACATCCCGTCGTCCCTGCCCGCCTCCTCGCACAGGCGGCAACAGAATCCGCAAGGCCGGGATCAGGTGCCCATGGTGACCTTGACCCACGACCAGTAGTGCGCCGCGCTGGTGTAGACCTCGGGCGTGTTCAGGCATCCGGTCTCGCCGCCGCTGCGGCTGGTCACGCCGACCACCTTCCAGCCGGTCGACGTCCGATACAGCAGCGGGCTGCCGGAATCACCGCTGCAGGCGCCGGCGGTGTCGTTCTTGCCCCGCGCCGCGCACAGGTCACCGGGCGTGGCCTGGAACTCGTCGCCCCACCTGCAGTCGGAATACGGCAACAACTTCGTGTCGAGCTGGCGCAGCTCCCGCGGTATCGATGTGGCGTCCCCGTCGACCGTGAAGCCCCAGCCGATCATCCGTACGGGCGCGCCCTCCGGTGCGCGAGCGGGCTGGATCGTCGGCGCATCCACCGACCTCATGAGCCGGATCAGGGCGATGTCGCCCATGCTCTGGGCACCCGTGCCCCAGAGCGGGTGGACGATGAATTCGGCGATGTCGACCGAAGTGCCGCCCAGGTAGTCGTTCGAGCCGATGCTGACCTTGAAGTCGGCCGGCAGCCGGCCCGCGACACAGTGCGCCGCGGTCAGCACCCAGTCCGAGTGGATCAGTGCGCCACCGCATCGGTGCGGCGAGGGCCGCGTACCCTGATCCCGGTACTGAAGCGAGACCGCGAACCGGTATTGCTCGGTGGCCGGATCGCCGCCGATGATCCTTGGATCACGGTCCGCTGACGCGGTCCCCGCCGCCATCAGCGTCAGCGCGATGGTCGCGGCGAGCGCGAGGGCCATGCGCACAAGCCTGCTCGTCATCAGTCTCCCTGTGTCTCGTCCGGCTCGCCCGTCCGGCGCGCCCGGCGACGAAGCTACGCACGACCGGCTTCATCTCGACTTCTGAGAAAAGGTGACCTACACCGCGCGGGCCCCACCCCGCCCCGACGAAAAGGCTGACATATGAAGGCGCCGGGAAATGTGCGCCTGCTCGCCCTTGGTTTTGGGTATTTCGGAACGAAGAAGTCTCGCTACGGTTCTGGTGGCCGTCGAGTTCGGCTCGAATTCAGCGGGACCGCGTATGCGTCGCCGCAGGCCGATGCCGACGAGTTTCCCGGGAAGGCCTGCATTCCTTCCTGCGACCCTGGGCGGTGAGCGGCCCGGCATCGCCTACCGTGCCGCGTGCGGACACCGGCTCGCGCTCGACATCATGAGCGGCGTCGGCCCTCTACGCGCCTGAAGCACCCGACCTGCACCGCATGGAGGCGGATGAGTATGGTTCCCGGATGACGGAAGATGATTTCCGGAGATCGTTGAGTCGTGCCGGGCAGCGAGCGGCGGGGACTTCGAGGAGCAGGCGAGCCGGGCACGGGCGACGCCCATTCGAATGAGCGCCTTCCACGTTGACGAAAGTGAGCAAGGGTGAACGGGTACACAAACGTACTGGACGGCAAGAAGGCGCTGGTCATCGGCGGCGGAGGCGGAGGCATCGGCCGCGAGATCACGCGCGCCTTCGCGGCGGCCGGAGCCGGCCTCGCCATCGCCGATATCGATGCCGGACGTGCGCGGGAGGCGGCGGCAGAGGTCGCGGACAGGGTCAAGGCCGTGGGGCTGACCGTCGACGTGCGGTCCCGGGAGGGCGTGGCGAACCTGGTGTCCTCGGCGGCCGAGCAACTCGGTGGCCTGGACGTGCTGGTGACGGTCGTGGGCGGGCAGGCGGCCTTCGTCCCGGCGGTGCCCTTGCACGAGGCGGCCGACGAGGACTGGGACACCATGTTCGAGCTCAACCTCCGCTACGTGGCCAGAGCGGTCCAGGCCGCCCTGAGGATCTTCCGCACCAACGGGGGCGGGACGATCGTCAGCATCGGCTCGATCACGGGATACCTGGGCAGCCCGCTCCAGGGCGCCTACGGGGCGGCCAAGGCCGGCCTGGCCAGCATCGCCAGAACGGTCGCCGCCGAATACGGCCCTCAGGGGATTCGCATGAACGTCGTGGCATGCGGAGCGATCGCCACACCTGTGGTGGCCGCGCTCGCTGATCCCGACGACGACTACACGATGATTCCCCTCGGGCGGCCGGGGCGTACGGCCGAGGTGGCGGACGCGGTCGTGTTCCTCGCCTCTCCTCTTTCCTCCTACATCACCGGCCAGAGTCTCATCCTCGACGGCGGTCTCGCGGCACGCGGACCGTTCTCCTAGCGCGGCTCACCTCCGCGACCGCAGGGCTCTGCGGTACGGTGAGGCGCCGGCGCATCCAGGCCAGGGTGTCGTCGAGGCGGTCGCCGCCAGAGGGCGGCGACCGCCTCGACGAACTGGACCTGGGAGCCGTGGGCGCGAGGACCATCCGGCGCGCGACGGCGGCGCGGACCGCGTCCAGATCATGGGCGGGACGAGCCGGAAGGCGCCCTTCCCAGCGGCCGTGGCCGCCGGCGGCGGCGGCGACCGGCGCGGCGCGACCACTTACCCTGCCGGGTTCGGGCTGATGCCGAGCTGACCGGTGATGGTGGCGGCGTCGAAGTAGATCCGCTCACAGATGATCTTGTCGCCCTCAGGCCCGTCGAAGAAGAAGAACGCCACCACCGGGCAGCGGAAGCTCCGGCCGGTGGGCGGGATGCCGTACAGCTCGCCCAGGTGGGTGCCGAGCAGGTCGAACTCCGCGATCACCGCGGTGTCGGAATGGTGCAGGCGGACATTGTCGTGACGCTGGTTCGGAAAGGCGGTCCTCGTCCTGTGGTAATAACCCCGCACCTGCTCCTCGCCCTCGAAGACCTCGCCGGTGGGGATGAGCTCGTAACGAGGGTGGGCCATCGTCGTCATGGTGACGTCGAATTCCTGAGCGGCCTCGGACTCGAAATGGGTGCGGACGAGCGTCTCACGCGCTTCGCGCACGGTTGACGACGTGGTCACGATGGGCCTCCCGGCGAACTCGGTGCGGACGCGTCATGATTACGAGGGAGTATTGATTTCGGGGTGGCGCCTGTCAACTCGCTGAAGAAGAGCGGACATGCTGAATGCAATATGTCCGGCAAAAGCCCGGCTGATGCCCCGCATCGTCGCCATTCGGTGGCCGACGACCGCCGGCCCAGCAAACCGTGCGTACGTGTCCACGAGCTTCTCCTCTTCCACCTGGCGTACTCGATGAATTTCGGGTCTGCGGCGACGGCGTGAATTCGGCGCGGTCGCCGGGGTCCTCGCGCAGCCGCCGAACGAGGGGCGTCGATCCGCTGGGCGCGGTCGGCCGCGTCGCCGGGACGACGGTGAGGTCGTCCCGGTTTTGGACCGCTCGGGCGCGGGGTGGCCCGACAGGTGCGGGAGCGAGGGGTGAGCTCTCCCGGCATGGCTATCGCTGGTCGTCGTACGGCGTGTCGAGGGCTTGGGTGCAGTGCTCGAGTAGTTCTACGAGCCGGCGGCGTTGCGGTTCGTCGAGCCCCGCGACCATGCGATCTTCGATGGCCCGGGCCTTGACGTCCGCTTCCTTGAGGAGTTGCCGCCCTTTGCCGGTCAGGTGGGCGTCCAGGATGCGGCCGTGACCGGGCCTCGGGCGCAGTTCCAGCAGGTCTCGCTGCTGTAGCTCGGCGATGAGCTTGTGCATGGTCTGGGCAGCGACGTGCGTGTAGCGCGCCAGCTCGGCCGAGGAACTGCCGGGGGTGCCGGCGATCCGGTGCAGCACCGTGTTCTGCACGGGAGTGAGGTCCAGGTCGGCGAGGCTGTGCCGGAGCGCGGCCCGAAGAGCGTTGGAGGCGCGGAGCAGGTGACTGAGCGGTTGGTCCACCCTTGACACTGTATCAGCTTTACTGATACTGCTCTATATCAGTAAAGCTGATAACTCAGCGGAAAGGAGGATCTCATGTCTTCATCCACCGCTTCCCGGCCAGAGCCGGCACGCAGGCGCTGGTGGGCCCTGACGGTGATCGCGTCAGGACAACTGATGGTGGTCTTCGACGTCACGATCGTGAACGTCGCGCTGCCTTCGATCAGCCGGACGCTCACCCTGCGTGCCGCCGATCAACACTGGGTGATCACTGCCTACACGCTGGCCTTCGCCGGGCTGCTCCTGGTCGGCGGCCGTGTCGCCGACCGCATCGGTCGCAAACGGGCGTTTCTCATTGCCCTGGCGGGCTTCGCCCTCGCTTCGGCCGTCGGCGGCTTGGCCGAGAACCTGGCCGTGCTGGTGACGGCCCGCGCCGGTCAGGGCGCGTTCGGCGCGCTGCTGGCACCCTCCGCATTGTCGCTGGTCGCCGCCACATTCCCTGACCCGCGCGAACGGGGCCGGGCGTTCTCGGTGTTCGGCATGGTGATGGGCGGCGGCTCCGGCCTCGGGCTGGTGCTCGGCGGGCTGCTGACGGAGTATCTGAGCTGGCACTGGGTGATGTACATCAACGTCCCCCTCGCCTTGCTCGCCGCGGTCGGTGCCGCCCGGGTCCTGACCGACAGCCGCGGCAGCGAGCGTCCGCGGCTGAACCCGCTCGGCGCGGTACTGGCCACGACCGCGCTCGCGATGCTGGCATACGGGCTCAGCGCGGTCGCCACCAACGGCTGGTCCGCCCCGCTGACCATTGCCACTCTCGCCGCCGGTCTCGTCCTCGGGGTGGCCTTCGTGGCGGTCGAAGCACGCTCCCCGGACCCCCTGCTGCCCCCGCGCATCGTGGCCCACCGCATCCGTGGCGGTGCCTACCTGGCGTTCGTCGTGGTCATGATCGGCATGTTCGGGATGTTCCTGCTCGTGTCGTTCTACCTGCAATCCATCGCCGGCTACAGCGCGCTGCAGACCGGCCTGGCGTTCCTGCCCTTCGCGGGCACCGTGCTGATCGCTTCCACGCTGGCCGGGCGGCTGACGATCCTGCTACGGCCCGCCCTGCTCCTGGGCGCCGGGCTGGCTCTCGCCGCGGCGGGCATGGCCTGGCTCGCCCGGCTCGACGTCGCCGGCGGCTACGCCGTCCACGTGCTCCCCGCGCTGGTGTTGTTCGGGGCCGGGCTCGGCCTGATCTCACCGGTGGCCGCGAACCTCTCCACCTTCCAGGTCGCCGATCGCGAGACCGGTGTCGCCAGCGCGCTCTTCAACGCCTCCGAACAGGTCGGCGCCTCGATCGGTCTCGCGCTGATGAGCACCATCGCCGCCACCGCCACCGCCGCTCACCCGTACGGCGGGCGTCTGGCGGCGACGGTGCACGGCTACGCCACCGCCACCGCCTGGGCGTCGGGCATCCTGGCGGTCGGCGCACTGGGCGTGCTGATCCTCCTCAGCACCCGGCCGGACAGCCGCACGTCTCGTCCCGCAGTGCCCCTGAGCCGCGTCCTGCGGCTGTTTCGCCCGCACCGGGCCACACTCAGCGTGGTCGCGCTGCTGGTCGGACTGTCCTCCCTGGTGTCGGTGGCCTCGCCGTTCCTGCTGCGGGAAATACTGGACGTGGCCATCCCGCAGCAGCGCCTCGGCTTGCTCAGCCTTCTGGCCGCCGGCATGGTTGCCGTGTCCGTCTCCACCAGCGTCTTCAACGTCGCGCAAACGTACCTGTCCACCCGCGTCGGCCAGAGTGTCATGCACGGGCTGCGCTCAGCCGTCTACGCCCGGCTGCAGCGCATGTCGCCGGCCTTCTACACCCGCACCCGCACAGGGGAGATCCAGTCCCGCATCGCCGGCGACATCGGCGGCATGCAGGCCACCGTCACCTCGACCGCGACCTCGTTGGTGTCCAACCTCACCGCCGTCGTGGCCACCATGATCGCGATGATCGCCCTGGACTGGCGACTGACCATCGTCTCGCTGCTCCTGCTGCCTGTCTTCGTCCTGATCAGCAGGCGGGTGGGCGCCGAACGCAAGGACATCACCACGCGCCGCCAGAACCAGCTCGCCACCATGTCCGCCGACGTACAGGAAGCCCTGTCCATCAGCGGCATCCTGCTCGGCCGCACCATGGGTCAGGCCCATGCGCTCACCGACACCTTCACCGCCCAATCGGCCGTCCTGGCCAAGCTCGAAGTCAGCTCCAGCATGACCGGCCGCTGGCGCATGGCGGGCATCCAGATCGTGATGACCGCGCTGCCTGCTCTGATCTACTTCTACGCCGGCGCCACCAGCGCGCTCGGCATCCCGGCCACCACCCTGGGCACGCTGGTCGCCTTCGCCACCCTGCAACAGGCCCTGTTCCGGCCCATGCTGTCGCTCCTGACCACCGGAGTCAGCATGCAAAGCTCGCTGGCCCTGTTCGGCCGCGTCTTCGACTACCTCGACCTGCCCATCGACATCGCCGAACCCGTCCGCCCGGCATCCCTGCCCCGCGTCCGCGGCGAGATCACCTTCACCGGCGTCACCTTCGCCTACGACCCCGGCCGGCCCACGCTCACCGGCATCGACCTGACCGTCCCCAGGCAGCAGCCTGGCTGTCGTCGGCGAGAGCGGCTCCGGCAAGACCACCCTCGGCTACCTCGTGCCACGCCTGTACGACGTCACCGGGGGCAGCGTGCGCATCGACGGTGTCGACGTCCGCGACCTCGGCTTCGACACCTTGGCAGCCGCGGTCGGCGTCGTCTCCCAAGAGCCCTGCCTGCTGCACGCGTCCGTGGCCGACAACCTGCGCTTCGCCAGACCGGACGCCACCGACGACGAACTCGTCAGGGCCGCCGAGCTCGCCCAGATCCACGACCACATCACCGCCCTCCCCAACGGCTACGACACCCTCGTCGGCGAACGCGGCCACCGCTTCTCCGGCGGCGAGAAACAACGCCTGGCCATCGCCCGCGCCGTCCTGCGTAACCCGCCCATCCTCGTCCTGGACGAGGCCACCAGCGCCCTGGACACCGAAACCGAACACGCCATTCAGCAAGCTCTCACGGCGTTGTCGGCCGGACGGACCACCATCACCATCGCCCACCGGATGTCGACCGTCGCAAGCGCCGACCAGATCGTGGTCCTCGCCGGCGGCCGCATCGCCGAGCGCGGCACCCACGACGAACTGCTCGCCCTGGACGGCCGGTACGCGGCCCTTACACGCAGGGGCGCGCACCCGGCACTCGCCGCCTGACCTCGCCCGTCCCACCCGCATCAGCACCATGCGCGGCTTTCGGCCGCGAAGTCCAGCCATCCACCCTGAAAAGGAGAGTGATCATGATCAAAGTAGCGATCATCATCGGCAGCACCCGCCCCGGACGCAATGGGGAGGCCGTGGCTCGTTGGGTCCGCGACCTGGCGATCAAACGCGGTGACGCCGAGTTCGAGCTGGTGGACCTCAAGGACTTCGACCTGCCGCTGCTGGATGAGGTGCTGCCGGCGTCGATGGGTCGATACGACCTGCCCCACACCCGCGCCTGGGCCGCGAAGATCGCCTCCTTCGACGCGTACGTGTTCGTGACGCCGGAGTACAACCACTCGACCTCCGGCGCGTTGAAGAACGCCATCGACTTCCTCTACGGCGAGTGGCACAACAAGGCGGCCGGATTCGTCGGCTACGGCGTCAACGGAGGTGCCCGCGCGGTGGAGCACCTGCGGCTGATCATGGGCGAACTCCAGGTCGCCGATGTGCGCGCCCAGGTCGGGCTGTCGCTGTTCAGCGACTTCGAGAACTTCAGTGTCTTCGAACCGGCGGCCCACCACGAGGATGCGGTCGGCACCATGCTCGACCAGGTGATCGCCTGGGGCGGCGCGCTGCGTACGCTGCGCGAACGCCAGGCCCCGGTCGAGTGATCTCCCGGCAGGGAGATGACGGAGCGTGGGGCGGCGCGCAGGTCCCGTTGACGAGTCGTGCGGGCCTGTCCGAGAAGGCGCCGCTCCGGACGAAGTGGAGCGAGGCGGGTGCGGGGCCGGCAGCCCGCCTCGCTCCGGCTCTATCCGGCCACCCTCACCCCTCGGCCGGACGGAGGGGCCTGGCGACCTTGCGCGGGACGGCCCGGTCGGCCTGCGCGGGTGCCAGGTTCTGGGAGAGGGCGCTGGTCAGGACGGCGTGCGCGGCGCCGTGCGTGAGCTCCAGGATCACCGTGTTGTTGACATTGGTGATCGTGTCGCACGCCTTGTGGTAGCACGGGTCGTACGGCTGCCCCGCGACACCGCCGAACAGCGCCGCCTCGGCCGCGGTCTTGATGCCCTCCGAGCCGCTGAACAGGCCGCCCGTCGGGATGCCCGCGTCGAAGAAGGGCACGTAGTCGGAGCGGAAGTCGAAGACGGTCGGCGCCAGCGGAAGGCCGCGCCCCTCGAAGTAGGAGGTGAAGACGCGCTCCAGCTCGCCCGACCCCTCCGGGCCCGGCACGCCGAACTCGGAGCCGTCCCCGTCGTAGACGAACCGGGCGAAGTTCGGCGAGCCGATCATGTCGAAGTTCAGGTTGGCCGCGATCGCGCCGAGCTGGGCGTCGGTCAGGTTGTCCACGTAGTGCTGCGAGCCCAGGCTGCCGAACTCCTCGGCCCCCCAGAACGTGAACCGCACCTTCTGCCGCGGCGTGATCTTCAGGGCCGCCATCTGCCGCGCGATCTCGACGAGCGCCGCGACCCCGGAGCCGTTGTCGTTGACGCCGGGCCCGCCGGTGACCGAGTCCAGGTGCGCGCCGACGACGAGCACGTTGCCGGGGTCGCCGCCCGGCGAGTCGGCGATGATGTTCGACGTCACCGCGTCGGGCCGGATCTCCGTCCTGGTGATTACGCTCAGCTCGGTCGGCCCGGCCTGCGCCGAGGCGTGCAGCGCCGCCCCGTCGGCGTAGCTGAGCAGCACGACGGGGACGTGCGCCGGGGTGAACAGGCTGCCCGGCACGAGCGCCTGGCGGCCCTCCTGGCCCTCGTTGAAGATGACCACCGCGTCGTAGCCGGCCGCCTCGGCGTTGGCGACCTTCACGGCGTAGGAGCAGGTGCCGCGCTGGATCAGCACGATCCGCGGCTCGGCGCCGGCCGGCGTGAAGTCCCCGGGCTCGCAGCCCGAGGTCGAGGAGTTCGGCTGGGCGCCGGGCGGCACCTGGACGTCGTTGGTGGGGACGACCTGGCCGGTGACGTCGCCGCTGTCGGAGAAGTCCATCGCCAGCGTCTCGTAGGTGACCTGGTTCGGCGACGTCTGGGCCAGCGTGGCGGGCGCGAGCTCGCGGTAGAACGGGAAGGTGAAGCTCTGCTCGGTCACCTGGTAGCCGGCGTCCGCCAGGGCCTTCTTGACGTAGGCCGCCGACGCGTCGTAGCCCGGCGTGCCGGAGGCCCGGGTGTTGCCGTTGGCGCTCGCGATCCGCTGCAGGGCGCGCGCGTGCCGGGTGACCCCGTCGAGGGTGATGGCGCTGCGGAGTGCGCCGGTGTCGACGTCCGCGGCGGCGTCGGCGGCGGCCGAGGCAGGTGGCGGTGCGGCGCCCATGGCCGCCGCGGCCGCCAGCATCGGCGTCAGAAAGGCCGCCACAAACCTAGAGAATCGGGGCAACTGTCCCTCCTGAGGGATCATCGGTTTCTCGAACGAGAGGACGCGGCGGTCGCGGCCTCGCCCGGGAGTGATGGGTTTTGACGGAGGCCGGAAACCTAGTCAGTGCCGGTTTCACTCCCGCTTCACTCCGCGCAGGGTCGAAGCTCTCAAAAGTCCTTCAAGGTGGAACGGGTTGGTCATGCCACCTGCGGTGATCTTGGCGGAATGAGGCGCAGCGTCACTTACCCCGTTCTGAGCGGGTCGGCTGCGAATCATGAGGATGTCGAAAAGAACGAAGCGACTGAAGCGATCGAGGTTCGCGAGCCGGCCGTCCGGCGGCGCCGCCTCGCCACCGGTGCGCCGACGACTTAAGTCCGCTATATGTCCCCTTGTCGTCCTGTTTATCCCGTGTGCCCGTCCTGATAATCGGTACTCAATCACAAGGAGGCGACATGGTCTTTCCCCGGACGGGATGGAAGAGAGCAAGCGTCCTGCTGGGCACGGCCGCCATGCTGGGCGCGGCCGTCTCGGTGCTGACGAGCGGGGCCGCGAGCGCCGGAGCCGGTCAGGCTCGCGTGGCCGCGGCTCTCGCGGTCGCCTGCGGAGACGGTCCCTACAGCGGTGGATACTATTTCGACTCCTCCTATTACAACCCGGATGCGTGCGGCAAGTGCCAGACGGCGGGCGCCCGGCTGGAGGCCACCGGCCACTGGCGCGCCTACTGCAAGAAGCGGTATAACCCGGCCGGCACGATCACCCGGGTGGATCTGTTGCGCTACTGCGTGGCCTGCCGCGGCGACGAAGCGGCCCGCGTCATGTGACCGGCGGGGGCACGCCGCTGCCCGGCATGCCCCGCCCGCGGTGAGAGCACAGGATGCAGTTCTGAGCACGGCCGGGTCCTGACTGATCAGCGATCCGCCCCCTGACGGATCCGTCCGTCATCCACCCTCGCGAGGAGCCATCGACATGAGAGCACGAAACCCGCGACGAAGCAGAGCCATAGCGATCGCCTCCGGGGTGCTGGCCTTCCTTGCCGCGACGGTGTCCGGCGGCGGCACCGCGGCCGCCGGCGCCGCCTGCGCTTCCGGTACGTTCTGCATCTACCGGCAGGCCGACTACTGCTGCACCGCGTTTCAGATCACCCCCGCGCCGAGCGGCACCTGCCAGACGTTGAGCACCTCCTACTGGTCGTACATCAACAAGCGCAGTATCGAGGGCTACTTCTACTCGACCACGAACTGCACGGCCGGGTCGGTCAGGGCCGTCAATCACGGCAGCCAGGCCAACATCGGGTTCGGCGCGAGGAGTTTCAAGCACGCCTGCGTGTCCTGCCGTACCGCGCACGGTTCCGGCTGACGCGCCCCGCGGGCCCACCCGCGGGCCCGGCGGCGTGCTCGCGGCGAGCGAGACGGCGGGCCGCTCCACGAGCAGGTCGGCGACGGAGCGGGCAGAGGCGATGTCCTCGAACGGCGCGCCCCTTGACAGCGCCGGCCCTCGTCGAGCAGTTCGCGCCAGCTCGGGGTCCTGGGCGCGCGGCCCGGTCGAGGATGCATCCGAAGCGCAGGACGTCCACGTCGTCGGCGCCCACCCGCAGCAGGTATCCGCCGGGCCTCGTCTCTATCCATCGGCTGCCGAGGGCGCCGCGCAGCCGCGCGGCGCAGTTCTGCAGGCTCCTGCGGCTGTCGGCGGACCACACATCTCGGCCCGCCGATCCATGGACACCGTCCTGCCCGCGGACGTGGCCGGAGCGCCCGGCAACGTCCTCAGTCGGTCGGCGGTCAGCCGGATCGGCCGCCCCCGACCGATCAGACGGCATTCGGGGCACTTCACCTGGTCATCATCCCGGATCCGCGGCGTCCGGGCCCGGTCGGAAGGCGTTCCCGGACAGCAGAGGTTCGGACGGCAGAGCCGGCATCCACGGCAGACCGTCGCGAGTTCGCGGCTTCCGCGAATCGCGACGGTCTGGAAGGCGGCACAGCGACCTCCGTGTGATCGGCCGGACACTGATCTCACGATCGCGCGGGGACCGTCACCGGGCCGTCCGGAATCGAGGCCGGCTCACCGAGCCGGCAGGACCGGTGACGGTCAGGACGGCACCTTCACGCTGTGACGGGCCCCGACCGAGGCACTGCTGCCCGGTGCGACCACCAGCCCGGAGCCGGCGCATCCGGGGTCGTTGTAGACGATGACGGGCACGTTGGTGTCGTTGGCGACCTGGGAGATGGCGAAGGCGGTGTTGATGCACCCGGCCTTCGGGTTCAGGACCACCAGACTTTGTCCCGACCCGCGGAGACTGAGCTGGCCGGTCGCCGCCATGGCCGGCGTGGCCGCGATCGCCAGCGCTGACGCGGCCGCCGCCGTCGCGATGGCATAACGAGCGATGATGCGCATGAGAAAACCTCCTGTTTGGGGCACATGCCGGCGCTGACACATCCGCCTCCCGACGTCGGTCGACGGGCGCGACATGCCATCCATGGTCGCGGCGCCCGACTTCAATCAGGTGTCAGCTCCGCTCAGGGGCCGAACTGCACGCTGTAGGCGGCCCCGGTGTGCTCGCCACGGCAGGAACATGGTCACGACCAGCTCCGCGGGGTGCTGTTCGGGGTGCTCGCGTCGGACGCGGCGGCGGGCACGTCCGGGAAATGACCGGTTCACTGTGGACCACGTCGGTCAGCGCGAGGGCGGCGACGCCGGAGGGGTGTCGAAAGCAGCACGATGATCCAGGGCCCAGCTCTCGAACGTGCCCGGCGGGCGCCCGAGAATCCTTCTCACCTCTTCCGTGATGCGGGCGTTGCCTCCTTCCCGCGCCCAGGTCGCCCCGGCGACGACCGTCTCGATGGCAGGGCCGGCCATCCCGGATGACCGCATCCGCTCGCGCGCCTGGTCGGGTGGCACGTCAACGGTGGTGATCTGCCGTCCGAGCACGCGCGCCAGGCGAGCGACCTGGTCGGGGACGCTCAACAGCTCCGGGCCCGTCAAGGTGATGGTCTGCCCCGCTCCGACACCGGAAAGCAGGCATTCGGCCGAGACGGCGGCCACATCCCGCGGATCGATGACGCCCTGGAGACCGGAACCCGTCATGTTGGGGATCGGATGGCCTTGGTTGATCGCATCCGCCCATCGCAAAAAGTTCGAGGCGAAGCTGGACGGGCGCAGGATCGTCCAGGACAGCCCGCTGGCGGTCACGGCGTCCTCGGCCGCGCGGTGCCAAGTTCCCACGATCCTGTTGTTCGGCCCCCGGGCGCCGGCACTGGTGGCGGAGAGCTTGACGATTCTGCTGACGCCTGCCGATCGGGCCGCACGGAGAATCGCCCGGTCGTGACGCGGTACGGGCGACTCGGGCGTCGTCAGCAAGAAGACCACCTCCACGCCGGCGGTGGCGGCGTCGAGGGAACGCTGATCGTCGTAGTCGCCCTTGACGACGTCGACGAGCGGGTTCTCGGGGAGCATGCCGGGGTTGCGCGCGAGGGCACGGACGGGCACACCACGGGAGGTCATGACCGCGAGGATCGCGCTACCGACAGTGCCCGTCGCGCCGGTGACAAGGACGTGAACGTCGGACATCGAGCCAACACCTCACTGTGGCGGCAGCCAGGGCGCCATGACTGTGCATGCAGGCGCCGCGGCAATTCTGGTCGTGGCGGACGCCGAGCTCGAAGACATCACGATCTCAGGTCCGGCTGGGGGCGGTAGGCCGGGAAGAGAAAACCGGCCAGGAACATGAGGGCGGCCATCCCTCCCGCCACCGCGAACGCGGCGAACGCGGCGACCGGAACGGAGAATCCATGGTTGGCCGTCTCGAAGAAGACGGTGCCGAGCAGAGCGGCGCCGACAGAGCTTCCCCCTTGCTGAAGTGCCGACAGCGCGCCCGTTGCCGTGCCCATCTCATGAGGTTCGACGTCGGCGAGCGACAGCGCGAAGAACGGCCCCATCATCAGGCTGGATCCCAGCCCCGCCACCAGCAGAGAGGGCACGAGCCGCCACGGCGTCACGTCCATCCACATGACCCACGACAAAGACACCAGGCCGGCGACGGTTATCGCGGCGCCGCCGTGGAACACCCTTCGGCCGTACTTGCTCAGCTTCGGCATCACGAGCGAGCCGACGATGATTCCCGCTGTCATCGCCGTCCCTGTCACGCTCGTCTTCGCCGGCGAATAGCCCAGCCCGAGCTGTAGGTACAGGGTGAAAGCCAGCCCGAAGCCGGAGAGCGCGGCGAAGTACATCAGGCCCACGGTCATCCCGGCGACATAGGAACGTTTCCGGAAAAGGCCCGGCACGACAAGAGTGTCGGCGCCCCGGCGACTCCTGCGCGCTTCGTGCCGGCCGAAGACGATGAACGCGGCCAGCGACCCGCCCATCATCGCATACGTCCAGATCGGCCAGTCATACTCGCGGCCCTGGACGATCGGGAAGACCATCAGGAGCGATCCCACGGAAGCCAGGGCCACGCCTGGCCAATCCAGTTTGACCGCCTGTGAGGGTGGATCGGGTGGCAAGGTGAGCAGCGCGGCCAGCCCGCCGACCACACCTATCGGCACATTCACCAGGAAGATCATCCGCCAGCCGGCGCCCAGCAGGTCGGCCTCCAACAACCAGCCGCCGAAAACCGGCCCGCCCAAGGAAAAGACGGCCATGAACGGCCCCATGGCGTTGAACGCCAGCGACAGACTGCTCGGCGGGAACATTTCCTTGATGATGCCCAGGCCCTGCGGAATCATCGCCGCGCCGAACAGTCCCTGGACGGCCCGCACGATGATGAGCATTTCCGATGTGACGGCGGCCGCGCACAGCGCGGAACCGAGCGTGAAGCCGGCCATGCCGATGAGGAACATCCTCCTGCGGCCGACGATGTCACCGAGCCGGCCGCCCGTGATCAGGCCGCAGGCCAGGGCCAGGGTGTAGGTGGCGCTGTACCACTGAAGATCCGACGTACCGCCCTGGAGGCTCGACCGGATCGTCGGTCCGGCGAGCACCGTGACGGAGACATCGAGCATCTCCATGGCGGAGCCGATCATGATGACGACCAGAGCGGGCCAGCGCCACCGATAACCGGGGTCCGTCTCGTGCTCCCCCCGTTCCACATCATCTTCGGCGACGCTCATCTCTCTCCTGTTCGCTCCCCGGCGGGCCGCATTCTCATGGCGAGCCGCGGCCTACACCCGGGGGTGGAAGACGGCGCGCAGCCCACGGGGGACGAGCAGTGCCTGCGGCGCCGGCACAGCGCTCTCGAGGTTGGTGACTTCGATGTCGAACCTTGTCGCGAGCCAGGCGGTGGCCAGAATCAACTGCAACATGCCGAGCTGGTTACCGAGACAGATGCGCGGTCCCGCGCCGAAGGGGAAATACGCGTATCGGCTATGAGGTGTCTCGCCGTCGAGCCATCGTTCCGGAAGGAATTCTTCCGGGTCCTTCCACCATCGGGGATCCCGGTGCACCAGATAGGTACAGAACATCAAATGTTGTCCGGGCTGCAGATTCCACTCCCCCACGCGTGCCTCACGGACGATGTCGCGCCCCATCAGCCACGTGGGCGGATACATCCGCAGCACTTCCTTGATCACGGCTTCGGTGTAGGGGAAGTCGGCTGTCCCGAGGGGATCGCCTGACGTGGCGAGGTCCACCTCGTCGGCTTCGGCTCGCACGCGAGCCGCGAGGTCCGGATCCATCGCGAACTGGCGCACGATCCAGCTGAGGGACGCGCCGGGCACACCATGAGAGGCGCGGAGCACCACGTTGAGTACGTCATAGATGGCTTCGTCGGTCAGCTCCGCTCCCGCACCATGAAGCAGTTCATCCAGCAGGTCCTGGGTGTGCGGCCGGACGCCCGCCGCCCGTCGGCGTGCCACCTGATCGAGGAGCACCGACCTGACGTCCTGCGCGGTACGGCGGAACCTGCGGATGCGGGGAGTGGGCAGCCAGTGCGGCAATGTCAGCGAGCTGGACATCAGCGCGGCTGCCGCTGTCGCCGCCCTGTCCACGGCCTCCGCGACCGCCCGCACCGATTCCCGGTGCGCCGGATGCCCGCCCAGGCAGAAGTCGGCGATGGCCTGGCCGGAGAAGGACTTCATGAGCGAGAGGACATCGATCTCCCGGCCGGCCTGCTCATCCATGATGGCGGCGAGTTGTCCCACCAACCGGGAACTGTGGGCCGCCGATCCGGACGGGTTCATGCCACGCCAGCCCTTACGCCGTGTCGACATCCAGACGGGCAGCCGGCGGTCGATGATGTCCTGAAACCTGGACGTCGCACCCGACACGAGCGGGCTCTCGGCACGGAATTCCGCGTTCGTCCGGACCAGAACGTCGTGGATCAATTCCGGATCCTGGACGACGACCGTTGAGGCGCTGAAACGGAATACGTCCCCATATTCGCGTTGGGTTCGCGCCAGGAAACCCAGGCGGTCGCGGTCGTACTCGTAGGTGTTGCCGATCAGGAATTGGCCGGGCGGGCCGGGGACTGGCTGATATCGGTCGGACATCGATTCCATTCCAGGAGAGAGGTGGGTCCGGCCTCCTGGCCGGACCCACCGGCATTCATCCGGTAGGCGTTGCCCAGTGGTAACGTCCACCCATCTTGCCCCTGTTGAGGCGCAGAACCGTGAGCGTCATGATCTTCGTCATGTGAGATCCATCTCCCTCCGGCAGCCGAAATACCTTTACAAAAGACCACGTGTGCCCAAATCGCGCGGTACGTGCCTCTTTTGCGCGGTCAGAGTAACCAAGGGCAGCTTCATACCTGCTCCACATCTGTTTCTGCGATCGCAGTGGCTGCCGTTCGGCGGCGACTGAGGCCCTGGTAACTTTCCCGGGGACGGCAGTCTCGACGCCCGCCGCGGCCGCGGGATGAATCCTCGACGGCGACGAGAGGATCGGCGGCACACACCCGCTCACGGTGGCACTCGATCGCATCGCTCACGGTTCGCACCTGATCCGCCGTGGCGCCATCTCACCGGACTTCCTTCAGGCCACACGGTCGGCCGCGGCTTACTCGGGCGTTCTCGCTGCCGCCGGGTTTCACCTTGAGGACGCCTCCTGTCACCGTCCCAGAGCCGGCCGCCATGCATACGGGGCCAAGAGGGTAGCTACCGGACTTTTTGCGGGCATTTCAGTGGCAATCGGTGGCCCGGCTCTGCCGGGTGGTGGACCCGCGTAGGCCAGGCGAGACAGGGGCGTGCTCCGGCTCCGGGCGAACCGTCACGACATCTCGGTGGCCCCCGCAGCACGAACCGCAGCACGAACCGCCTCATGAGCGGCCGCGGGGCTGAAGTACATGTGAAACAGCAGCATGGTGACCTCGTGTCGCCGGCTCCGGAGGGCATGTCCGGCGAAATGGTGCCGCCGGTTCTCAGGAAGGCCGTGACCCCGGATGCGGACGACGTGTTGCGGGGCCACGGGCACGCGCACGTGGCCCGGCGCTCGCCGGCCGCGGCCGGGAAAGCGCACGGAGCATCGTCACCTATGCAGCTGAGCCACTGATGAGAACGATGAGAACGATGAGGAAGCACACGATTCACAGCCACCGGCCCGCGGCCGCGCCACGAACGGCCGGTCCGCGCGTTCGCCCACCTGCCCGGCCCGCCCGGGGTCTCCGCCCGGACGCGGTGAGCCGCCGCGTCGATCGCGGTGGCCGGCGCAGCGGCGGTGACCGTCGTGCCGGGGCGGGTGCGGGAGGTGAGGTGTCATGACCGCGCTCCGGTTCTCGGTGCTCGGCCCCCTGACGATGACGCGGGGCGGCACGAGATGCCCCATCCCAGGGGGTAAGGTCCGGGTCCTGCTCGCCGCGCTCCTGCTGCGGCCCAACCAGTTCGTCACTTTCGACCAGCTCTCCGAACGCCTGTGGGCCCAGCAGCGGCCGCGTAATCCGCGCAGGGTCCTGCAGACCAACATCGTGCGCCTGCGGCAGTCCCTGGAGCTGAGCGAGGTGATCCGGACGGAGGCGGGTGGCTACATGGTCCGTCTGGAGCCCGACCAGCTGGACCTGCTCGAGTTCCAGCAGCTGATGCGGCGGGCGGCCGCGACGGCGAACCCGCTGCTGGAGAAGCACTTCCTGCACGACGCGCTCGACCTGTGGGCGGGACCGGCGTGCGCCGACGTCGAATCGGACACCCTGCACCATATCGACGTCCCCCCTCTCACCGAGCAGCGCCTGCGTGGCCTCGAACGCCGCATCGCCCTCGACCTCGAGCTGGGAGCCGACGCCGCGCTGGTCGCGGAGTTGCGGGCGCTGACAGGAGAACACCCGCTTCGGGAGCGCCTGTGGGCCCAGCTCATGACCACCCTTTACCGGACCGGCCGGCAGGCCGAGGCGCTCGGCGCCTACCGGGCCGTCACTCGCCTGCTCAAGGAGGAACTCGGCATCGGCCCCAGCGCCGACCTGCATCGGCTGCACCAGGCCATCCTCAACCAGGAGCATCTGCCTGCGACGCGTTCCCTCACGCACGCTCCGGCGATCGAGGACGGACCCGTCCAGGCGCAGGTCCCGCGCGAGGAGGAACCCGCGCTGGGGGCGTTGGTGCGGACCTGGCGCAGGCGGGCTCTGCTGACGCAGGAGCGGCTGGCGGGGCGGGCATGGCTCGCCGTCCGGACCATCCGCAGGCTGGAGGCCGGTGAGCTGCGCCGGCCGCGGATCGCCTCGGTCCGGCGGCTGGCCGAGGCGCTGGGCCTGGACGACGCGGAGTCGGCAATTCTGGTGCGGGCCGCGCGGGGGAGCGGCGACGGCCCTTGCCTGGTGGAAGTGGCGCCCCCGCGGGTGCCCACGACGCTCTCGCCCGACGGCCGCTCACGCCCGCCGCACCTGCGCTCTTCGCCGGCCGGCGCGGGTTCTCCCGCCGGTCGGCTGCCCGAGCCCGCGGCGCGGTGGAACGCCAACGGCGCCGGCCTGATGACGGTGACGCCGCGGCAGCTGCCCGCCGACGTGGGCTCTTTCACCGGCCGGCAGCCGGAGCTGGCCGCGCTGCTCCAGGTCGATGACGCGACCGCGGGAATGGTCACGACCATCGAGGGGATGGCCGGGGTGGGGAAGACCGCGCTGGCGGTACATGCCGCTCACGAGCTGGCCGGGCGTTTCCCCGACGGCAATCTCTTCGTCGATCTGCACGGTCACGCCTACGGCGTGGCTCCGGCCGATCCGGCCGACGTTCTCGTCCGGATGCTGGAGGTGCTGGGGGTCGCGGGCCAGCCGATCCCCGAGCATCTCGACGACCGGGCGGCCCTGTACCGCAGCGTGCTGGCCGGCAGGAGGATGCTGATCCTGCTGGACAACGCCGCCGATGAGGCGCAGGTGCGGCCGCTGCTGCCCGGTGAGGGCGGCTGTCTCGTCCTGATCACCAGCCGGCGGCGGCTGGTCGGCCTGGACGGGGCCGCCACGGTGTCGGTGGACGTCCTGCCGCAGGCCGACGCGGTCGCGTTGTTCGCCGCCCTGGCCGGACCACGGCGCCTGGCGGGCACAACGGCGGAGGATCTGGCTCAGGTGGTGCGGCGGTGCGGGCTGCTGCCGCTGGCCATCCGCCTGGCCGCTGCCCGGCTGGCGGCCCATCCCTCCTGGAGCGTGCGTGACCTGCTGGAACGGCTCGGCCGGCAGCGGCGTGGGCTGAGCGGGTTGCACGCCGGACAGCGCAGCGTCAGCGCGGCCCTGGAGTCGTCCTACCGCGCCCTTCCCACCGTCGAACGGCGCGCCTATCGCCTGCTGGGCCTGCACGCCGGTGTGGACGTCACCCCGGAGGCGGCCGCCGCCCTCCTGGGCACGACCGCCGCACGTGCCTCGGTGCTGCTGGAGCGGCTGATGGAGGTCCACCTGCTGCAGGAGCCCGCGCCCGGACGCTACCGCTTCCACGGCCTGATCCGCGCGCACGCCGCCGACGAGGCCTCCGCGCGGGAATCCGAGGCCGGCCGTCATGCGGCGCTGTCACGGCTGCTGGATCACTACAGCCTCGGGGCGTCGGCGGCGATGGACCGCCTCCACCCCTACGAAGCCGCCATCCGGCCGGCCCCGCCCCAAGGACAGGAGCCGGCCCCCGCGATCCGCGACGCGGGCCAATGGCTGGAGGACGAGCTGCCCAACCTGCTCGTCCTCGCCCGGTACGCGGCCGAGCACGGCTAACCCGGCCACATCCGGCACCTGTCGTCCACCTCGCACCGATGCCTGCCCACCCCGGGCCGCTACGGTGAGGTCGTCACCCTCCTCCAGCGCCCGCGGCGCCGCCGACAGCGCCGGTGAGATGGAGGCGCTCCTGAGGGCACCGCACCAGCGAAGTGCGCGCGCTGCCTGGGCGGGGACGGCTCGAACCCGCCGCCCGCCACCTGGAACAGGCCATGTAGCGGCGGAAGCCGGAGGCGAAATACCGGCTGGAGGAGCACCCGATCACCGCGACGCTGCCGTCCTCCTCGGCCGGCGTGCGTTCCGCCGCGCCATCTTCGCCCGCGGCACGTCGCCGTCCGTCCGCAGGATCAGCGCCCGCTGCAAGGCCACCTGACGCTCCTGCGCCGAGCGTGATCAGCCTGTGGATCGTTAGGGTCGTCGTGTGCGCGTCCGTCAGTACGTCTACTTCGTCATGAGAAGCGACATCCTCTCGGCTGCGGAGATGTCGGCGCGGATCGGCTTGGACCCGGACGAAGTCATGATCCAAGGGAGCAGGAGCCTGCGGCCGCTCCGTCCGGCCGTGCATGCCTGGAAGATCACGTGCCGTGATCCGGGGCTGACCGTCGATGAAATGATCTCTCGTGTGGTCGACCGGCTGGAGCCGTTCGGCGAGGCCATCGGCGGGCTGGTGGAGGAGCTGCACCTCGGCCGCACCGGTTCATGTGCCGTATTGCAGGTCGTTCGCTACTTCGACGACGAGGAGGGCGAGGTGGAGGACCTGCGCTCGCCGGACCCGGCCCTAGAGAAGATACCGGGACAACATCAACTGCTGGGCTGGCACGTGGACGGCCGAGTGGTGCGGTTCTTGGCTTCGACCGGAGCCGAGCTCGATGTGGATGAATACGGTTAGGAGGCCCGCCGATCTCTCCCAGGAGCTCGGCGGCGGTCACCGCGTTCACGCCGACGATCGCCATCAGGCCTGGAAGGCGGGCCTGAACCAGCGGCTCGAGCTCCTTTCCGATCGTGTCGATCTCGATGCTGAGCGGGTCGATGAGGGCGATCTGCGCCACGGCGACGCGGCGGGCGGTGATGGCAGGCAAAGGATCTTGCGGGTGGTGAGGAGGTCACGTAGCACCGGGTTCTTCATGGCCTGCTCGAAGTGCATTCATGCTTCGATGCCCGTCGAGATGTCTGAAGCCTAGGTTGCGTTCCGGAGCCGTTGTCGGCCTCCGCCGGGTTGGGGTCAGTGAGTGTGCCCTGCCCGGTCGTGAACGCACTGAGCCGGAGGCCGAGCATGCCCGATGAGATTCCGACCACTGATGATCGCGAACCGGCGCTGGTCGTGACGTTGATGATCGACCACGTACTCGACCTGGCGGCGACCTGGACAGCATGGGACGGTCGCCCGGTGCGCGCCGATGAGCGGATCTACACCCCGCACAAGGCGATCCGCCGAGTCACCGATCACCTCATCGATCACCTCGCCGAGGTGGAGGCACGGCTGGCCGGCAACCCCACGATCCCTGATCGCTGGCACGCGTCGGCGAGCACAACACCTGCCGATCTGGCGCCCTTCACTGACCAGGACCTGGCCGAGGCCAGGAGCCGACTCACCCGGCTCAGCCAGATCTGGGCCAGCCGACTGACCAAACTCACTCCGGACCAGCTCGACCGATCGCCCGGTGCGGGCTGGACATTCCGGCAGATCGTGTTCCACCTGGCCGGCTCGACCTACTACGCCGACGCCGTTGGGGACCTCTCGGCGGTTGGATCCGATCGTTGACCTCTCATCAGCTGCTCGCGAGCCCTGTCCCACACCCCGGCCTGTGCCAGTCCCGCCACCTGCGCCAGCAGGTCATCCGCGATGGGTGTGCGCCGGTCTTCGAGGAGCGGGTCGCCGCGACGCCGGAGCTGCAGGGGCCGACGGGGTGCATCCGTCGCTCGACGGGCAGGTGGAGATCCCACGGTCGCTGGTGGAGCGGCCGGCGGGATAGGGCTGCGCGCCCAAGTGGTCGAGGTCGAGAGCACCTGGGCGCCACGGAGTCCCCGGGAGGCTCGGCCCTAGGAGGGGAAGTACCCGAGGACGAACTCCTTGTTCACCTTCGAGGTGGGCGGGTTCGACTCACAGTCGGACTTCAGCGAGACGAAGTGGCTCTGCGTGTGCGGGACGTAGCAGCGGTACAGCGCTCTTCTGTTGGGGCCGGGGCTGGTGAAGAGATAACCCTCGGTGCGCAGCTTGATGTGCCGCTTGGCCGAGGGGTTGACGCTGTTCTCGCAGTCGGCCGCGCCGGTCAGGAATTGGTCGCGCGTCGCGTTTCCGGCGAGGCAGCCGTAGATGGCCCTGGTGCCCGGCTCTTTCCTGCTGAGAATGGGCACCCGCCCTTCTTCACGATATTTCGGGCCGGGCCGGGCGCCGCTGGTGACATAGTGCTTGAGCCCGTCGAAGTAACGCACCAGCGGAACGGCCTTGGCCTCCGCCTGAGCGGCGGGCGCGCCGACTCCGACGATGGCGGCCGCGGCGGCCAGCGTGCTCGCTATCAGCAAATTCCTCATGGTTCGTCTTTCCTTGTCGGATAGAGCGATATACGGCAGGGAACTCTAGCGACGTTTCTCTTCTTGGACCGAAATATGCGCCCGATCTTGAGGAAAGACCGGAGAATGTCCGGTCAAAGTCCGGTCCCCGCGGCGGTCCCGACAGCGGTGGCCCGGGCTCGGGTGGCGGGGCCGCGATCGCGTCGGCGGCCTGCCACAGGCGCACGACATCCGCAGCGGCTTGTCGCCGGGGCCCGTCGCCCTGGGACCGCGGCCGGGATGGGCATGCCGTCGGCGGTGGTGACGTAGTCGGCCTCGGTCACGGCGGTGTGCTCGTGCACGGTGATGCTGAGCCTGCCGAAGGCCTTCCACACGTGCGCGCGCCCTTGGGCCGAGCCAGTCCGGAAAACCGCGGGGGTTCGGAGCCGGACGAGTATCTTCGTCGCCGTGATCGACTTTCCCGAGCGGCTGGAGCGCGGGCACCCGTTCCGGCAGTGGAAGACGTGGCGGCTGCCGGGCGACCGGCTGAGCCTGATCGGCTACTCGCGGGCCAACGACAAGACGTTCTTCCACGTCCCGGAGTTGAAGCTGGCCCTCGACGCCGGGCTGGCCGAGGGCCGTCAGGTGGACACGGTGCTGCTGACGCACACGCATCTGGACCACGCGAAGGACCTCGACTTCCTCGCCACGCGCGAGAGCGGGATCGACATCTACGTGCCCGAGCCGTCGTTGCCGTACGTGCGTGCCTACCTGCGCGCCACCACCGAGCTGAACCAGGTCGCCGCTTTCGACCCGGCTCTGGCGGCGGGGGCCCGGGTGCACGGCGTGCGGCCGGGCGAGGAGTTCGCGTTCGGCAAGCGCGGCTCCCACGTGGTGCGGGTGGTGCGGACCGAGCACAAGGTGGCCAGCGTCGGCTACGCGGTCGCGGAGAACCGGCGGGCCCTCGTCCCGAAACTTCAGGAGCTGAAGGCCACCCTCGCCCCGGACGCGTTCGGCCGCCTCGTCGCGGACAGGCGCCGGCAGGGCGGCGCGGTGGACCGGCAGGTGCGGCGTCCGCTGTTCGCCTACCTCGGCGACACCCACGCCGACGCCCTGGGACGCAGCCCCTGGTTGTTCGACTACCCAGTGATCATCACCGAGTGCACGTACCTGGACGACGCCGAACTCGACCGCGCCCGGCGGGTCGGCCACACCGTGTGGAGCCGGTTACGGCCGTTCGTGGTGGCGCATCCGGACACCCTGTTCGTCCTGACCCATTTCAGCCTGCGCCACTCGGACCGGGAGGTGATCGCCTTCTTCGAGCGGGAGGGCCTGGCCAACGTGCTGGTCTGGGCGCACGCCGACAGCTACCTGCCGGAGCAGCACCAGCACTGAGGGGGTGCGTCACCCGCTTGCCCGGCGCCATGTGCACGGATCGCGAGCAGGGCGACAGGACATTTGCCGGACATCTGCGCTGTCCCCTGCCCGCGCGGCCGGTGAAGGCGAAAGGATCGCCTCATATGCGACGCAACGACCGAGCCGTAGTGAAGCCCGTACGGTTCTCGGTGCTCGGCCCCCTGTCGATGGCCCGCGACGGGGCGAAGGTGCCGGTACCGGGCGGCAAGATCCGGATCCTGCTGGCGGCGCTTCTGCTCCGCCCCAACCAGGCCGTCCCACCCGACCAGCTCGCCGGACGGCTGTGGGGCCCGAACCCGCCGCGCAACCCCCGCCGGGTCCTGCAGACCAACATCGTGCGCCTGCGGCAGTCCCTGGGCCTGAGCGAGGTGATTCGCACCGAGCCCGGCGGCTACCTCGCCCGGCTGGAGCCCGGCCAGCTCGACCTGCTGGAGTTCCAGCGGCTGGTCCAGCAGGCCGCCGACGCGCGGACCCCCGAGCTGGAAAGACGCCTCCTCCACGAAGCGCTCGCCCTGTGGAACGGCCCCCTGTGTGCCGACGTCGAATCGGACGCGCTGCACCAGATCGACGTCCCGCCCCTGGTCGAGCAGCGTCTGCACACCATCGAACGCCGCCTGGACCTGGACCTCCGCCTGGGCGCGAGCGCCGCGCTCGTGCCCGAGCTGCGGGCCCTGACCAGCGACCACCCCCTGCGGGAACGGTTCTGGGCCCAGCTCATGACCGCCCTGCACCGCATCGGACGCCACTCGGAAGCGCTCGACACCTACCGCACCGTCTCCCGCCTGCTGAAGGAGGAACTGGGCATCGACCCCAACCACGAACTGCGCGAGCTTCACCAGCGCATCCTCACCCAGCAGCGCCCGATCGACGAGCCGCGCGACGACCCCGCCGACGCGGAGCCCGGGTTGAGCACGTTGCTCCGCGCCTGGCGGGAGCGGGCGCTGCTGACGCAGGCGCAACTGGCGGAGCGGACCGGCCTCAACGTACGCACCATCCGCCGGCTGGAGACCGGCGAGCTGCACCGCCCGCGCAACGCCTCGATGGAGCTCCTGGCGCAGGCGCTGGACCTGAGCCCCGCGGAGCTGTCGGTCTGGGCGCAGGCCACGGGCACGAGCCCGCAAGCTCCGCCGCCGATGCGGGTGACGCCGCGGCAGTTGCCGGCCGACGTGGGCACGTTCGTCGGCCGGACCCGCGAACTCGCCGGCCTCGGAGAGGTGGAGGACACGGCGGACGCAGCGGACAGGGATGGCAGGGAGGGCGCCACCACGGTGGTCATCTCCGCCATCGACGGCATGGCGGGCGTCGGCAAGACCGCGCTGGCCGTCCATGCCGCCCATCGGATCGCTCCCCGCTTCCCCGACGGGAACCTCTTCGTCGACCTGCACGGCTTCACCCGCGGGATGGCCCCGGCCGACCCGGCGGACACCCTCGCCCGCCTGCTGGCCGCGCTGGGCGTGCCGGGGGAGTCGATCCCGCAGCGCCTGGACGACCGGGCCGCGCTGTACCGCAGCGTGCTGGCCGAGCGGCGGATGCTGATCGTGCTGGACAACGCCGCCGACGAGGCGCAGGTGCGCCCGCTGCTGCCGGGCGCGGGCGGCTGCCTGGTGCTGGTCACCAGCCGGCGGCGGCTGGTCGGCCTGGACGGCGCGTCCGTCGTGTCGCTGGACGTGCTCGCGATCGAGGACGCGATCGCGCTGTTCACCGCGACCGCCGGGCAGGAGCGGGTGGCGGGCGAGTCGCGCGACGCCCTGGAGGAACTGGTGCGGCGGTGCGGCCTGCTGCCGCTGGCGATCCGCCTGGCCGCGGCCCGGCTGAAGGCCCATCCGTCGTGGACCGCCCAGCACCTGATGGAGCGGTTCGAGCAGCACCGGCACCGGCTGGAGGAACTGCAGACGGGCGAGCGCAGCGTCGCCGCGGCGCTGGACCTGTCGTATCGCGAACTCGACCTCGACGAGCGGCGCGCCTACCGGCTCTTGGGGCTGAACCCGGGCGGCGACCTCGCGCCCGACGCGGCGGCGGCGCTGCTGGACACCAGCCTCGCGCAGGCGACGGACCTGCTGGACCGGCTGCTTGAGGTGCATCTCCAGCAGGAGCCGGTGCCGGGACGGTACCGCTTCCACGACCTGATCCGGGCCCACGCCGCCGAGAGGGCCGGCGCCGAGGAGCCGGAGCCCGACCGGCACGCCGCGCTGACCCGGCTGCTCGACCACTACAGCCACGCCGCCTCGGAGGCGATGGACCGCCTCTACCCCTACGAAGCGGACATGCGCCCGCGCCTCGATCGGGGCAGGGCGCCGGCGATGCCGGACGCCGCCGACTGGCTGGAGTCGGAGCTGGCCAACCTGCTGTCGCTCGCGCGGTTCGCTGCAGAGCACGGCTTCCGCGACCACGTCCGGCATCTGTCGGCCACCCTGCACCGGTGCCTGCGTACCCGGGGCCGCTACGCCGAGGCCGAGACTCTGCACGAGCGGGCCCTGGCCGCCGCCCGCGCCACCGGCGACCGCGCGGGCGCGATGGAGGCGCTGATCGGGCTGGCCGAGATCCGCTACATGCTGAGCCGGAACGACGCGGCGCTCGCCGACCATTCGGCCGCCCTCGTCCTGGCCCGCGCCATCGGCGACCGTGCCGGGGAACTGCGCGCGCTGAACGGCATCGGGCTCGTCCATCTCTCACGCGACGACTACGGGCCCGCCGCCGACCACCTGACACAGGCGCTGGGCATCGCCCGCGAGATCGGCCACCGCACCGGCGAACTGGACGCGCTGATCGCCTCCGGCCACGTCGACCGGGTGATGGGCGAGCATCAGCAGAGCATCGACCACCTGAGGCAGGCACTCGGCATCGCCAGGTCGATCGGCCACCACACCACCGAGGCGCGGGCCCTGACCGGCCTCGGCTACATCCACCTCGCCCGGGACGAGCTGGAGCCGGCCGCCGACTACTTCGTCCGGGCGCGCGACCTCGCCGGGCGCACGGGATACCGGGTCGGCGAGCTCAGCAGCCTGACCGCGCTCGGCGAACTGCACCAGCTCCAAGGCCGGCACGAGCAGGCCCGCGACTGCTACCAGCAGGTTGCCGATCTCGCCCGCGAGATCGGCAGCCGCAACTGGCAGTTCGAGGCCATCCACGGCATGGGCCGCCTCCACCACGAGCACGGTGACCACGAGCAGGCGCTCGACGACCACCGCCAGGCGCTCGACCTGGCCGCCGAGCTCGACCATCCCAGCGACCAGGCCCGCGCCCACGACGGCCTCGCCCACGCCTGCGCCGCGCTCGGCCGGCCCGACGAGGCCCGCGGCCACTGGACCGAGGCCCTGACCATCCTGGCCAAGCTCGGCATCGACCATACCGACGAGCGCGGGGTCGATGCCGCGAGCATCAGTGCCCACCTCGCCGGCCTCGCGCACCCCTAGATCGCCGACGCCGGTCGCCCGCGCACGTCCTGGAGCGGATCGGCTCTCGCGCAGTGCGGTACCGGCCAGTCCTGGGTTCGGGACGGCCGGTACCACCATGAGGCCCCGACCGCACCCGCCCGGCCCGGTGCGCCCCTGGGCCAGGCGGCGCACTCGACCGCGACCTCCTCCCAGTAGGGGAGGCCGCGCGGACCCGGGGCGCGAGGAAGATCCAGCCGATCTCGTTGCGCTCGGCGCGGGGCTCGAATGGACTCCACCGCGGACGTGGCGGTGTCGTGGTTGGTGCCACGTTCACCCAGCCCGCGTTGGCGGTCAGGTCGTAGACGCCGTACGGCACCGCCTTGCCCAGACTCAGGTGCGAAAGTCGGCCCGTCCGCCGGGCCCGGTCAGCCCAGCATCGGTGACCACTCGGAGTACGTCCTCCTGACCTCTCCCACCTGCTGGTAGCCGACGCACCAGACGCGGTCGACGATCCAGATGTAGGTGTGGCCGTAGTTGGGACCCGAATTGGCGCCCTGCAGCAGCTGCCAGGTGTTGTCGCTGGGATGGAACTGCGCGAAGGACTCCCCGCGCGGGTTGTGCCCGACGACCCAGATCTCGCCCTTGCGGCTGATGGCGACGCTGTTGATCGAGGCGTCCGCGGAGACGTACGACGCGGGCACGGGGACGATCTGCCACGCCGTGCCGCTGTACCGGAGCACCGCTGACCTGCGGGTGATGCTGCCGTCCGCAGCGCGCCAGCGCTTCTCACCGGTGGCCATCACCGTACCGGCCTGGCCGACGGCGACGGCGGACAGCGTCAGGCCGATGTCGCCGTCGTTGGGCGTGGGGACGCGGCTCCAGGTGGACCCGTTCCATCGCAAGACGTACGGCTCCACCGCGGGCCCGGCGACCGCGCTGGAGGTGTGCCCGACGGCCCAGGCCTCGGTGGCCGACCGCACCGCCACGGCGGACAGCACGGTGTCGCCCGCCGACGGCTCGGGAACCGGTACCACCGTCCACGCCGTGCCGTCCCAATGCAGGACCACGGGCCTGGTTCGGCCCAGCCGGCGTGCCTCACCGATCGCCCACACGTCGTTCGTCCCGGAGGCGGCCACCGCCTTCAGACGGTGCGGCGTGTCGGGGTCGCCCACAGCAGGGCTCGGCACGGTCTGCCACCCACCGGTCCGCCAGCGCAGGATCAGCGCCGTCTCGTCGTCGCCGGCCATCGTGCCGGCGTGTCCCACCGCCCAGGCGTCACCGTGCGCGATCGACATGACGCCGGTCAGCTCCACCCGGTCCTTCCCGGCCGGCACCGGCACGGGCAACGTGTGCCACCCGGAACCGTGCCAGTGCAGGGAGAGGGGTTTGACGGGGCCTCCGGGACTGGTCTCGTACCTGCCGACCGCCCAGAAGTCGTCTTCTGCGCTGCCCGACACGGATAGTAACTCGTTGTCGCCTGTGCCGGGGCTCGGCGTGGGCAGGACCGCCCATTCGCCGGTGTCGGAGGCGGCGGGTGTGGCCGCGATCAGGCTCTGACCGCCCATGGCAGCGAGCGCCGCCATGGTGATGAATGAACGTCTGTTCCGGTGCACGTACCCGACCTCATTTCTCCTGGCATGAGGCAAGGCGGCTGATGAGTGAGCGCGATGGCCGCCCGGCCCAGCAAGTATTGAGGCGACGCCGATACGGGGCCAGGGCAACCACCGGACTCTCGTCGGCTACTTACCGGACAAGAAACATGCCGCTGATCGCGACCCCGGCAACGTCCTCATCGAAGCTGGCGTGGTCATCGCCGACACGGTGGCATCTGGCTACTGGAGAAGCGAGGCGGCCTGCGGCGCGTCCCGCCCAGTCGACGCTGGTCAGTCGTTCTGGTGCTCGGCGACCCGTCGCTGCAGCTCCTCAATGTCCGCGAGTACCAATTGCGCCATTTCTACGTCTTCGTCATCCGCCCAACCGCCACCGCTCTGGCGCGCCGATGCACGTTCAGCCCACTTGACTCCGGCGAGGTCGTCGGAGTGGTGCTGGTGCAAGGCCGCCAGCAGGGAATCGCCACATCGCACGATCTCATCCGGCGCGGCGCCGGGGCGGGGGTCGACGTTTGAATAACTGGAGTGGGTACGGTATGTGGTCGTCCGTCCCGCCTCGAGTTCGCTCAGCCGGTAGCAGAGGCACGAGCCGGCGAACCCCCAGACGAAATGACTGACGGAGCTCCTGCAGAGGACGAGGGGAATCAGGTCCGGATCCCGACCGTGAATCTCCCGCTCGATATCGTGGATCCGGCCGGCCCCGAGTGGGCGGCGGCGGGCCAGCGGAATGGCCAACTTCCATGGTAGAAGGGTCAACCAGCCGAGTAGCCAGTCACGTTGGTCGGGGTCAGCCTCGGCGATCACGAGAAACTCGTCGGGAAATTGGACCCCATAACATTGGTGCAGGACCTCGTGAGGCCCGGCCCCGTTCCCGTATAGCGCCTGTGCCAGCCGGACCATCGAGGTGTAGTTGTCGCGCGACGCTTCCATGCGCAGGCGTTCGAGCGGATCCGCCATGTTCAGTTCCGATGCGTTCAGGTTCGCCGAGTGGTCGACCGGAACTCGATCTGTCGCACTCCCGTCTCCCGGTCACGACGTTCCGATACATCGTCCATGTATGTCCTGGTAAGCAGGTCTAGGGCATCGATGGTTCGGTGTCCACCAAATTACCGACGAATGGCGAAAGCAATCAGGCAGCGGTGCGGATGGACGCTCCGGTGAAGCCGAACAGAAGCCACCCGCCGGTCATCATGCTCACGTACAGCAGCGGTCATCAGCCACACCGCTGGTACGCGAGGTTTTGGTCACTCGAGATGTGGGGCTGTCGCCATGCGGGTGCGGTGTGCTGTAACTGCGGTTGTCTGCCTGTTCACGTTGACGCCCGCCGTCCAGGCGGCGGAGCTACCCGTTACCCGGAACACAGAGGAGGGGCCGCCGCCCGGCGCGGCGAGTGAGGCGCCGGAGCAATTATCCGGCTCCGCGGAGGACCTGCGCCCGGGCGGCTCCACGGTGACGAGCCTGCGAAGCCCCGAGCGTGAGCCGAAGCGTCCCAAGCATGCGGTCGCGGACCGGCTGCCCGTGCAGGCCCTCGATCCGCCCGCATCGCAGCCGCCGCAGCGGTTGACGAACGTGAGGATGCTCGCGGCCGAGCGGACGCAGGGCGAGGACGTGGTCGAGGTCGGCAAGGAGCTGGTCGAGCAGCGCTCCGCGACCTCCCGCGTCTACCAGAACGAGGACGGGACGCACACTCGCCGCCTGTACAGCGAGCCGGTACAGGCTCGACGGACGGACGGGAGCTGGGCACCGATCGACCTCGACCTGGCCCATGACGCCGGTGGGCGCATCGCGCCCCGGCTCGTCCCCTCCCCGGTCAGCTTCGCGGCCACCGCCGCCGCCGGGAACCTCGCCACTTTGACGCTGGACGACGCGCACGAGGTGGCCTTCGGGCTGCGCGGGGCGGCCGCCGCGCCCGGCCGGATCTCCGGCGAGCGGGTCGGCTATACCGGTGTACGGCCGGACACCGACCTCCGACTCGGCGCCACCGCGACCGGGCTCAAGGGCAACATCGTGGTGCACTCCGCCGACGCGCCGACCTCGTACGACTTCGATCTCCGATTACGCGGCCTGACCCCCGTCCTGGACGAGGCCACCGGCGACCTCGCGTTGTCCGATGCCGGAGGCGTTGTCAAGGTGCTGGTCCCCGCCGGGTCGATGCGCGACGAGAAGGCCACGACCTCCCAGGGCGTGCGTTACCGGCTGCAGCAGTCCGGCCCGTCCTGGGTGCTGCGGGTGGAGCTGGCTGAGGACTGGCTGCGCGACAGCAGCCGGGTGTTCCCGGCCATGGCGAACCTGAGCTTCAAGACGCAGATCAACGGTGACGGCGATGACACCTACGTTACCACCGGCGCGCCGGGCGATCACTCCGGGGAGGAGTTCCTCAAGATCGGTAAGGAGAGCTCAGGGCGGGTTCACGCGGCCTACCTGCACTTCTCCGAGCTCGGCAGGAGCCTGCCCAACCAGTACGTCGTCGGTGCGGCGCTGAACCTGTACAACGTGCAGAGCGCCACGTGTACCCCGAAGCCGGTGGACGTGTACGCGGTCGGCGCGTCCTGGTCCGGATCCCGGATGACCACCTGGCCGGGTGCCCCCCTCGCGCAGCATCTGAGCCAGCGGTCGTTCGCGTACGGGCGGGCTGAATGCCCGGCGGCGAGGGCTGCCCTCCCGCTGGAGCTGGATCGGGACGTGCTCACCGATTGGACGCACGGCGCGCCGTTCCACGGCCTGTCGGTGCGTGCGACCGACGAGGGGGACGCCGGGGCGTACAAGAGGTTCGGCTCGGCGCAGGCCACCGCCGAGAACGGCGCGGGCGTGCCGTACCTGGACGTCGAGTACTCCCCGCAGGGCGCCGAGTACCGGGTGGACGAGGTGACGTTGCCGACGGCGAATCGGGCGGGCCAGCTGAAGGCGACGGTGCGTAACCGTGGTGCGGTGACGTGGACGCCGAGCGGCCCGCACAAGTTCGGCTTCATCGTCAAGCAGGGCAGCAAGGTCGTGCACGCCTCGCCGAAGTTCAACGTCCCGGGGAACGCCGGCCCGAACGCGTCGGTGGCGATGAGCGTGCCCATCGTGCCGCTGCCGCCGGGCGAGTATCAGGTGGCCATGACGATGTACAACGGCAGCGTCGACTACCGAGAGTACGGCGTGCCGCATGGGGCGTTCAGCCTGCGGGTGGTCAATGTCCCGCCGACCACCCGCTTCCAGCAGCCGGGCAGCGGCGCGGCGGTCGACTCGATCAGGCCGACGCTGTATGCGGAGGGTCACGACGACGACAACTGGCCGGGGACCGGGTTCAAGTACAAGTTCCGGATCTGCGCGGGCAACCCCGAGGCGCCGGTCGACTGCACGCAGACGCAGGACTGGACGAACGCGACGTGGGTGCCGCCGGCGGGCGAACTGCGCTGGAGCCAGACGTACTACTGGTGGGTCCAGGTGCACGACAATGTGACGGCCGGTGAGTGGCGCGGCCCGCTGCAGCTGAACACACGGGTGCCGCAGCCGGAGATCACCTCCCATCTGGGCGGGACCCCGCAGGGGGCACCGGCGCCGGGGCTCGATCCGCAGGTCGGCAACTACGGGATGACCAGCACTGACGCGTCGGTGGCCACCGTCGGCCCGGATCTGACCATCACCCGCGCGTACAACAGCCTCGACCCGCGTGACACCAACGCCTTCGGCGAGGGCTGGGCGTCGCGGCTGGACACCGAGCTGTCGGAGGACGACGACGGGTCCGGCAACGTGACGGTGACGCTCCCGACGGGCCGCCAGGTGCGCTTCGGCCGCAACCACGACGGCACGTACGCGCCGCCGATGGGGCAGAACCTCACCCTGGCCCATGACACGAGCACCGCGAAGTTCACGCTGCGCGACACCAGCGGCAGCCAGTGGCGCTTCTACGCGTGCGGCAAGCTGGACCGGATCACCGATCCGAGCGGCCTGGTCCAGGAGCTGGAGTACGAGGCCGCCTGCCCGGACGGCAGGCCGGTCAGCGTGCGCAACCTGACCAGCGGTCGGCGGCTGGACCTGACCTGGACCGGCGGGCACGTCACCCGGGTGAGCACGGACCAGCCGTCGCTTGCCTGGACCTACACCTACGAAGGTGACCGGCTGACCAGCGCGTGCAACCCGGCTGCGGCGCCGAACTGCACCCGGTACGCGTATCAGGCGGGTTCGCACTACCGGTCGGTGGCCGTGGACGACAGCCCGCGGGCGTACTGGCGGCTCGGCGAGACGACCACGGGCGGCGCGGCCAACGTCACCGCCCGTACGCCGGGCGCGGACGCGGGCACCTACCGCTCGGTGACGCTCGGCGTCACGGGTGCGCTGGCCGGCACCACCGACGGCGCCGCGGCGTTCAACGGGACGAGCAGCCGGATCGACCTACCGGCCAAGCTGGCCAGCAGCACGATGACCCTCGCGGTCGAGCTGTGGTTCAGGACCACCGCGGATGGCGTGCTGATGAGCTACGCCGACCAGCCCTTCGGCTCGGCCACACCGAGCAAGCAGTGGACGCCGGTGTTGTACGTCGGACGGGACGGCTACCTGCGTGGCGGATTCTGGGTGCCCGAACCCGAGGGCCAGCGGCAGATCATCTCCGACGGCCATGTCAACGACGGCCGCTGGCACCACGTGGTGCTGTCCGGGTCGATCGACACCCAGAAGCTGTACATCGACGGCGTGGCGCAGAAGGACGACGCCGACCCGGAGCGGGACGACACGATCAAGGGTCTCATCGATCACGATGAGATGCCGTACCTGGTGGCCGGCGCGGGCAAGACCACCGGGTGGCCGTCGGGCAACGGCGGCGACTCGTTCTTCGCCGGGAGCATCGACGAGATCGCGCTCTACCAGCATCCGCTCGGCTCGACCGCGGTCGCCCAGCACGCCGCGGCGGCGCGGCAGGTCCAGCAGCTGACCACGGTGACGCTGCCGCAGGACGACCGGATCGCCGCCCGGCTGAGCTACGACACCGGCACGGACCGGGTGACGAGCTACACCGATCACTCGGGGCGGAGCTGGACCCTCGACGCGCCCAGCCGTAACGAGGCGGTGCGCCGGGTGGTGTTGCACGGGCCGTACCCGGACTATGTCTACGAGTTCGACGCCGATCACGGCGGCCGGCTGACCAAGCGCACCCATGGCGGCAGGACCCGCAGCTACGGGTACAACACCGCGGGGTTCCGGTCGGCCGAGGTCGATGAGCTCGATCACCGGATCACGTTCACCACCGACGACCGCGGCAACGTGTTGTCGCGCACGACCTGCCGGGCCGCCGACTCGTGCCAGACGTCGTACGCGACGTATTTCGTGGACAAGAGCAACCCCCTCGACCCGCGCAACGACCGCAAGCTCACTGACTCCGACGCCCGGTCGTCCGGGCCCGATGACGCCACCTACCGGACGGTGTACCGGTACGACACCGTCGGGCGGCTCCTGTCGGTCACCTATCCGAAGCCGAATGGCACCACTACCAACCCGGTCGAGACCTGGAAATACTCCCTCGGCAGCGAGTCGGCCGACGGCGGCGGCACGGTTCCGCCGGGGCTGCTGATCGAGCACACCGGGCGCAGAGCCCAGCAGACCACCCGTTACCTCTACCGGAGCAACGGGGACCTGGCCGAGGAGGTCTCACCGGTCGGGCTGCGCACCCGCTACGCCCATGACGGCATTGGCCGGCGGATCAGCCAGACGCGGCTCAAGGCGTCCGGGCAGGAGTTGGGCACGACCACCTACACCTACACGCCGCGCTCGGAGGTCGAGACGGTGACCTCGCCCTCGGTGACGAACACGGTGTCAGGGGTGAAGCACACCCTGAGGACCCGCTACGTCTATGACGCCAACGGCAACCGCACCCAGATCACCGAAAGCGACACGACCGGCGGAGACCCGGCGCGCACCACGAGCTTCACCTATGACGCGCACGACAGGCTGGTCGCCACCACCTTCCCCGACGGCAGGCAGGAGAAGCGCGAGCTGCGCAACGCCGGGTTGGAGGAGCGGTTCATCGACCGGGCCGGCACCACCTGGATCACCCACTACGACACCCAAGGCCGGCTGCTGCGCCGCACGGCCGTGGGCGCGAACGTCGACCCCGAGGACTCCACTTCCCAGGCGCTGGTCCTGGAGGTCCGGACGTACGACGCCGCCGGACGGCTGGCGGGCAAGGCGGACGCGATGGGCCGGGAGACCCGCTACACCTACTACGACGACGACCTCCCGGCGACCGCCACGCGCAAGAACGTGCTGCAGGCCGACGGCAGCCGCAAGGACGTGCTGCTCGACCAGCGCGAGTACGACCCGGCCGGCAACGTCACGAAGATCATCGCCGCGGGCGGACGGGTCACCACGATGGCCTACGACACCGCCGGCTATCTCGCCGCCCAGACCCTCGACCCGGCCGGGCTGAACCGCAGCACCGCCTACACCCGCGCCGCCGACGGCCTGCCGGTCGCCGTCGATCGCACCGGCACCGTCCTGTCCGGCCGGGTCGAGACCACCAAGTACCGCTACGACGCGGCCGGAATGGTCGTCGCCACGGACGTCCAGGCGGTCGAGGGCGACGGGGGCAGCGTGGTGTCCACCACGTACGACCGCGACGAGCGCGGCCTCGTGATCGAGCACGTGGACCGCAAGCGGCTCCCGACGACGTTCACCTACGACGCGCTCGGCCGGCTGGTCACCGAGACCGGCCCGCAGGTGGAGACCTGGGTGGCCGGGCAGCGGCAGGCCGGCGTGAAGCCGCAGACGACCGTCGGCTACGACACCTTCGGCGACCCCACACACCTGAAGGATCCGAACGGAGCGGTCACCACGGTCGGCTACAACCTGCTCGGGCAGGCGGCGTCGGTCCGGCGGCCCGACTACACGCCGCCCGGCGGGCAGGTGATCCGGGCCGAGACGCTCATCGGATACGACGCTCTCGGTAACGAGACCTCGGTGATCGACCCGCTGAAGCGGACCACCACCCGTACCTTCGACCCGCACGGCCGGCCACTGACCGAGACGCTGCCGGCGGTCGACGGTCGGCCCAGCGTCACCAGAGTCCGGTACGACCGCAACGGCGAGCCGCGCTCGGTCGTCGACCCGAACGGCGCCACCGTCGAGTACACCTATGACGAGCTGGGCCGGCGCATCACCCAGACCGCCGTCGAACGCGCGCCGCAGGCGTACTTCGTCACCAGGTACGGCTACGACGACGCGGGCAACCCGACCGCGGTGACCGACCCGACGGGTCGCACCGCCACCAGCACCTTCAACGCCGCCGGCGAGCGGCTCACCAGCAAGGACCCGACCGGCCGGACCACCACCTACGCCTACGACAACGTGGGCCGCCTGCGCGCCTCCACCGATCCGGCCGGGGCCACGACCCGCGTCGGCTACAACCTGCTCGGCCAGGCCATCGTGGCCGGGCAGGTGACGGAACCGTGGGGAGTCGAACAGCGTCGCCGGCAGATGACGTACGACCCCAACGGCAACCTGACCTCGAGCACCTCGCCCGAGGGCCGGACCACCACGCTCGCCTACGACGCGATGAACCGCCTGGTGAGCCAGGAGGAGGAGGTCAGCGACGCCAAGACGATCCGTACCACGTTCGGCTACGACGCGGCCGGCAACCGGACCCGGTTCGTCGACGGCAACGGGCACGCCACCGACTACACGTTCACGTCCTGGGGACTGCCGGAGTCGACGATCGAGCCGGTCACCGCCACCACCCCGAACGCGCCTGACCGGACCTGGACCACCTCCTACGACGCGGCCGGCAACCCGGTACGGCACGTCGTCCCCGGCGGGGTGACCCTCACCGCGGAGTACGACGCCCAGAGCCGGCTCAGGGTCCAGCGCGGCACCGGTGCGGAGGCGCCGACCGCCGACAAGACGTACGGCTACGACCCGGGCGGGCGGCTCACCTCCTTCGGCGGGCCGGGCGGGCCGACCCAGCTGACCTACGACGACCGCGGCAACCTGCTGACCACCCGCGGCCCGGCCGGCGACGCCACCTTCACCTACACCGCCGACAGCCGGCTCGCCACGCGCGGCGACGCGGCGGGGAACTCGACGTACACCTACGACGGCGCGGGCCGCACGAATTCCGTCACCGACGGCCTGTCCGGCAGCACCGTCGACTTCGCGTACGACTCGGCGGGCCGGCTTCTCTCCACCACCCAGCGCGGCACGGCGGGCCTGGTCAAGCGAGTCAAGACCTACGACTCGTTGAGCCGCCTGCTCGGCGACAAGATCACGGAATACACCGCCGGTGGTGCGGTGTCGCGCATCATCCAGGGCACCGAATACCGCTACGACCGCGACGACAACGTCACCTCGAAGAAGACCATCACGAACGGGGTGGAATCTCCCAATACCTATCAATACGACGGCGCCAATCGGCTCACCTCCTGGACCCCGCCCAGCGGCACCGCCACGACGTACGAATGGGACGACGCCGGCAACCGCACCAAGGCCGGCTCCACCACCTTCACCTACGACGCACGCAACCAGCTCCTGTCCGGCGACGGGATCGACTACACCTACAGGCCACGCGGCACCACCGCCACCGCCGGAAACCGCAACCTCACCTTCGACGCCTTCGACCAGCTCACCTCGGACGGGGCCCAGTACACCTACGACAGCCTCGGACGCATCGCCCAGCGCAACGGCACCGCCTACAAGTACAGCGGCCTGGGCAACGACGTCGTCTCCGACGGCACGAGGCTGACCAGCCGCGGCGTCAGCGCCGAACCGGTCGCCGACAAGGCCGTCAATTCCACCGCCACCGGCAAGCTGCTGTACGCCGACCTGCACGGCGACGTCACCGCCCGCTACGGCGGCGCAGAGACGTCCGGCACCCGCACGTTCGACCCTTTCGGCGCCCAACTCGGCGGGTCGGGGGAGACGCCCGGTGTCGGCTTCCAGGGCGAGTGGACCGACCCCACCACAGGCGCGGTCAACATGCACGCCCGGTGGTACGACCCCGGCACCGGCGCGTTCACCAGCCGCGACACCTGGACCATCCCGCAGATCCCCTCCACCGCCGGCAACCGCCACGCCTACGGCCTGGCCAACCCCCTCGGCACCGTTGATCCCTCCGGGCACCTTCCCTGCTGGGTCTACGCCTTCGGTCCCGAATGCCACGACCCGGACTTGACGCCGCCTACGTTCGACTACCCCTCCCTCGGCTCTGGCGGTGGCGTCATCAACGGCCCGCCCGGAGGCGGCTTCGGAGGCAACGGCTCCGGAGGCGGCGGTCTGTCTCTTATA
>NZ_SMKO01000068.1 GCF_004348685.1 Nonomuraea deserti | reverse complement strand
GCCCTCCACCGCCGGCCCGACCACGCTGCCGAACCACGACCAGTCGCCGCCCAGCGCGTCGTGATCCGCCGGGGTGAACATCTCCGGGTCGTATGCGGCCGCCGCCTCGTGCCGTTCCTTCGCCGCGCGGCCCGCGACGGCGGCACGCAGGGACGCCTGGCCGGAGACCGACATGCCCGCGAACCAGTCGAGACCGTCCGCGCCGTACGGGGCCGGCCCTGACACGCCGACCACGGCCCTGACACGATCGGGCAGCAGGGCTCCGCAGGCCAGAGCGTGCGAGCCGCCCCCGGAATGGCCCATCACCGCGAACCTGCCGATGCCCAGCTCGTCGGCGACCCTCGACGCGTATCCGGCCGCCGATGCCAGGTCCCGGCCGGGCGACGGCGTGGAACCGCCGTACGCGGGACGGTCGTACGACACCCAGCGGATGCCGAGCCGCTCGGAGACCGCGAAAAGCGGCGCCGGCGGCGAGCCGACATTGGGGGTGCCGTGGTGCCAGAGGACGACCGGCCCGTCGCCGCCGGCGGCCGGACCCGTGTCGTACACGTGGAGTGTGCGGCCGTCGCCGAGGTCCAGATCGTGTTCGCTGACCACGCGGGAAGCCTAACGTCACGGGCCGACAGAATGCGGGGCCTCCGTACGGACGGCGTACGGACGGCGTACGGAGACCCCATCGCGGACCCGTCAGAGGGCCAGCAGGGCGCTGACCGGCAGGCGGGTGTCGTACAGCGGGCGGATGGCGATGCGCAGCAGCGCCAGCGCGTTGTCGTCGCCCGCGATGCGGTTGGCGCTGAGCTCGCCGCAGGACTGGCAGTGATGGATGATCAGCCACTCCCCGTCCTGGCGGACGCTGACGCTCAGCGCCGCCATCCGGCCCCGGCAGGCGGCCCGCCTGTCCCCGGGGATCCGGCGGTCGACGTGCAGGCTGGTCAGGCAGTGCGGGCAGTGGTTGCGGTGCGCGGTGCCCGGCGCGACCGCCGGCACGTCGAGGCGGCACCCCACGCAGCGGAACGCGTCGTCGGGAGCCTGGTGATGTGCCTTGCGCCGTTGCGGCCGTTCCTGGTCCGTTCTCCTGCGCGGCATCAGAGGTCGCCGAACGCTTCGAGCGGGAACGGCGGCTGCGCGATCGGACGTACGGCCATGCGCATGAGGATGAGCTGGTTGTCGTCACCGCAGATGGGGTTGGACGTCAGCTCACCGCACCGGGTGCAGCGGTGGATGAGCATCCAGTCGCCGGCGCGCAGGACGGCGATCGAGATCGGGATCATCCGCGACCCGCACTCCGACGGGCCGCCTTCCGCGTGGTCGAGCACGTGCCGCGAGTGCAGGCAGCTCGGGCAGTGGTTGCGCCGGGTGCCGTCGGGTGCGTTGGCGGTCACGGTCAGGCCGCAGCGTACGCACGGGAAGGTCTCGGTGGTCGTGATGGAACGATGGGTGGACAACCTGGGGTACTCCTTGCCGAATGGATCATGAAAGAGCAGCAAGGTGCGCCAAGCGGGCCTCGCGGGCACGCTGAATACGGCAGGCGGTCCGGCAGGTCAGAGGAGACCTCAGAAGCAGGAGCCGCCCATGGTACGGCGAGGCGCGCGTGGCGCGACGGCAGGCATTCGTCCCCCACTTCCCGGGCACGACGGCCCATAGACGTCACGGTTCGGACAGCAGCGAGGGTAACGGTCGTGGTCTGGCGACCGCGAATGGTTTTCGCCGGCCGAATAACGTTCTAGATTCGTGCGCATGGGCATCGGGCTGACCGAGGAACACCAGGCGCTCGCCGACTCGGTACGAGGATTCGCCGGGCGCGCTGCCGACCACGCCGCGCTGGCCGGCCAGGGCCTGCTGGGCCTGCACCTGCCCGAGGAGGTGGGCGGGCAGGGGTACGGGCTGCTGGAGTTGTGCGTCGCCCTGGAAGCGCTGGGCGAACGGCGCGTCACCGGCGCCTATCTGCCGACGGTCGTGGTGTCGGCGGCGCTCGCCTGGGCGGGCGCCGGCGGGCACGGCGAAGGGCGGGACCTGCTCCAGGTCCTCGCCGACGGCTCCTCGACCGCCACCGTCGTGCTCCCCACCCGGCCTGCCATCACACCACCCGTCACCACACCACGAACAGGGCCACCCTCCGTCACACCGCCCACCTCGGTACCGGCGATCACATCGCCCTCCATCACACCGTCCAACGGAGCACCCGCCGCCGTGTCGCCCACCCGACCAGGCGCGGGGCCGGTCGCCGGCAGTGCCGTTCTCGCGCTGGGGTCGGCGGCGGCCGATCTCTTTCTCGTCCCGGTCGGCGGGGGCACGTGGGCGGTGCTGGACCGCGCCGGCGTCGTCGCCGAGCCCGTCGACGGGGTGGACCTCGACCGGGAGCTCTGCTCCGTCACCGTACGGGCCGCACCCACCGACCGTACGGTGGACGACCCGATCCCCTCCGCCCCGACCACGAACGACCCGACCACGAACGACCGGACGACGGGCCGCCCCATGCCCGCGAGCCGGATGGCCGCCGGTCTGGTGCTGGACGGCGTACCGGTACGGGAGATCGCGGCCGTGCTGCTCGGGGCCGACGGGTGCGGCGTTGCCGCGTGGGCGGTCACGACGGCGGCCGAACACGCCAAGGTGCGCGAGCAGTTCGGGCGGCCCATCGGGCAGTTCCAAGGAGTCAAGCACCGGGTGGCCGCCGCCCTGGTGGCTCTGGAACAGGCCCGCGCCGCCGTGTGGGATGCCGCCAGAGCCATGGACGACCTCCGAACCGTGACCGTCGCCCCCGCCATGAACGTCGCGGCCCGGAGTGACACGGACCGCGACGACGCGAGCAGGGGTGACACGGACGCGCACGGCGAGGCCCGAAGTGACGCGGCCCACCACGGCGAGGCCCGAAGTGACGCGAACCTTGACGACACGGCCGGGAACGACACGAGCCAGGACGACGCGGGCCGGGGCGGCGATGGGGTGCATGGCCTGTGTGACGAGGTCAGGCTGGCGGTCGGGGTGGCGGCGGTGCTCGGGCCGGATGCGGCGGTACGGTGCACGGCGGACACGATCCAGGTGCTGGGCGGCATCGGCTACACCTTCGAGCACGACGCGCACCGCTACTACCGCCGAGCCCTGTCCGGCCGGATGCTGGTGGGAGATCCCGGGCCGTGGGCCGAGGAGGTGGCCGGGCTCGCGGTGTCGGGGACACGTCGCCGGATGGAGCCGGACCTGCCCGAGGAGGCCGCCCCCGTCGGGGACGCCATCAGGGCGCAGGCCCGGTCGCTGCGTGCGGCGAGCCCGGCGGAACGGCGTGACCGGCTCGCGCGGGAGGGCTGGATCATGCCGTACCTGCCCCGGCCGTGGGGCAGGGACGCCACGCCGCTCGAACAGGTGATCATCCACCAGGAATTCCGCGACCTCGGGCGGCCGAACCTGGGCATCGCCGCGTGGGCGGTCCCTTCCATCGTCCGGTACGGCAGCCGCGAGCAGCAGGATCGATTCCTGCCGGGCACGTTCGCCGGGGAGATCGTGTGGTGCCAGCTCTTCAGCGAGCCTGGCGCGGGCTCCGACCTGGCCGGGCTGTCCACGAAGGCCGCCAGGGTGGAGGGCGGCTGGGCGCTGACCGGTCAGAAGATCTGGACGTCGCTCGCGCAGCACGCCCACTGGGGCATCTGCCTCGCCCGGACTTCTCCTGATAAATCAAAACATGACGGCATCACGTACTTTCTGGTGGACATGTCCTCGCCGGGCATCACCGTGCGACCGCTCAAGGAGATCAACGGGGCGGAGGTCTTCAACGAGGTGTTCCTCGACGACGTGTTCGTACCGGACGACCTGGTGGTCGGCGACGTGGACGCAGGCTGGCGGGTGGCCCGCGACACGCTCTCCCACGAACGCGTCGCGCTCGGCGACTCGTGGGGCCCGGGATCCCAGCACACCGACATGGCCGAGCTCATCACGAGGCTGCCGCCGCTCCGGCAGTCGCAGCGGGAGCAGGCGGGCCGGCTGTGGGCGGAGGGCCAGGCCATCTCGGCGCTCGGCCTGCGCGTCACCCTCGCGAAGCTGTCCGCCGCCGCCCGCGACCCGCGCGCACGCCACGATCGCGACCGGGCCGGAGCAAGCCGCCGCGCGTCCGCCGGGGACCCGTGGACCGCGTCCAGCGTGCGCAAGCTGCTCGGCATGCGGCACGCGCAGGCGGTCTCGGAGTTCTGCTGGTCGCTGGCCCCGGCGGACCGGCACTGGAGCCGCATGATCCTCACCACCCGCGCGTTCACGATCGGCGGCGGCACGACGGAGGTGCAGCTCAACATCATCGCCGAGCGCGCGCTCGGCCTGCCACGCGACCCGTGATCAGCTTCCGGGATAGTACGGCGCCGCCAGGTGCGCGTACACGATCGTGTTGTCCTCATAGCTGTGCGCCCGCCGGTCGAACGCCCCGCCGCAGGTCACCAGCCGCAACCCCGGGTAGGAGAGCCTGGCGTAGACCTTCTTGGCGGGGAAGCGGCGCTTCGGGGTGTGCTCGACCTTGTCCACGACGAAGACGGCCACCGAGCGGTCGGCGCGCAGCACCTGCACCTGGTCGCCGCGCTTGACGTTCTTCAGGCTCGCGAAGACGGCCGGGCCGGTCCTGGTGTCCAGGTGGCCGGTGATCACGGCTGCGCCGCGCTGGCCGGGGACGGGCCCGTAGCGGTACCAGCCGGCCTGGTTCGGCGGGTCGAACGGCGGGTTCTCGATGGCGCCGTCGGCGTCCAGGCCGAGTTCCATGAGCGGGGCGGCCACGCCGATGGACGGGATGTAGACGGCCGTGGGCCGGGCGGCCCGCATGGGCTCGGCCACCTTGGACAGCGGCACGTCCGTGAGCGGCACGCCGCTGGTCGGTGCGGGCGACTCGTGACGTACGGAGGCGACGGGCTCCTGCTCGCCACCCACGATGCCGCTGAGCCCGAGCCCGATGAGCAGCACTCCGGCCAGCGACGCGACCGTGGCGACCAGCACGATCGTCCGCTGTCCCGGCGCGCGGCCCCCGGCGGGTCCGGCCACCCTAGGCGACACCCTTGCGGCGCCGGATCGCGAGCCCGGCGAGCCCGGCTCCGGCCAGCAGCGCCGTCCCGCCCAGGGCGAACGGCCACATCGGCTCGCCGGACGCGAGCGCTCCGCCACCGGTTTCCGGATGCCCCTCCGGAACCCGGTGCTCGTGTTCGCCGGCCGGACGCCACGGTTCGCCGGACTCCACCGTTCCCGGCCAAGGATCGGCCGGTTTCGGCTCGTGCGACCAGGACTCCTCCGACTCGTGCTCGTCCGGCCCCGGCTCGGGAACGGGCTCGCCGGAGGGCTCGTCGCAGAGGATCGGCAGCGGGAGGAGGCAGGTGGGCAGCTCGACCGGCACCAGATCGGCGGAGGCGGAGGCGGAGGCGGAGGCAGGGCTGAGGCCTGCTGCCAGGCTCGCGCCCGCGATCGCGAAGGCGGTCATCGCGCCGGCCACGAGACGTCGCGCTCTTGCCATGTGAAGGCTCCAAGATCGGTTGGACGTCCCCCGATACACAAGAGAGCCTTGCGAACTATTAGATCTGGAGTCAAGTTATGTGATCGAAGTGAAACCGACCGGACACGGAGGGTTTGGGCTCTTCCTCAGGTGGCAGCAGAAAAGGTTGCAAAGCGACGAAGGTCAGGGGTGAGCCGCCGTGAAGGGAAGCCTGCAGTTCATCGGCAACGCGACCGTGCTGATCCGCTACAACGGCTTCACGCTGCTGACGGATCCCAACTTCCTGCACCGGGGACAGCTCGCCTACCTCGGCTACGGTCTGGCCTCGCGCCGCCTCGCCGATCCCGCCGTCGAGATCGAGGACCTGCCGCCGCTCGACGCGGTGGTGCTGTCCCACATGCACGGCGACCACTGGGACCGGGTGGCCCGCAAGGGCCTGGACAGGGCGACGCCGATCATCACGACGACCGCCGCGGCCGGTCGGCTGCGCCGCGGCGGGTTCCGGGCGAGCGTGGGTCTGGCGGAGTGGCAGCAGCACGAGCTGCGCGGCCCCGGCGGCCTGGTGAAGATCACCGCCCTGCCGGCCAGACACGCGCCAGGCCCTGCCGAGGCGCTGCTGCCGCCGGTGATCGGCACGATGCTGGAGTTCTGCAACCGGGACGAGCGGGTGGAGCTGACCATGCACATCAGCGGCGACACCCTGCTCGACCGCCGTCTCGACGCGATCCCGCGCCGCTTCCCCGACATCGACCTGGCCGTCGTGCACCTCGGCGGCACGAAGCTGCTCGGCACGCTGCTGGTCACCATGGACGGCGAGCAGGGGGCCGCCTGGGTGGACCTGATCCACCCGCACACCGTCGTGCCCGTGCACTACGACGACTACACCGTTTTCAGCTCGCCGCTGGACGACTTCCGCCACCACATCGAGCGGGCCGGACTGTCCGACAAGGTCGTCTACCTGGAGAGGGGCGAGGTCCGCGAGCTGGTCCCGCACCATCTCGTGCGGTGACCCGTCAGAACGCACCGGCCGCGCGCCGCCGCCGCACCCGGCCGCCGACGTCACTCTACGTCGATCACAGAATGACGTGGGTTCGGGCCGGTTCCCGTGCGCCGGGCGCACGGCCCGGGCGCGAGGTCTATTCCTCCTTGCCGGACCTGGCCCGGCTCGGCTGCACCCGCATCGGCTCGCCCGGCATCTTGGGGTAGTTGGGCGGATAGGGCATGTCGCCGCGGTCGTCCCCGGCGTAGAGGTCGAGCAGAGGCTCAATGGAGTAGGCGCGGTCGTCGATGGCCGCGTGCACGTCGCCCAGCTCGGCGAAGCGGGCGGGCACCGTGCGGATGTCGAAGTCACGCGGGTCGGCGTCGGCCAGCTCGTCCCAGGTGAGCGGCGTCGAGACGGGCGCGTGCGGCTTGGCCCTGACGGAGTAGGCGCTGACCACCGTGCGGTCTCTGGCGTTCTGGTTGTAGTCGATGAACACCCGCTCGCCGCGCTCCTCCTTCCACCACGCCGTGGTCACCAGGCCGGGATCACGCTCCTCCACGGCCCTGGCCAGGGCGATGCCGGCGTGGCGCACCTGGATGAAGTCCCAGCGCGGCTCGATGCGCACGGCGATGTGGGCCCCGCGGTTGCCCGACGTCTTGACGAACCCGTCCATCCCGAGGTCGGCCAGCACCTCGCGGGTGAGGAAAGCGGCCTTGCGCGCCGCGTCGAACTCCAGCCCAGGCTGCGGATCGAGGTCGATGCGCAGCTCGTCGGGGTGTTCGGCGTCGGTGGCGCGCACCTGCCACGGGTGGAAGTCGATGGTGCCGAGGTTGGCGCTGTAGGCGATGGCGGCCACCTCGGTGACCCGCAGCGACTGCGCCGTGCGCCCGCTCGGGAACGTCACCGTCACCGACTGGAGCCAGTCGGGATGCCGGGGCGGCATGCGCTTCTGGTAGATCGCGTCGGTCTGCACGCCGTCGGGGTGGCGCTTCAGGTTGGTTGGCCGGTCTCGTAGCGCCCGCAGCGCTCCCTCGCCGACGCTCACGTAATATTCCACCAGCTCCCGCTTGGTGGCGCCGATCCCAGGGAAATAGACCTTGTCGGGGTTGGTGACCTTGACGGTCCGCTCCCCCACCTCGAGTTCTATGTACGGCGATGCCATGCCACAGAACCTACTCCCCTCCTCCGACAAGGCGGGGTGGGCCCGTCCCGGAGCCTCCTCGGTGGCGGGACCGAGGGCTCGACGGGACGGGCCGCCAGACCGTCCGCCGCCGTTCCGGGCGCTGGCGCGCCACCCGGCCGGCCGTGGCGATCCCCCGGCGGCGCCAGCACGGGCGTGGGCTGTGCCGCTCGGCGGGATCCGCGGACGATCTCACCCCTTGGCAGGAGGCGATGAACACCCCCTTGCCGACAAAGACGCGAATTCGCACCAGAAAGGATGCTTCCCCGGCGGAGATCTCTTTTTGCCGGAAGTCGTACTCTGGAGGCATGGACAAGGTCGTCAAGAGCGAGGCTGAGTGGCGGGCCCAGTTGTCACCCGAGGAGTACCAGGTCCTCAGGGAGGCCGGCACCGAGCGCCCGTTCACGGGGGAGTACGTCGACACCAAGACCGAAGGGGTCTACTCGTGCCGCGCCTGCGGCGCCGAGCTCTTCCGGTCCGACACGAAGTTCGAGTCGCACTGCGGCTGGCCGAGCTTCTTCGAGCCGTCCGGCTCCGAGGCGGTGAAGCTCATCGAGGACCGCAGCCTCGGGATGGTGCGCACGGAGGTGCGCTGCGCCCGGTGCGACTCGCATCTGGGGCACGTGTTCCACGGCGAGGGCTATGCGACTCCGACCGATGATCGGTACTGCATCAACTCGATCTCCCTTACCCTTGAACCCAAGGGGTGATCGGACAATGACAGTGCGTGCCGATCGCCTCCACCGGGTAGGAGAATCGTGTGCGTCGTGTCCATCTTCGCCACCGCTGGGTGACGATCGAGACCATAGGACGCGTGGTGACGCAGCGGTGCGAGCGGTGCGCCAAGACGCGGGTGCGAGTGCGCTAGACCGAAGCTAGACCGCGCCCCGCTCAGCCCGGAGCCGGATGCGTGACCCGGCAGCTGGTATCGGCAGGCCCCAGGATGTTGGCCAGCACCGGGTTGCCGTTCTCGCCGAATCCCGCCTGCACGAAGACCACCGGACGGGCCACCCCGCGGGCGCGCAGATAGTCGAGGCCGCGCCGGCAGAGCGTCAGTGCGGTGGCGGAGTTGTCGGCGGACTCCGGCAGATCCGTGTAGATCCGCAGATACCCGCCGACCGTGCGGATGTCCTTGAGCCGCTTCAGCGCCTTGTCGTCCGCCCCCCAGCGCGTACGGAAGAACTCCGCCGCCTCGCGGTCCGTGTGCCGCGACGGCCCGTCGGCCCGGTAACCGGCGACGTCGCCGGGCTCGGGACCGCCCGCCAGCAGGTCATCCGGGTCGGTCGTGCCCGACACCAGCCCGGGCTCGGCCGCCTCGGGGCTCGCGGCTCCCGGGCCCGCCTCCGGCGCCACCCCGCCGCCGGTGGCCTTGGGCGGCGCGGGCCTGCGCACCTCGCGCGACCTGGCCCGCGCACCGGCATCCGCATGCGCCTCCGCGCCTGCCTTTCCTGGCAGCGCCGACGGGCCGTTTCCCCGCTGGGCGCCACTGCTCGGCAGGGCCGGCGGGGCTTCCGCGGCGGCGGGACGCCCAGCGGTGGTGGCGGCGGTCAGCACGCCGCCGATGGTCCCGTTGGCGCCGAGCACCGCGGCGGCCCCGGCCAGCACGATCGTCCCCACCAGCAGCCCGCGCCCGCGGGTGCGGCGCCGGCCATGCAGCCCTCGTCGGCGGTCCCGCCGCGCGCGCCCCGCCGCATGACGACCCGCCGCATGACGACCGGCCGCGCGCCGGCCGGGCGTGCCCGACTCGTCCACCCCGCCTCCCTGCCCGGACCCGCACGGGGCCCGCGGTTGGAACGTGCCGGCCCTGCGCACGCCCGACGAATTAGGGATCTCCCTGATTGTGACAAGGCGGGCCGATCAAAACAGTTGGATGGCCAACTCGGGTCTTGATCTTTTGCAGCGGGACGGCGGCGCGCGTCAGGGGAGGGCGGCGACGAGCTCCTGCACCGGCTTGCGGGCGCCGGTGTAGAACGGGATCTCGACCCGGGTGTGCCGGCGGGCCTGCGCGCCGCGGAGCGTCCGCATCAGGTCGACGATCCTGTGCAGCTCGTCGGCCTCGAACGCCAGCATCCACTCGTAGTCGTTGAGCGAGAAGCACGCCACCGTGTTGGCCCGCACGTCGGGGTAGTCGCGCGCCATCCGGCCGTGCTCGGCCAGCATCGCCCGGCGCTCGGAGTCGTCGAGCAGGTACCACTCGTAGGAGCGGACGAACGGGTAGACGCTCACGTAGGCGCGCGGCTCCTCCTCGGCGAGGAAGGCCGGGATGTGCGACTTGTTGAACTCGGCCGGCCGGTGCAGCGCCATCGCCGACCAGACGGGCCTGCTGTGCCGGCCCAGCGTGGTGCGGCGGAACCGGGCGTAGACGTCCTGGAGGTCCTCGGGCGTGGGCGCGTGCCACCAGAACATGTAGTCGGCGTCGGCCCTGAACCCCGCCACGTCGTAGACCCCCCTGGTCACGACGTCCTTCCCGGCGGCCTGGTCGAGCAGCTCGGTGACCTCCCGCGCGAGGCCGTCGCGGTCGCTCGGGCACGGCCCGGTCGCCTGGAAGACCGACCACATCGTGTAACGGATCACCTGGTTGAGTTCGCGGGCCTTCGGCCGCGCGGCGCCCTCTGTCATGGTGTTCATTCTCCTCGTAGCGACAGGTGGTCCAGAATCTGGGAGGCCGCCGTACGCGCGGCGCCGATGCACGCCGGGATGCCGATGCCGTCGTAGGCCGCGCCGCACACGGCCAGCCCCGGCTGCACGGCCACCGCGGAACGCACCTTGGCCACCCGGTCGAGGTGGCCCACGTTGTACTGCGGCAGCGCTCCGCCCCAGCGCGTCACCCGGCTGTCCACGGGCAGCCCGCGCACGCCCATCACCTCTCCCATCTCGGCCATGGCCAGCGACACCAGCTCGGTGTCCTCGCGCTGGAGCAGGTGCTCCTCGCCGATCCTGCCGATCGAGCAGCGCAGGATCACCAGGTCTCTGGCCAGGTGAGGCCACTTCACCGAGCTGAACGTGACCGCCTTGACCGGCCGGCCCTCCGCGGGCGGCACCAGGTAGCCGCTGACGGCGGGCGGCTCGGGGAAGGCGTCGACCGGGTAGGCGAGCGTGACGATGGCCATGCTGGCGTAGTCGATCCTGGCCAGCTCTGCCGCCGCCTTGGGAGCCTCGTCCTTGAGCAGCCGGCTCGCGGCGGGCCCCGGCACGGCCACGATCACCGCGTCGGCCTCGATGGTCTCGGGCCTCGGCACGGGGCCCGTCACGAGCCGCCAGCCGTGCTCGGTCCTGCGCAGCTCGCGGGCGGTCACGCCGGTCCTGATGTCGGCTCCGGACGCCTTGGCGACCGCCTCGGGCAGGCCGCCGACGCCGTTCTTGAGCGAGGTGAAGACGGGCCCCGCGTCCTTCGGCGCGTCCTCGACGAGCTGCCGGGCCGCGGACAGCAGCGAGCGCTCGGAGCGTGCCACGGCCGCCACGCGCGGCATCGTGGCCTCCAGCGACAGCATGTCGGAACGGCCCGCGTAGACGCCGCCGAGCAGCGGCTCGACCAGCCGCTCCACGACCTCCGAACCCATCCTGGCGCGGATGTAGGAGGCCACCGACACGTCGGTGCGCACCAGGGTGGGCGGCAGGAGCTGGTCGAGCGGCACACGCAGCAGCCCGCCGGGCGAGACGATGCCGGACCTCGCCAGCTCGGTCAGGTCGGACGGCACGCCCATGACCTGGCCCTTCGGCAGGTGACGGAGCGTGCCCCTGGTGTAGACGGCCGAGCGCGTCGTGCCGGGGAACACCAGCTCCTCCCCGAGCCCGACCGCCCTGGCCAGCTCGGCGCCCTCGGGCCGGCGGGCCAGCATGGCCTCCGCTCCCGCGTCGACGCTCACTCCGGCGACCTCCGAGGCGTACAGTTTGCCGCCGATGCGCGGTGAACCCTCGAGGACCGTCACCTTCACCCGTTCGCCCGCTCCCTGGCGGAGGTGCCACGCGGCGGCCAAACCGGAGATCCCGCCGCCGACCACCACCACGTGCGCCTGATTCCCTTCCACGCCTCCCGACGCTACCGCCTCACAACGTCGCCCACCCGCCCGGGTCGGCCAGGCGGCGGGCAGACGGCGGGCAGGCGGCGGCCAGGCGGCGGGCAGGCGGCGGGCAGGGCCACCGCGCCCGCCTCCCACGCAGTGGAGGCCATGAACACCCCCATAGATGCAGGACCGTGATTTCCGCCGTCAAACCGGGGTGATGTGGGAGCCGTCTTAAGGGCATGAGACGAATGCGGTACGGCATCGCGTTATCGGCCGCCTGCCTGGTCACGCTCCTGGGTGGCTGCGGTGGCGGCGGCAGCCTGTCGGCCGGCGAGTCGGGGGCCGCCGCGCCGGCCATGGACTCCACCCAGGTGCAGCCCGAGTACGCGGACCAGCCCCGGGCCAAGGCGCAGGCCACCGGGCGGCCCTCCCGGCAGGCGGACGGGGTCGGCGGGGACGGCGTCGTCTCCGGCGTCGAGGTGACCCGGCAGGAGCGGCAGGTCATCTACACCGGGAGCATGACCGTACGGGCCGAGCGGGTCTCCACCGCCGTGCAGCAGGCCAAGCAGATCGTCACCGCGGCCGGCGGCTACCTGTCCAAGGAGGAGACCAACTCGGCCACCGCCACGGAGGACTCGGCCATGCTGGAGTTCAAGATCCCGCCGGCGAAGTACGCCGAGGTGGCCGGCCGGCTCGGCAAGGATCTGGGCAGGCAGCTGTCCATGAACCAGGGCACCCAGGACGTCACGCTCCAGGTGGCCGATGTGGAGAGCCGGCTGAAGTCGGCGCAGCAGTCGCTGGAGTCGCTGCGCACGCTGCTGAAGAAGGCCGACACGATCGGCCAGGTGCTGCAGGTCGAGCGGGAGATCTCCGATCGCGAGGCGGACCTGGAGTCGCTGCAGGCCCAGCAGAAGGAGCTGGCCGCGCAGGTCGCGATGGCGACGTTGACGCTCCGGCTGGTGGGGCCGGTGGCCACGGTGGCCGACCCGGACGAGGAGCCGGCGGGCTTCATCGGCGGGCTGGAGGCCGGGTGGGGCGCGCTGGTGTCGTTCGTGAAGGTGGCGCTCACGGTGCTCGGCGCGGTGCTGCCGTGGGCGGTCGTCTCGCTCCCGCTGCTCGCCCTGGTGATCTATCTGGTACGCCGCGACCGCGCCGCCCGTTCCCGTGTCGTGGCTCCTCCCCCGGGCCCGAAACCGGGCGACCCGGACCCCACAACCGTCTGAACACCGGCACCGCGCCGCACCTCGGCGTTTCCCCGGTTGTCCGGCCAGGGCGCAGGCGTGACGTCAGGTCAGGTCGCCGGCTTCGTGGACGAGGTCGGTCAGGCGCTTGAGCTGGTCGGGGTCGGTCGAGGGCAGGACGCCGTGGCCGAGGTTGAAGACGTGCCCCTCGGCCGCCCGGCCGCGCCGCAGCACGTCGCGGGCCCTGCGTTCGGCCACGTCCCACGGCGCCAGCAGGACGGCCGGGTCGAGGTTGCCCTGCAGCGCCTTGCCGGGGCCGACCCGGCGGGCCGCCTCGTCGAGCGGCACCCGCCAGTCGACCCCCACCACGTCGGCCCCCGCCTCGCCCAGCACGCCCAGCAGCTCGCCCGTGCCCACGCCGAAGTGGATGCGCGGCACGTCCCGGACGCCTTCGAGGATGCGCCGGGTGTGCGGCAGGACGAACTCGCGGTAGTCGTCCGGCGCCACCGCCCCCACCCAGGAGTCGAAGAGCTGCACGGCCGAGGCGCCGGCCGCGACCTGGATGCGCAGGTGTTCCAGGACGATGGCGGACAGGCGCTCCATGAGGGCGTGCCACAGCTCGGGCGCGCCGTACATCATGGCCTTGGTCTTGTCGTGGTTCTTCGACGGGCCGCCCTCGATCAGGTAGGAGCCGAGCGTGAACGGCGCGCCCGCGAAGCCGATCAGCGGCGTGCCGCCCAGCTCTCCGGTGAGCGCCTGGATGGCCTCGGTGACGTACGGCACGTCGCCGGGCTCCAGCGGGCGCAGCGCGTCGAGGCCCTTGGCGTCGCGGATCGGGTCGGCCACGACCGGGCCGACGCCCGGCTTGATGTCGAGGTCGATGCCGATGGCCTTGAGGGGGACGACGATGTCGCTGAAGAAGATGGCCGCGTCCACGCCGTAGCGGCGGACCGGCTGCATGGTGATCTCGACGATCAGCTCGGGCGTCGCGCACGCGGTGAGCATGGGCACGCCCTCGCGGACCTTGAGGTATTCCGGCAGCGAGCGCCCGGCCTGGCGCATGTACCAGACCGGGGTGTGCGGGACGGGCTGGCGGCGGCAGGCACGCAGGAACGCTGAGTCGGCGAGATTCACCCCACAAGCGTGCCACGCCGGGGCACCGGTCCCGCCAGGGGACGGCGTCCTGCGGCGGGACCAATGCCCCGGAGGAGAAGGATCTGTGCCCGGTGACGGATTCCGCGGCGACACGAAGCGACCGTGTCGGGAAAAACCTCCATTGGACCTAGCAAATCATGATCAGATAGCCGGATGAAGGTTTACCGGTCCGCTTGGCGTCGGCGTCCCGTACGGTCGAACACACCCCATGCCCGCCCAGAGAGCCGGTCTCGACTGAGCCAAATGTTCGCCAAGCAACCGCGCGGCATCGATTCAGCGACCACTTTCGGGACACGCCGAGCGCGTTGCGGGGAATTGTCAGCGGCTCGTGCCAACGTCGGAGCCACAACCCGAAGAAAGGCCCCGCTTCGATGACTCGTGCGATGCCCGCGTTGTGGAGTTTCCCAGAGCGCCGCAGTGAGTGTTGCCCGTCCTGTGCCGGTGTGCGCCCGTTCGAGCAGCCTCCGTGCGCCGACGGGCACGAGCAGGGCGAGTGCCCCGAGTGGGCCTGCGCCGAGTGCGGACACGCGATCCTTCTCGGCTCCGCCGAGTCCACCCGGCCCGTTCGCCCGCTCGTTACGGCAGCGGCTTGATCACCAAAGATGAGCACCCCCGTGGTCCCCTTCCGTCCGTCTTCGACCTACGCTTCGGCTATGACACTCGGTGACCAGCCACCGCCTCCCGCCGAGTTCACCCGCGCGGCGGAGAGTCTGCGGCTGTCCGAGGTCCGTCCGGAGATCGAGCTCGAGGACCTGCCCGCGCCGCAGCGGCTGGCCCCCTACTCCGCCGCCATCGGCGCCTCCGTCTACCGCGACGACGACGAGCTCGCGGTCGGCCGGCTGATCCTCCTCTACGACCCCGACGGCCAGCGCGGCTGGGAGGGCCCGTTCCGCCTGGTCGCCTATGTCAGGGCCGACATGGAGCCGGAGATCACCTCCGATCCGCTGCTCGGGCCCGTGGCCTGGAGCTGGCTGACCGAGGCCCTCGACGCGCACCAGGCCGGCTATTCCGCCGCCGGCGGCACGGTGACGAGAGCCGTGTCCGAGGGGTTCGGCAACAAGGCCGACGACCCGGTCACGACCGAGCTCGAGCTGCGGGCGTCCTGGTCTCCCGCTCAGGAGGATCTCTCCGGCCATGTCGCCGCCTGGTGTGACCTGATGTGCCTGGCGGCGGGGATCCCGCCGCTCCCGCCCGACGTGGCCGCGCTGCCCCGCCGACATGACGACCAGACGTGATGCGCGCTCCGACGCCGATCCGCCCGGGTACGCACCACGTTTCCCTGCCTCGCTACGCTGGAATGCGTTTCCTCTCCGGCTGTGGGTCGGAGTAGCCACGGAAAAGGTCGAATGACAGAAGAACGCACAGTCGAGCCGCTGCTCGAACCCCGCGAAGGCATCCCGCCGGTCATCGCGGACGCGGCCGGGCTGGCCACGGTCGTGGCGCGGTTCGCCGCGGGAGGCGGCCCCGTCGCCGTCGACGCCGAGCGTGCCTCCGGCTACCGCTACGGCAACCGCGCCTACCTGGTGCAGCTGCGCAGGGCCGGCGCCGGCACCGCGCTGATCGACCCGGTCGGCTGCCCCGATCTGTCCGCCCTCGACCAGGCCGTGGCCGACGCGGAGATCGTGCTGCACGCCGCCTCGCAGGACCTGCCGTGCCTCATGGAGCTGGGCTTCAGGCCGCGGGAGATGTTCGACACCGAGCTGGCCGGCCGGCTGCTCGGCTACGAACGCGTGGGCCTCGGCACGATGGTCGAGACCGTGCTCGGGCTGCGGCTGGAGAAGGGCCACTCGGCGGCCGACTGGTCCACCAGGCCGTTGCCGGAAGACTGGCTTCGCTACGCCGCGCTCGACGTGGAGGTGCTGGTCGAGCTCCGCGACGTGCTCCACTTGCAGCTGGCGGAGAGCGGGAAGCTGGAGTGGGCGCGCGAGGAGTTCGCCGCCGTGCTCAACACCCCGCCGCCCGTGCCGCGGTCCGATCCGTGGCGCCGCACCTCGGGCATCCACAAGGTGCGCAACGTACGCGCGCTGGCCATCGTGCGCGAGTTGTGGACCATGCGCGATCGCATCGCGCGCGAGGCCGACCTGGCGCCCGGCAGGGTGCTGCCTGATGCCGCGATCGTCACCGCGGCGCTCGAAGGGCCCCGCACCAAGAAGGCACTGACCGAAATTTCGGCATTCACCGGGCGAAGCGCGCGGCGGCACATGAGCGACTGGCTCGCCGCGGTGGCCAGGGCCCGCACGCTGCCCGACAGCCAGCTCCCCCAGCCGAGCACGCCCGGCGACGGGCCGCCCCCGCCCAACCGGTGGGCCGACCGCGATCCGGCCGCCGCCAAGCGGCTGGCGGCGGCACGGGCGGTGGTGTCCGCGCTGGCCGACGAGCTCCACATGCCGACGGAGAACCTGCTGCAACCCGACGCCGTCCGCAGACTGACCTGGGAGCCGCCGGTCGAGATCACCGACGAGAGCGTGACCGCGCGGTTGCGCGAGCTCGGGGCGCGCGAGTGGCAGCTGTCGCTCGCCGCCCACCCCATCGCCAAGGCGCTGGCCAGGCTGGAGCCGCGCGGCGAGCGCTGAGCACGGCGGCCTCCGAGCGGGGCCGCCACCCGGCGTCCGGGCCTCCTGACGGCCCGCGCCACTTGACGCCCTGGGCCGCAGAGCCGTACGGTTCGGGAAAGCGCTTTCCACCCGTTTGTCCCGAAGGGATCTTCATGAGCGTGCGCACCATAGGCGTCGTGATGAACGGCGTCACCGGACGAATGGGCTATCGCCAGCATTTGGTCCGTTCCGTTCTGACCATCAACGAGCAGGGCGGTGTCACGCTCTCGGACGGCGGAAAGGTCAAGCTCAAGCCCATACTGGTCGGTCGTAATGCCGACAAACTTGCAGATATTGCGTCTAAGCATGACATTTCGGATTTCACTACGGAACTGGACGCGGCCCTCGCCGACGACGGCAACCTCATTTACTTCGACGCCCAGGTCACCAGCGCCCGCGTCAAATCCGTGCTCAAGGCCATCGAGGCGGGCAAGCACATCTACGCGGAGAAGCCGACGGCCGAGTCGACGCAGGAGGCGGTAGCGCTGGCCGAGGCCGCCGCTGCCAAGGGCGTCAAGAACGGCGTCGTGCAGGACAAGCTGTTCCTCCCCGGCCTGCTCAAGCTGAAGCGGCTGATCGACGGCGGCTTCTTCGGCCGGATCCTGTCGGTGCGCGGCGAGTTCGGCTACTGGGTGTTCGAGGGCGACTGGCAGGAGGCGCAGCGGCCCTCGTGGAACTACCGGGCCGAGGACGGCGGCGGCATCGTGCTCGACATGTTCCCGCACTGGCACTACGTCATGGAGAACCTGTTCGGCCGGGTCGAGTCGGTCTACGCCAGGGCGGCGACGCACATCCCCGCTCGCGTGGACGAGCAGGGCACCACGTACCAGGCCACCGCCGACGACGCCGCGTACGGGATCTTCGAGCTTGAAGGCGGCGTCATCGCGCAGATCAACTCCTCGTGGGCAGTCCGGGTGAACCGGGACGAACTGGTCGAGTTCCAGGTGGACGGCACGCACGGCAGCGCCGTGGCGGGCCTGCGCAACTGCCGCGTACAGCACCGCTCCGCCACCCCCAAACCCGTCTGGAACCCCGACCTGCCGGCCACGGCGCGCTTCCGCGACGGCTGGCAGGAGGTGCCGGACAACGCCGAGTTCGACAACGGGTTCAAGGTCCAGTGGGAGGCGTTCGTCCGGCACGTGGTGGAGGACGCGCCCTTCCCCAACGACTTCGCCTCGGGCGCCCGCGGCGTGCAACTCGCCGAGCTGGGGCTGCGTTCCAGCGCCGAGGGCCGCAGGATCGAGGTGCCGCAGCTGTGAGGATCGACCTGCCCGGCATCGGGGCGTACACCCTGAACGAGCGGACGGCCTGGCCGGTGCCGGACTCCCCGGCCACCAGCCGCGTCGTGTACGCCGCCGCGCACGTGGTGGCCGACCCGCTGGGCGACAACACGCCCGGCTCCCCCGCGGCCGTCGACTGGGACGCCACCCTGCGTTTCCGCCACCACCTGTGGTCGCACGGACTGCGCGTCGCGGACGCCATGGACACCGCCCAGCGCAACATGGGCCTGGACTGGACGGCCACCAAGGAGCTCATCCGCCGCAGCGCCGCCGAGGCGCGTACGGCCGGCGACCCCGCGACGCTGGTGTCCTGCGGCGCGGGCACCGACCACGCGCCCCAGGCCGCCGACCTCAACACGATCACGGCCGCGTACGCCGAGCAGATCGAGACCGTGCAGTCCGCCGGCGCCGGCGTGATCATCATGGCCTCCCGCCAGCTCGCGGGAGCCGCGGCGGGTCCCAAGGACTACCACCAGGTGTACGGCAAGCTGTTCGGCCTGGTGGACCGGCCGGTGATCCTGCACTGGCTGGGCGAGATGTTCGACCCGCAGCTGGCCGGCTACTGGGGCGCGCCCGACGTGGCGGCGGCGACCGAGTCGTTCCTGGAGCTGATCCACGCCCACGCGTCCATGGTGGACGGGGTGAAGGTGTCGCTGCTGGACGAGGAGCACGAGGTGGGGCTGCGCGCCGCACTCCCCGACGGGGTCAAGCTCTACACCGGCGACGACTTCAACTACCCGTCGCTGATCCGGTCGGGCTCGCACGCGCTGCTCGGCATCTTCGACGCCATCGCCCCGGCGGCGGCGGCCGCGCTGCAGGTGCTCGACGCGGCCGAGGCCGCCGGTGACGACGCGGACCGCGACCGGCTGCTGGCGTCGTACGACGGGATCCTGGCACCGACCGTCCCCCTGTCCAGGAAGATCTTCGAGACGCCCACGTACCACTACAAGACCGGCATCGTCTTCCTGGCCTGGCTCAACGGCCACCAGGACGCGTTCGCCATGGTGAACGGCGCCCAGTCGGCCCGCTCGCTGCTCCACCTGTCGGAGGTGTTCCGCCTGGCCGACCAGGCCGGGCTGCTGGCCGACCAGGAGCTGGCCGTGCGCCGCATGAAGGCGCTGCTGGCGGTGAACGGGCTGTGACGCTCTCACTGAACCAGCGGACGACCCGGCGCTGGACCGTGGCCGAGGCCGTGGACGGATGCGTGCGGCACGGCCTGGAGGCGATCGGGCTGTGGCGGGAGAACGTCGCCGAGCAGGGGCTCGCGGAGAGCGTGAAGCTGGTCAGGGAGGCCGGGCTGCGCGTGTCGTCGTTGTGCCGGGGCGGCTTCATGACGGCCGGCGGGCTGCCGGGCGACGAGGGCCGCCGCGCCTTCGTCCGCGCGCTCGACGACAACCGGCGGGCCATCGACGAGGCGGCGGAGCTGAGGGCGGCCTGCCTGGTGATGGTGGTGGGCGGCCTGCCCGGGGTGACACCGGGCGAGCCGCTACCGACCGGCACCGCGAACGCGGGCGGCGTGGCGGCGGGCGGGTTCTCGCGGGATCTGGCCGGGGCGCGGGAGCGGGTGGCCGAGGCGCTGGCGGAGCTGGCCCCCTACGCCGGGGAGCGGGGGGTCAAGCTGGCTCTCGAGCCCCTCCACCCCGTCTACTGTCCCGACCGGGCCGTCCTGTCCACTCTCGGCCAGGCGCTCGATCTGAGCCTGGCCTACCCGGAGGAGCAGGTCGGCGTGGTGGTGGACACCTTCCACGTCTGGTGGGACCCGAGGTTGTTCGAGGACATCGCCCGCGCGGGCCGCAGGATCGCGTCGTACCAGGTGTGCGACTACCTGCACCCGCTGCCCGCGGACGTGCTGCTCGGACGGGGCATGATGGGCGACGGCGTGATCGGGTTCCCGCCGATCACGAAGGCGGTCCTGGCCGCCGGATACACCGGCGACGTCGAGGTGGAGATCTTCAACGCCGACATCTGGGCCGCCGACCCCGACGAGGTGGTGGCCACGATGAAGGCCCGCTACGAGGACGTGGTGCCGGCCACCGGCTGACCCGCGGGGCGTGCCGCTCCCCGCAAGGGACGGCACGACTCCGCCGGTGACGCCGCTCCCCGCGAGGGACGGCACGACTACGCCGGTGATGTTGCGCCTCCCGGGCGTTGGCCGGTCTCCGCCCCGCCGTGATCCCGGCCGCCCGGCCGCCGGAGGTGTCAGGTCGGGAGCGTCACGGTGCCCGCGGCGCCGTTCACGGTGATCTTCTGGCCGGTGGTGACGCGGTGGGTGGCGTCGGCGACGCCGACGACGGCCGGGATGCCGTACTCCCTGGCCACCACCGCGCCGTGCGACATGGAGCCGCCCATCTCCATCACGAGCCCGCCCGCCGTCAGGAACAGCGGGGTCCAGCCCGGGTCCGTCGAGGGGCAGACCAGGATCTCGCCAGGCTCCAGGTGCGCGCCGATCGGGTCCATGACCACCCTCGCCACGCCCGTGACGGTGCCCGCCGACGCGGCCGTCCCGATCAGCGCGCCACCAGAGCCGGAAGCAGGGGCGGGGGTGGCGAGCGCCTCGGGCTCGGTGCCGTCGGAGAGCAGCACCCTGGGCACGTGCCTGCGGCGCGACTCCCGTTCGTACGCCTCCCGCCGCTCCGCCACGAGCCCGCGCAGGTCGCCGCCCGCCAGAGCGGCCCTGGCCTCTCTCAGGTCGAGGAGGAACACGTCCCGGGCCGCGTCCAGCACCCCGAGGCCGACCAGGTGCTCCCCCACCTGCAGCAGGCTCCGCCGCACCCCGGCGAGGAGCTTGACCACGTAGAACTTGGGCAGCTCGCGCAACCCCACGTACATCCGGGTGCGCCCGAGCGCGAACCGCACGACGGCGGCCCGCCACCGGCCCTTGCGTCCGGCCTCGGCGGCCACGCGGGCGATCTCCGTCCGCGCCTCCCGCGCGCCCTTGGCGAACAGCGCGGCGGGCGCGAGGGCGGCGTCGCCGTCCATGCGCAGGTAGTTGGCGATCACACCGAGGATGTGCGCGGGCTCCTCCGACCAGCGGGGCACGCCCAGGTCGATCTCGGCGACTCCGCGATGGCCGTACGTGTCCAGGAATCTCGTGATCTCTCGCTGGGCGATGGGCGGGAGCGTGCCGGCCCGGTAGCGGCGGACGAGCTCCTCCACCGGCTCCGTCATGAACGGCTCGGGCTCGACGCGGGTGGACAGGTCCCACAGTTCCAGGTCCATCTCCGTGGTCGGGTTGCGGGGGACGCTGCGCAGGACGTCCTGCATGTCGCCGATCGGCACGCCGGAGAGCTTGGAGGACAACACGAACAGGCCGTAGCCCGTGACCACGATCGGCATGATCGAGACGATGAGGGGGAACGCGCGGGACAGCACGCGCTGGGCGTGGTCGAGGCGCTGCTCCGGGGTGGCCTCCGGCGGCGGCGGCAGGCGCCGGTCGATCATCTCGCCCACGCGGGCGGTGTACGCCAGGGCCTTGCCCGGCCTGGTCAGCGCGAGCAGCGCCCGCGAGGGGGCGTGGATGCGGCGGGCGAAGCGGCTCAGGCCGCGGATCACCGGGCGGCGGGAGGTGTACGTCAGCGGCAGCCGGGGATCCGTCACCAGCTGTTCGATGACCGGGCCCGTGCGCGCCTCCCCGAGCTGCAGCATGCGCGGCATGATGGCGCGGCCGGCCTTGCTGCGTACGGCGGTGGTGAGGTCCATCCACAACCGCTGCCCCGACTCGGTCATGGAGGCGGGGCCGTCGAGGGGGTCGGCGGGGCCGTAGCCGAACAGTCCGACCGCTCCCGAGGCGACCAGCCGCAGGGCCGACAGCCCCATGGGCGTGATCGGTCCCATGACGCCCTGGGCGACGTTGAACGAGAAGTACGCCCGCAGGCCCGGCCTGGGGTTGTCCGGCAGCGGGTAGAGCGTGGTGATCGGGCGCGCCTGGGTGAGCCAGAGCCCGCCGTCGTGGTCGATGGCCCACTCGGTGTCCTGGGGGGCGCCGTAGTGGTCTTCGACGCGCGTGCCCAGCCCGGCCAGGGCGAGCACCTCGGCGTCGGTCAGGCAGAGTTCTTTCCCGGGTTCTCCGTCCGGCGGGGTCTCGACGCGTTCCGTGCCGCCGCCGGGCAGCGCGCGGACGGCCAGCCGCTTGTCGCCCGCCTGGCGTTCGAGGATCTCGCCCCCGTGGACGATGAAGCGGTCGGGGTTCACGGCGCCGGAGACGACGGCCTCGCCGAGCCCGGGGGCCGCGTCGATGACGGCCTCGCGCCGCCGGCCCGTCACCGGGTTGGCGGTGAACATGACGCCGGAGACCCGCGCGTCCACCATGGTCTGGACGACCACCGCGAGCCGCACGGCGGCATGGTCGATGCCGTTCGACTCGCGGTAGGCGACGGCGCGGTCGGTCCAGAGCGAGGCCCAGCAGCGGCGTACGGCGTCGACCACCGCGTCCTCGCCCACCACGTTGAGGAAGGTGTCCTGCTGCCCGGCGAAGCTGGCGAACGGCAGGTCCTCGGCTGTGGCGGAGGAGCGCACGGCCACCGGCACGTCGTCGCCGAGCGCGGTGTACGCCTTCACGATGGTCTCGCGCACGGCGTCCGGCACCGGGGCCCGCAGCAGGTGCCGCCTGGCGCGCTCGGCGAGCCCGTCGCCGCTGGTCTCCAGGCCCTCGGCGACCTGACGGTAAGCCTGCGTGGTCAGCACCCAGCCGGGTGGTACGGGCAGCCCCGCCCTGGTCAGCTCGCCGAGGTTGGCGGCCTTTCCGCCCACCTCTGCGAGCATCCCCGCGTCGATCTCGGAGAAATCCAGTGCCGTGTTCATCAGATATACCCCTGCCGTTCGGCGTCCTGACACGAGTGTCACGCTTTCCCGGCAGAAATTCAACACTTGATGAAAGACGTCATAGTTCCAGCGGCGCGCCGTCCAGGTCCCACGCGGGATCGACGGCCACACCGAGGATGGCGAGCACCGTGGGGCCCACGTCGACCAGCCGGGGACCGGCCAGGAAACGGCCGCCCAGGTGCTCCCCCAGCCGGTTGGCGATCACGAACACCGTGCGCTCCTCCTCCGCGACGCCACCGTGACCGCCCTCGTCCACGTGACCGTGGTCGGTGGTGACGAGCACGGTCCAGCATTCGCGCGCGTACGAGGGCCGGGCGCGGACGGTGTCGAGCAGGCGCCCCAGGTAGGCGTCCTGGGTCTGGAGGGCGGCGGTGTACTCGGGACAGTGCGGGCCGAGATCGTGGGCCACCTCGTCGGTGTCGCCCAGGTAGACGAACACGGCGTCCGGGTCGGTCTCAGCCAGGTGCCGCTCGGCCGCTGCGGCGACCTGCTTGTCGGCCTCGGCCCAGCCGATCGCGTATCCGTCGAGCACGAACCGGTGGTCGACCGCCGGGCCGAACGCGCCGTGCTCCGCGAGCGCCGCCCAGGAGAAGAAGGCCGCGGTGTTCAGCTCGGGGCGGGCCTTCTTCGCGCGAGTCAGGAAGTCCGGAAATTTCTGGAACTGGGGTGCGGTGAAGCCGTTGTCTACGACGCCGTGCCTGTCGGGCCAGGCCCCGGTGGCGATGGACGACCAGCCGGGCCCCGAGTCCGTACGCGACCTGATCACCCGTCCGCCGGCCGGGGGCTCGGAGGTCTTGCGCACGACCTCGCCGGGCGACTCCGTACGCGGTGTGCCGGCCTCACCGTAGGGGAGCATGCTGGTGCCGTACGCGCCGGAGGCCATCAGCTCGGCCAGCACCGGCGCGCCCACGGCCTGGAGCCGGTCGAAGCGCAGGCCGTCCATCCCGACGACGAGCACTTTGTTCTTCGATGGGGACATCCCCCTATCTAAGCGGTGAAACGTCGCACCCATTCGGCCGCGCCCGGCAGGATCTCCTCGACCGGAGCGACCTTCGGATACCACGTGCGCTCCCACTCCAGCGACACCCAGCCCGCGTAGCCCGCGCCGCGCAGCAGCCCGCCCGCCTCGTCGAGCGGCACGGACCCGGTCCACAAGGGCACCGGCGTGGTGTCGCCGGCCGCGACCGCGTCCTTGACCTGGACGTACGCCAGGTGAGGCCCGAGCGCGGCGAGCGAGTCGGCCGGCGGCTCGCCGTTGCGCCAAGGGTGCAGCAGGTCCCACAGCGCGCCGGTGGTCTCGGGGCAGCCCGTCTCGGCGAGCAGGACGGTCACGGCGGCGCCGGTGGCCATGTCGTCGTGCGTCTCGACGAGAACGCGGCAGCCGAGGGCGCCCGCCGTGCCGGAGACCGCCTTGAGCCTGCGGGCGCCGACGGCCGGATCGTCGCCACGGGGGAAGACCCGCACGCCGGGAGCGCCCAGGTCGGCGGCGAGCCGCAGGTCGGCGAGGAGCGCCGCGATGACGGGTTCGTCCGGCCCGGGCTCACATACGCCGACATATCCAGCGAGGGCCGAAATTTCCAGGCCCGCCCGCTCCACCCGCTCCCGCACCGACCGCCGCTCCGCGGCGTCCAGGCCGGCGTGCACGCCGGTCTCCGGGTGCAGGCGCAGCTCCAGCCCCTGGCAACCGCCTCCGGCCGCGATCTCGATCGCCCTGTCGAGCCCCTCGCCGGGCATGCCCAGCGTGCTGACCGCCAGCCTCATGTCATCCTCCGCACGCTCTCCCGCAGCACGACCTCGCCCGCGACCTGCTCGACCACGACCGGATCTCCTTCACCCAGCGCCAGCTCCAGCGCCCGGGCCCCCATGTCCTTCAGCGGCAGGCGCACGGTCGTCAGCGCGGGCACGTGATCACGCAGCGTGACGATGTCGTCGAACCCGGCCACCGAGACGTCGTCGGGCACCCGGACGCCGCGCTCGCGATAGGCCGCGAGCGCCCCGACCGCCATCACGTCGTTGACCGCGAATACGCAGGTCGCGTCGCCTGCCTGCGTGGCCGCGGCGTAGCCGCCGTCGCGGTCGAACGGCCCGTGGATCACCTGCGGCGCGGGCAGCCCCAGCTCCTCCAGCGCCTCGACGAACCCGGCGCAGCGGTCGGCCGCCGTCACCAGATGCGGCGGCCCCGCCAGCACCGCGAACCGCGTGTGCCCCAGATCGGCCAGGGCCCGGGCCAGCTCGGCCGCGCCCTGCCGGTTGGCCGGCGCGACCGTGTCGACGCCGAGCAGGTCCTGGCCCACGCAGGCCGCCCGCCCGCCGCCCGCCTGGTATCGGGCCAGCTCGTCGCGCAGGCGCCCGGTGACGGCCGGGTCAGCCACGCGCGAGCCGACCAGCAGCACCGCCCTGACGCGCTGGGCGTTGAGCGTCGCCACGTAGGCGATCTCCTGCTCGGGGTCGCGGTGCGTGGTGCCCACCATGACGAGCAGGCCCTCGGTGGCCGCTGCCCGCATCGCCCCGTCGGCCAGGGCCGCGAAATAGGGGTCGGTCAGGTCGTGGACGACGATGCCGATGACGTTGCTCGCGCCGCGGGCCAGCGTCTGGGCCGCGATGTTGGCGCGGTAGCCCAGCTCGTCGGCGGCCTGCTCGACCCGCGCCCGCAGAGCCGCGCCGACCTGGCGGGTGCTGCCGTTGAGCACCCGCGAGGCGGTCGCCAGGGAGACGCCCGCCTGCTTGGCGACGTCTTCAAGCGTGACCACGAGACCTCCCAGGAAAGCGGTTTCCAAGTCTGCCAGACCAGCACCTGGATCCGCATCCTACGGGTGGACCGCGGTCGGCGGCCCACACGGAGAGTGGTCTGTCCTGCGCCCGGGCCCTACGCCCAGGGGAACAGGATGTCGAGCAGCCCCTTCCGCTCCTCCTCGGTCGGCTCGGGCTCGGGCACCGGGGCCTGCGTCGGCTGCGTCGCGGGAGGCTGATCCTGCGACTCCTGGCTGGGGGTCCTCGGCTCCTTGGTCACCCGCGTCTCGTTCGAGGTCTCGGTGTCCCGCATCTGACCCTGCGGGGCCCGGGTGGACCTGGGGCTGGCCTTGGTGGTCGGGTCGCCGATGTCGCGCGTGGGCGACGGGCGGCTCTGCGGCTCGCGCGTGGGACGGGTCTGCCCCTGCGGACGGTCCGGCCGCGCCGGCTCCGTGGGCTCGTCGGTGGCCGAGTCGGAGGGGACGGGCTCGGTCTCCTCCTCCACCGGCGTCTGCTCCTCCTCCGAGGGGACGGCCGAGTCGGAGGGGGCGGTCACCTCTCCGGCGCTGGCGCACCTGCCGCCGGCGCACGGGTCGTCGGAGGACGTACCGGTGAGCATCCAGCCCACCCCGACGCCGACCAGCACCACCGCGGCGGCCGCCACCAGCAGGACCCGGGTGCGGTGACGCACCTCGCCCTCGCCGCCACCGCCGCCGCCGCGGGAGGAACGTCCCTCGGCGGAATCGTCGGTCCAGCCGGAGCCGAGGAAGCCGCGCTTGGGCTTGTCGTCATCCCGGTCGTCCGCCTCGTAACCCCGGTCGAGCGGAAGGTAGGCGGCCTCGTCGTCGGCGTGGCGGGAGCCGCGCTCGTCGAACACCTCGTGCGGGCCGCTCGGACCGCCGAACTCGTGCGGGCCGCTCGGACCACCGAAATCATGCGGGCCGCTCGGACCGCCGAACTCGTGCGGGCCGCTCGGACCACCGAAGTCATGCGGGCCGCTCGGACCACCGAACTCGTGCGGGCCGCTCGGACCGCCGAAGTCGTGCGCGCCACTGGGCCCGCCGAACTCGTGCGGGCCGCTCGGGCCGCCGAACTCGTGCCCGCTGGAACCGCTCAGCACGTCACGGTGGGAGTCGCTCCCGCCGCCCAGCACGTCATGGGGATCGCCGCCACCCAGCACGTCACGCGGGGCGCTCCCCCCGTCGAGCACGTCATGCGAACCGCCGGCGTCGTACGCCGAGGTCGTCCCGCTGAGCACGTCGTGATGACCGGGGTCGTCAAGGACGTCACGCCGCTCTATCAACTGGGGCTCGGCGCCCTTTTCAAGCGGAAGGATGTAGGTCTCGTTGCCGACCACCTGGATGGCGGGTTGCTCGTCGGTGTCTTCAGTGCTCCACCGCGGGGACAGCACATCACCCGTCATCTCCGGGTTTAACGACCTACCCTGCCCATCCTCGTATGGCCTGTCGTTCTCGTCGCGCGCCACGATGGAACCTCTCTAATACGAATACGACCCGCCCTTTCCTAGCAGACACGACCATCACTTGTCCGGAAATTTCACATGTTTCCCTAAAAACACACTGTGTAACGTGCGTCCCAAAACTGCCGACGCAGCAGGCGCCTCAGCGGACGAGACCGGACACCAGCTCGTCGAGCGCCGACGTGATCCGCTCGACACCCACCCCGCCTCTCCTGAGCCGATGGGCGAGCAACTCGGCGGACAGCGGCGCCAGCAGCGCGTCGGCCAGGCAGTAGGCGTCGGCCTCCGGGCGCAGCCGGCCGATCAGCATGACCAGGTGACCGTGGTAGGCGTCGTACGCGCCGCCGAAGCGGGCCAGCGGGCTCGCCGTCTCGGCCATGAGCAGCAGGTCGAGTTGCTCGACCGTCCGGTCCGCCAGCGCCCGCAGGAACGCCCTGACCCGCTCGGCCGGGTCGGCCCCCGGACCGAGAGGCGGCGGGCCCTCGAGGAACGCGGCCTGGAACTCCCGCTCCCGCCGATCGATGAGCGCGTACGCGAGGCCCGACCGGTCACCGAAGCGCCGGTAGAGCGTGCCGACGCCCACTCCGGCCGCCGCCGCCACCTCCGCCATGGACAGGCCCTCCACCCCGTGCGCGGCCACGATGCGCTCGGCCGCGGACAGGATCTTCGCGCGGTTGCGGGCCGCGTCACTGCGCTCGCGTCTCACGATCGCCATCCTTGCACCGCTTGCATCCGGAATCGATTCCGCTTACGGTCTTAAGCGGAACGCATTCCGATTCGAGGAGGAGTCATGGAACGCAAGGTCGCCCTCGTCACCGGCGGCAGCAGAGGCATCGGCGCGGCCATCGCGCGGCGCCTGAGCGGCGACGGCTTCGACGTCGCCATCACGTACCGAAGCGCCGGCGACCGGGCCGCCGCCGTGGTCAAGGAGGTCGAGGCGGCCGGCGGGCGCGGGCTGGCCCTGCGCGCCGAGGCCGCCGACCCGCGCGAACTCGTCGAGGCGGTCGAGCGGACGGCGCGGGAGCTGGGCCGGCTCGACGTGGTGGTGGGCAGCGCCGGCATCGCGCCGTACGGACCGCTGGAGGAGGTGACGCTCGCCCAGGTCGACGAGGTGCTGGCCGTGCACACCCGCGCGTCGTTCGTGCTGGCGCAGGCGGCGGCCCGGCACCTGCCGGACGGCGGCCGCATCGTCTTCATCGGCAGCAGCCTGGCCGAGCGGGTGCCGTACGCGGGCTGGACGGCGTACTCGATGAGCAAGTCCGCCCTGGTCGGCCTCGCCAAGGGCCTGGCCAGGGACCTGGGTCCGCGCCGCATCACCGCGAACGTCGTGCAGCCCGGCTCCACCGACACCGAGATGAACCCCGCCGACAGCCCCGAGGCCGACGCGGAACGCGGCTACACGGCGCTCGGCGCCTACTGCTCGCCCGGCGACATCGCCGCCACCGTCGCCCACCTCGCCGGCGACGGCGGGCGCACCATCACGGGCGCCGCCATCCCCGTGGACGCCGGCGTCACGGCCTGACGCGGCGGCGGCTCGCCCCCGGAGCCCCGACCGTGCCGGCGGCAGCGAGGGCTCCATCCAATGGACGCGAATCGCGGGCGTCGCTACGCCGGGTGACGCCATCATGACGGTCATGCTGTTGACCGAGATGGCGCCCCCTCCAGGCGCCGAGCAGGTGGCCGGGCTGCGGGCCCGCGCCCGGGCCGCCCGCCACCGCGCCTTCGTCGCGCTGTCCGCCTCGATCGCGGTGCTGACCACCGCCCAGTTGCTCGCCGACCGGGCGCCGACCAGGGAGCAGACGGCGCCGCTCGCGGTGTTGTCCCTGGTGGCCCTCGCGGCGGCGCTGCCCGCGATGACCGCCACCCAGTACGCCTGGGGCGTGCGGGCCCGCCTGGTCCGGTGGCGCGAGCACGAGTTGTACGGCGCCGCGCGCTCGGGCGGGACACGGCCGTTCAGCCGGCTCGCGATCGCCGCTGGCTGGGCGGTGACGCTGCTGCTCGGCGGCACCACGCCGGGCTTCTTCGACCAGGCCGCCCTGTACGCCGTCGCCGACGACCTGAGCTGGGCGGTGGAGGCGCTGGCGGTGACGACTTGCGGGGCGGGGGTGCTGTTCCTCCTGTGGTGGGCCCGCGACGCGCTGGGGCTGCTGGCGCGCGCCAGGCGATCGGGCGCCTCCCCCGGCGATCCGTGGGATCCGGGCCACGGCCCGCGCCCGCGCGCGGCGGCGCTCCGGACGGGCGCGCTCTGGGCGGGTGCGGCCGTGGCGGTGGCCGCCCTGCTCGCGGCCCGCGCCCATCTCTGGGAGCCGGCGACGGCGGCGGTGTACGCGCTGCTGACCGCCGCCCTCGTCCTCGGAGTAGTTACCGACGAGTAGCATAGGCGCGGAACCCCATTCAGCGAACGAGGAGCGAATCCGTGCCTTCCTCTCGTGACGTCGTGTTCGTCGACGGCGTGCGCACACCCTTCGGCCGGTCGGGGCCGAAAGGGCTGTACGCGGAGACCCGCGCCGACGACCTGGTCGTCCGCGTCATCCGCGAGCTCATCAGGCGCAACCCCGGCCTGCCGCCCGAGCGCGTCGACGAGGTCGCCATCGCCGCGACCACGCAGATCGGCGACCAGGGCCTGACCATCGGCCGCTCGGCGGCGGTGCTGGCGGGGCTGCCGAAGACCGTGCCCGGCTACGCGATCGACCGCATGTGCGCGGGCGCGATGACCGCGGTCACCACGGTCGCGGGCGGCATCGCGTTCGGCGCGTACGACGTCGCCATCGCCGGCGGAGTCGAGCACATGGGCCGCCACCCGATGGGCGAGGGCGTCGACCCCAACCCGCGTTTCCTGTCGGAGAAGCTGGTCGACCCGAGCGCCCTGGTGATGGGCATGACGGCGGAGAACCTGCACGACCGCTACCCGTCGATCACCAAGGAGCGCGCCGACGCGTACGCGGTGCTGTCGCAGGAGCGGGCGGCCAAGGCCTACGCCGACGGCAGGATCCAGCCCGACCTCGTGCCGACCGCGATCAGGACGGCGGAGAAGGGCTGGGGCCTGGCGGTCGAGGACGAGGCGCCCAGGCCGGGCACGACCATGGAGGGGCTGAGCGCGCTCAGGACGCCGTTCCGCCCGCACGGCCACGTCACGGCGGGCAACTCCTCCGGCGTCAACGACGGCGCCACCGGCTGCGTCGTGGCCGCGAAGGAGGTCGCGGACGAGCTGGGGCTGGCGCCGAAGATGCGGCTCGTGTCGTACGCGTTCGCGGGCGTGGACCCCGAGGTCATGGGCGTGGGGCCGATCCCGTCCACGGAGCGGGCGCTGCGCCTGGCCGGCCTGGACATCTCCGACATCGGGCTGTTCGAGATCAACGAGGCGTTCGCCGTACAGGTGCTGGCCTTCCTCGAGCACTTCGGCATCGCCGACGACGACCCCCGCGTGAACCCCTACGGCGGCGCCATCGCCTACGGCCACCCGCTGGCCTCCTCGGGCGTGCGGCTGATGACGCAGCTCGCGCGGCAGTTCGGCGAGCGTCCGGACGTGCGTTACGGCATCACCACGATGTGCGTCGGCCTGGGCATGGGCGGCACTGTGATCTGGGAGAACCTGGCATGAGCGAGCTGGAGAACTGGCGTGCGCTGCTGAGCGAGCGCGGCACCGACGAGGTCGTCACCAAGGCGCTGGTACGCGACGTGCGCCTGCCCGGCGGCGCGGGCACCATGGCGCTGATCACCCTGGACAACGGCTTCGACCACACCAGGCCGAACACGTTCGGCCCGCACGGCCTGTTCGCGCTGAACGGCGCCCTGTCGGAGATCGCCGAGCGCACCGACCTGGCCGCGGTGGGCGTGACGGGCAAGCCGTTCATCTTCGCCGTCGGCGCCGACCTGAAGGGCGCGACGGCGCTGGCCACCCGCGAGGAGGCGCTGGCCGTCGCCGCGCTCGGCCACCACGTGTTCCGCCGGCTCGGCGAGCTGCCGATCCCGTCGTTCGCGTTCGTGAACGGCGCCGCCATGGGCGGCGGGCTCGAGGTCGCGCTGCACTGCACGTACCGGACGATCTCCTCGGGCGTGACCGCGGTGGCGCTGCCGGAGTGTTTCCTCGGCCTGGTGCCCGGCTGGGGCGGCACGCAGCTGCTGCCACGCCTGATCGGCCCGGCGAACGCGGTCAAGCTGATCATCGAGAACCCGCTGGCCCAGAACCGCCTGACCAGAGGCAAGGAGGCGTACGAGCTGGGCGTCGCCGACGCCGTGTTCGAGCCCGCCGACTTCCTGGAGGAGTCGCTGCGCTGGGCCGCCCGGGTGATCAACGGCGAGATGGTCGTGGAGCGGCCCGAGCACGACGGCTGGGACAAGGCGGTCGGCGACGCGCGGTTCCTGGTCGACATGAAGCTGCGCGGCGCGTCGCCCGCCCCCTACCGGGCGCTCGACCTGATCGCGCAGGCCCGCACGGCCACCCGCGACGAGGGGTTCGCCGCCGAGGACGAGGCGCTGGCCGACCTGCTGACGGGCGACGAGTTGCGAGCCGGGCTCTACGCGTTCGACCTGGTGCAGCGGCGTGCGAAGCAGCCGGCGGGCGCGCCGGACCCGTCGCTGGCCCGCAAGGTGACCAAGGTCGGCATCGTCGGGGCGGGGCTGATGGCCTCGCAGATGGCGCTGCTGTTCGCCCGCCGGCTCGAGGTGCCGGTCGTGCTGACCGACCTCGACCAGGCCAGGCTCGACAAGGGCGTGGCGTACGTGCGGGACGAGATCGGCAAGCTGCTGGCCAGGGGCCGCGTCTCGCAGGACCAGGCCAACCGGCTCACGTCGCTGGTGACCGGTTCGCCGGCCAAGGACGCCTTCGCCGACGCCGACTTCGTGATCGAGGCGGTCTTCGAGGACCTGGCGGTCAAGAAGCAGGTCCTCGCCGAGGTGGAGGCGGTGGTCCCGGCCGGATGCGTGCTGGCCACGAACACCTCCTCGCTGTCGCTGACCGCGATGGGCGCCGATCTCGCGCACCCCGAGCGCCTGGTCGGGTTCCACTTCTTCAACCCGGTCGCGGTCATGCCGCTGCTGGAGATCGTCAGGGGCGCCGCCACGGACGACGCCACGCTGGCCACGGCGTTCGCGGTGGGCAGGGCGCTGAAGAAGTCGTCGGTGCTGGTCAAGGACGCTCCGGCGTTCGTGGTGAACCGGCTGCTGACCCGTTTCATGGGCGAGGTCGTGGCGGCCGTGGACGAGGGCACGCCGCTGGAGACGGCCGAGCACGCGCTCGACGGGCTGGGCCTGCCGATGACGCCGTTCGCGCTGCTGCAGCTGGTCGGGCCCGCCGTCGGCCTGCACGTGGCGGAGACGCTGCACGAGGCGTTCCCCGAGCGGTTCGGCGTCTCGGCGAACCTGGCCAAGCTGGTCGCCGCCGGCAAGCCGGGCGTCTACCTGCCGGACCTCACGCTCGACGAGGAGGCGGCGGCGCTCTTCGCGGGCGGCTCCCAGGCGTCCACCGCCGAGCAGGTGCGCGAGCGGGTGCTGGAGGCGCTGGCCGAGGAGATCCGGATCATGCTGGACGAGGGCGTCGTCGCGGCGGCGCAGGACATCGACCTGTGCATGATCCTCGGCGCCGGCTGGCCGTTCCATCTCGGCGGCATCACGCCGTATCTGGACAGGTCCGGCATCGCACAGCCCCGCTTCCTCGCCCCGGGCGTGGCCTCGATGCCCATGTGATCTGACGCGTGATTTTACGGGGGCCCGCTCGGCGGGCCTCCGCACGCCGCGCCCTCCTCAGCCGTAGCGTTTGGTGCCGTCCAACGAACGGAGAGTAACCATGATGAGAGCAGCCGGCACCATCGCGCTCTGCGGAGTCCTCCTGGCGGGCGCGTCGTCGCCCGCCGTGGCGGCGCGCGACCCCAAGGTGCAGCTCAAGATCGTCAATTCGGTCAAGGGCGGGGCCACGAAGACCGCCTGGCTCCACTGCGCGCCCACCGGGGGCTCCCACCCCGACGCCCGCACGGCCTGCCGCCAGCTGCGCCGGGTCGGGGGCGACCCGGCCAAGCTCAACGTCTCGCCCGACGCCGCGTGCACGAAGGAGTTCCGGCCGCACGTGGTCGGTGTCGTCGGCCGGTGGTACGGCAAGACGGTGAAGTGGGGGAAGGTCTTCGCCAACGGCTGCCAGGCCAAGGCAGCGACCGGGGCCGTGGCCGCGCTCTGACCCCGGCACGGGGCCCGTCACGGGGGTGGCCCGCGCCCCACCCCCGATGTTGCCCAGCGGTGGTGCTCAGCGGCCGGCTTTCTGCCAGGGCATCGCCGTCCTGCTGTGCCAGTAGCCGTACGCGAAGTAGAGCACGACGCCGATGATCATCCAGATGACGAACCGCAGCCACGTCTGCACCGGCAGGTTGAGCATCAGGTAGACGCAGGCCAGCACCGACAGGATCGGCAGGACCGGCACCAGCGGCGCCTTGAACGCCCGCGGCAGGTCCGGCCTGGTGCGCCTGAGCACGATCACGCCGATCGAGACCACGACGAACGCGAAGAGCGTGCCGATGTTCACCAGCTCGGCCAGCTCGCCGAACGACACGAATCCGGCCAGCGCCATCGTCACCAGCCCGATGAGGATCGTGAGCCGGACCGGCGTGCCGAAGTGCGGGTTGACCTTGGCCATCGGGCGCGGCAGCAGCCCGTCGCGGCACATCGCGAAGAGCACCCGGGTCTGGCCCAGCAGCAGCACGAGCACCACGGTCGTCAGCCCGGCCAGCGCGCCCACGCTGATGATCCCCGCCAGCCACGGCTGGCCGACCGCGATGAAGGCGTCCGACAGCGGCGCCGACGTGCTCAGCTCGCTGTAGCGCTGCATGCCGACGACGACGAGGGAGACGGCGACGTACAGGACCGTGCAGATCGCCAGCGAGCCGAGGATGCCGCGCGGCACGTCGCGCTGCGGTGTGACGGTCTCCTCCGCGGCGGTGGCCACGATGTCGAAGCCGATGAACGCGAAGAACACGATCGCCGCGGCAGAGAAGATGCCGATCACGCCGAACGCGACCGGCGTGATGCCGAACACCAGCTGGATGAGCGGCGCCTTCAGGCCCTCCACGCGCGGCGTGGGCACCGGCTCGGGGATGAACGGCGTGTAGTTGGCCCCGTTGATGAAGAACAGCCCGGCCACGATGACCAGCAGCACCACGGCGACCTTGGTGATCACCAGGATGAGGTTGACGCGCGACGACAGCTTGATGCCGACCGCCAGGATCGTCGTGAGGACGGCGACGATGACGATGGCGGGCAGGTTGACCACGGGGTCGTCACCGGCGATCGTGGCGGGCAGCTCGATGCCGACGGACGCCAGCATCGAGGCGAAATAGCCCGCCCAGCCCACCGACACCACGGCGGCGGCCAGCGCCAGCTCCAGGACCAGGTCCCAGCCGATCACCCAGGCGGGGAACTCCCCCAGGGTGGCGAAGGAGAAGGTGTAGGCGGAGCCGGCCACCGGGATCGTGGAGGCGAACTCGGCGTAGCACAGCGCGGCAAGGGCGCACACGACGGCGGCGACGATGAAGGAGATCGCCACCGCCGGGCCGGCCAGTTCCTTGGCGACCTGTCCCGTGAGCACGAAGATCCCCGTACCGACGATCACGCCGATGCCGAAGACCGTCAGGTCCGTGGCGGTCAGGCGCTTGCGCAACTGGTGTTCGGGGGCTTCGGTGTCGCGGATCGACTGCTCGACGCTCTTCGTGCGAAAGATGTCCACGCTCAGCGATCCTTCCCACGCCCTCGGCCATCATGCGCCGCCGAGGCCCGCCCCCGAAGGTGTTCAGCGGCGGGCGGGCTCGGCGGATTGGGCGCGCTTGGCGACCGACTCGGTGATCTGGCGGGCGAGGTCTTGACCGGTGAGGCCGATCCGGCCGAGGATCGCGGCCCGCTTGGCGTGGTCGAGGAACTCCTGCGGGATGCCGAAGGTGCGGACGGGCACGTCGACGTCGGCGTCGCGCAGCAGCCGGGCCACGGCGTCGCCCACCGCGCCCACCCGGCCGTTGTCCTCGACGACGGCCACCAGTTTGTGCTCCTTCGCCGCCGGGACGAGCGCCTCGTCGAGAGGCTTGACCCAGCGGGGGTCGACCACGGTCGTCGCGATGCCCTGGGCGTCGAGCAGGACCGCCGCGTCCATGCAGACCTGCGCCATCGGGCCCACGCCGACCAGCAGCACGTCGGGCTCGGCCGCGTGCTCGCCCTCCGGGTCGTCCTTCGGGGCGCGCAGCACGTCCATCTCGCCCAGCCGGCCCACCGCGTCGAGCGCCTCGGCGACCGGGCCCTTGGGGAAGCGCAGCACGGTCGGGCCGTCGGAGACCTCCACGGCCTCGCGCAGCAGCTCGGTCAGCCGGTCGCCGTCGCGCGGCACCGCGACCCTGAGCCCGGGCACCACCTGGAGGATGGACAGGTCCCACATGCCGTTGTGGCTGGCGCCGTCGTCACCCGTGACGCCCGCCCGGTCGAGCACGACGGTGACCGGGAGCCGGTGCAGGGCGACGTCCATGAGGAGCTGGTCGAACGCGCGGTTGAGGAAGGTGGCGTAGACGGCCACCACCGGGTGCATGCCGCCGAGGGCGAGCCCCGCGGCGCTGGTGAGCGCGTGCTGCTCGGCGATGCCGACGTCGTAGATGCGGTCGGGATAGGCCTCGGCGAACGCGTTGAGGCCGGTCGGGTGGAGCATGGCCGCGGTGATCGCGACGAGGTCGTCGCGCTCCTTGCCGAGCCGGACGAGCTCCTCGCTGAACACGTTGGTCCAGATGCGGCCCTTGGGCTTCTCCGCGCCGGTGAGCCGGTCGAAGGCGCCGGGCGAGTGGAACTGGTCCTCGTCGTGGTCCTCGGCGGGGGCGTAGCCGCGGCCCTTCTGGGTGAGCGCGTGCACGATGACGGGACCGCGGAAGCCCCGGGCCTTGCGCAGGGCCGCCTCCATGGCCTGCTCGTCGTGGCCGTCGATGGGCCCGACGTATTTCAGGCCGAGGTCCTCGAACATCACCTGCGGCGCGATGACGTCCTTGACGCCCTTCTTGAAGCCGTGGAGCGCGTCGTAGAGGACGGGAACGTTGCCGATCTTGTCTTTGACGTATTCGAGGACGTCCTCGTAGTGGCGGTTGACGCGCAGCGAGGACAGGTGGGAGGCCAGGCCGCCGATGGTGGGCGAGTAGGAGCGGCCGTTGTCGTTGACCACGATGACGACGGGCAAGTCCTTGGCGGCGGCGATGTTGTTGAGCGCCTCCCAGGCCATGCCGCCGGTCAGCGCGCCGTCGCCGATCACCGCGACGACCGTGCGGTCGCGCTCGCCGCGCAGCTTGAACGCCTTGGCCAGGCCGTCGGCGTAGGACAGCGCGGTCGAGGCGTGGGAGTTCTCGACGAAGTCGTGGTCGGACTCGGCCCGGCTCGGATAGCCCGACAGGCCGCCCTCCTGCTTGAGGGCGTCGAACCCGGACGCGCGGCCGGTGAGCAGCTTGTGCACGTACGCCTGGTGGCCGGTGTCCCAGACGACGGGGTCGTCGGGCGAGTCGAAGACCCGGTGCACGGCGATGGTCAGCTCGACCACGCCGAGGTTGGGGCCGAGATGGCCGCCGTACTTCGCGCACGAGTCGACGAGCAGGTCACGGATCTCCCCCGCGAGCCGCGGCAACTCCTCCACAGCGAGCCGTTTGACGTCCTGCGGTCCCTTTACCGAGCCCAGCAACCCGCTCACGGATCCGACTCCCCTCTGCTCTTGTCCGCCGATTCCCCGAGTGTAGTTCGCGGACGCCTCACTGACTCCATCGAGTCAAACCCACCCCGGTATGTCCGATCTTGACCTACTCTTTCGGTACCTATGAACTCCGTCCCCAAAACTAAACTCGCAGCACTCGTGGCGGCCGCGCTCGCTCTTGCCCTGGCAGCGGCCGGTCTGGTGCTCGTTCTGGTGGACGTGACCATGACGGCGGACGGGTTACGCAACGAGGCCCAGCAGCTCGCCGCCCCGCCCTCCCGGGCCTCGGGCCGGCAGGCCGGGGCGCCAGACCTGGGCCGGGCGATGGCGACGCGGAATCCGCTCTACAAGACCGGGCGCCTCACCGACGTGAACTGCCGGCCCGGCACCCTGCCTGCCAGGAGCATCACCGCGTACCGGCGCTTTCTGAGCCGTGTGACCGCGTGCCTGAACCGGGTGTGGGGCGCGCAGTTCCGCAAGGCGGAGATGACCTTCACCAAACCGCGGCTGCGCATCATCACTCGGAAAGTCAAGACGCCCTGCGGGGTGTGGAACGCCGGCGCGGACGGCGTCTACTGCTCCACCGACCGCACCATGTACTTGATGATCAGCAAGGACCAGCTGCGCAACCCGTTCCCGCTCGGGATCACCCGGTTGATCGCCCACGAGTACGGCCACCACGTCCAGCAGATCTCCGGCATCTGGAACTACTACTGGACGGCCAGGACCCTGGCGGGCAAGGCCAGGCGGCTGCAGCTCTCGCGCAAGTCCGAACTCCAGGCGGAGTGCTTCTCCGCCGCCTTCATGAGCACGATGCGGGGCTCGGACCTGGTCTCCGACGCCGACTGGGCCTACACCGTGGAATGGTTCAGGAAGAACGGCGCCAAGGGCTGGCCCCAGAACGACCACGGCAAGGGCCCGACGCAGGCGGCCTGGATGTTACGCGGGTTCAAACGCGGAACGCCTGGCGCGTGCAACACCTGGGCCACCGCGTCACGTAACGTCAGATGATCTAAGATCCGCCATCGTGCGCTTATCCCACTTAGCGGTAGCCATGTGCATGGTCGCGGGTCTGCTCGTACCGAGCCCCGCCCGCGCGGCGCAACGGACCGCGCACGCCGGGCTCTCCGGCGAGATGAGCGGCGCTGTCATGCCGCTGGAGTGCGACGTCCCGGCGATCCGGCTGGGCAGCGTGGCCTCGCTCAGGTCGTTCCACCGCGCGATGGCCGACTGCGCCGACCGGTTCTGGGCCGTCACGTTCGCCGTGGCCGGCCTGGCCTACACCCCGCCCACAGTCACGATCACGACGGGAACCGACTCGGTGTGCGGCACGATCACCGGCAACGGCGCCCAGTACTGCCCCGAGCAGCGGACGATCGCCGTCCGGATCATGCGGCACGAGCTGCGTGACCCGTTCAGGATGAACATCGCGCACTCCATCGCCCACGAGTGGGGACACCACGTGCAGCAGCTCACCGGCGTGCTCGGCGCGCACGAGGCGCTGTACCAGCCGGCCTCAGGGCGCGCGCGGACCCTGCTGAGCCACCGGCTGGAGATGCAGGCCGAGTGCTACGCGGGCGTCTTCTACAGCGCCGCGCTGGACTCGATCGAGCCCGGCATCGAGTGGGAGACGTGGATCGAGGCGGTGAGCGAGGCCGACGAGAGCGAGACCCACGGCACGCCCCGCAACCTGGCGCTCTGGCAGGACCGCGGCTTCCGCGGCGGGGCGACCGGCTTCTGCGACACCTGGACGGCGGGCGACTCCCAGGTCACCTGACCCTTCGGCCGCGGCGGTCCTCAGGCGTTGGCGCGGGCCAGCACCTCGCGGTCCTCAGGCGTTGGCGCGGGCCAGCACCTCGCGGTCCTCAGGCGTTGGCGCGGGCCAGCACCTCCAGCGGGTCGGACAGGACGTGGGCGAAGGCGAGTTCGGCCGCCCCCACCAGGGTGGCGGCGTCGCCCAGAGCCGACGTGCGCAGCCGCAGCCGATCACGCTGCGGCGCCATCGCGTGCAGCGTGAGCTGCGTGCGCACCTGCGCCGCCGAGCCGAGATAGATCTCCCGCAACATCCCGCCGAAGATCAGCATCTCAGGGTTGAAGATGTTCACCAGGTTCGCGACGCCGAGCCCGAGCCATTCGCCGACCCGCTTCAGACCCTCCTGCGCCACGATGTCGCCCCGGTCCGCGGCCTCCACCACGGCCCTGACCGCGTCCCTGCCCTGCTGCGCGCCGAACCGGCCGGCCGACTCCAGCAGCGCCCGCTCCCCCACCTCCGCCTCCAGGCAGCCGCTGGAGCCGCAGCCGCAGGCCCGCCCGCCCGGGTTGACGACCATGTGACCGACCTCCCCGCCGTAGCCGTCGTGGCCGCCGAGCAGGTGGCCGCCCGCGATGATCCCGCCGCCGATGCCGACGTCGCCGTGCAGGTAGATGAGGTCCTTGACGGCCACGCCGACCCCGCGGCTGTGCTCGGCGAGGGCGGCCAGGTTGGCGTCGTTGCCCACGCTGACGGGCAGCCCCAGGCCCAACCTGCGGCCGAGCTCCTCTCCGAACGGCACCTCCTCGTCCATGAGGTTGGGGCCGAACGTGACCACGCCGTCGGCCTTGCGCACGCCGCCGGACACGGCCGCCGCCGCGCCGACGCACACGGTGTCGGCCCTGGTCTTGCGCCGCATCTGCCGGGCGAACCCGGACAGCGTCGCGGCCAGCTCGTCCAGCTTGAACCGGCCGCGGTCGCGCGGAACCTCCCTGCGGTCGAGGATGACCCCGCCCAGCCCGACGCGGGCCACCGCGAGCCGGTCGGGGCCCACGTCGAAAGCGAACACGTAGACCCGCGCCGACTCCGGCCGCACCACGAGCGAGGGGCGCCCGGCACGGCCCGTCTCGCGCGGCAGCTCCTCGCGTACGAGCCCCGCGGCGGTGAGGTCGGAGGTCAGGGCCATGATGGTGCTCCGGTTGAGCCCCATCCTCGAGGTGAGTTCGGCGCGCGAGATCGGCCCGCCCAGATGGACGTGCCGGAGCAGCGCGCCGAGATTGTGGCGTCTGATGTCCTCTTGAGAGGGTCCGGCACGCATGGTCTGGGGTTCCTTCAGGGGCTGCGAGTCGCTGATCACCTTAATCCAGCGGCCGCCGCCCGCTTGCGCGCCATGGCGTCGACACCCGCGGCGAGCAGCAGGACGGACCCGGTGACCAGGTATTTCACGCTGGCCCCATACCCCATCAGACCCATGCCGTTCTCGATCACGGCCACCACGGCGCCGCCCATCACGGCGTCCAGCACCCTGCCCTTGCCGCCGAACAGGCTCGTGCCGCCGATGACGGCCGCGCCGACGGCGTACAGCAGGACGGAGCTGCCGCCGGTGTTCGGGTCGACGGAGCTGGCCCTGGACGCGGCCACGATCCCGCCGATCGCGGCCATCGAGGAGCAGATCACGAAAGCGCTGATCTTGAGCCGGTCGACCGGGATGCCCGCTCTCCTCGCGGCCTCGGCGTTGCCGCCGACCGCGTACAGGTGCCGGCCGAACGCGGTGCGGCGCAGCACCACGGTCCACACGACCAGCAGCACCAGGATGAGCGGCACCACGATCGGCACGCCCGTGAGCGAGACGAGCTCGGGGTTGCGGCTGCGCTCCAGGTTCAGCGCGAAGACCGCGAGCCCGGCGAAGAGCGCCAGCATGCCCACGCGGAACGCGATCAACGACATCGGGTCGGCGGTCAGGCCGCGCTTGGCGCGGGTCCTCGCCCGCCTGAGCTGCACGCCCGCGAAGACCGCCACGCAGAGCGCGTAGAGCGCCCAGCCCAGCCACGGCGGCAGGTTCCTGTTCGCGATGGCGACGATCACGCTGTTCCTGATGGAGATGTTCGTGCCCTCGTCGACCAGCACCAGGACCAGGCCCTGGAAGGCGAGGAACGCCGCCAGCGTCACGACGAACGACGGGATGCCCACCTTGGCGACCAGGGTGCCGAGCACCGTGCCGATGAGCACCCCGGTGACAATGGCGGCCGCCACGCACACGTACCAGGGCAGGCCCGCGCTGGTCAGCGTGACGGCGAGCACCGCCGCGCACACGCCGCTGGCGAAGCCGGCCGACAGGTCGATCTCGCCGAGCAGCAGCACGAACACCAGCCCCATCGCGATCAGCGTGATCGCGGCGCCCTGGGTGAACAGGTTGGCGAAGTTGATCGCGGTGACGAACGAGGGCCGCGCGACCGCGAAGACCGCGCAGAGCACCACCAGGCCGAGCACGGCCGGCAGCGCGCCCATGTCACCGCCCCGCACCCGCTGCAGGTAGGCGAGGAAGCTGTTGCCGATCGACGGTGACTGCGTCGCCGCGACGATCGCCTCGCCGGGTAGTTCCTTGACCTTGTTCATGGCGTGACCCCGTTCTTGAGGCCGAGATCGCCGCTGCGGCCGGAGGTGATCAGTTCGACGACCTGCGCGTGCGTCACGTCGGCGGTCTTGACCTGGGCGGCCATCCTTCCGAGATAGAGCGCCGCGATCCGGTCGGAGACGGCGAACACGTCGTTCATGTTGTGCGAGATGAGCACGACGGCCAGCCCGGTGTCGGCCAGCCTGCGCACCAGTTCGAGCACCTGCGCGGTCTGGGCCACGCCCAGGGCCGCGGTCGGCTCGTCGAGGATGACGACTTTGCTGTTCCACAACACGGCCTTGGCGATGGCCACGGTCTGCCGCTGCCCGCCGGACAGGCTGGAGACCTGCTGCCTGATGGACTTCACCGTGCGCACGGACAGGCTGCTGAGCGTGCGCTCGGCCAGTTCCTCCATGCTGTCCTCGTCGAGCAGGGGGCCGCGCCTTCGCTCCCTGCCGAGGAACATGTTCTGGACGATGTCGAGGTTGTCGCACAGGGCGAGGTCCTGGTAAACGATCTCGATGCCCAGCTCGCCCGCGTCGCGCGGGCTGTGGACCTGGACCGGGCGGCCGTCGAAGTGGATCTCGCCGTCGTCGATCGGGTAGATGCCGCCGACGCACTTGACGAGCGTCGACTTACCGGCGCCGTTGTCGCCGACCAGCGCCGTGACCTCGCCGGCGTACGCCGTGAACTCGACCTTGTGCAGGACCTTCACCGGGCCGAAGCTCTTGTCTATCCCGCGCACTTCAAGGAGGGGGGTCATGGGGCTCCCTAAGGGAGGGTACGGCCGCGCTCGTGGCGCGGGCCGTACCCCTCGGTCTTATTCGATTCCTGCCTCGGTGCACTTCTCGGCGAAGTCACCCGTGCACAGTTCCTCCTTGGTCACGAAGCCGTCGGCCACCACGTCCTTGACGTTGTCGAAGTAGATGGCCTGGGGCTCCATCAGCTCGGCGGGCACGTCCTGGCCGCTCTCCGGGTCCTTGACGCTGCTGCTCGCCGTGGGCTTCTCGCCCTTGGCCAGCGCCACCGCGAGCTTGGCGGCGGCGTCGGCCTCCTTCTTGACGGCCTTGTAGACGGTCATGCACTGGTCGCCGGCGAGGATGTTCTGCAGGCCCTGGACGGTGGCGTCCTGCCCGGTGACCGGCACCTTGCCGTTGAGGTTGTTCTTCTTCAGCACGGTGATGGCGGCGTTGCCGAGGCCGTCGTTGGCGGCCAGCACTCCGGCGATCTTCGGCTGCTGGGTCAGCATCTGCTCGAAGATCGTCCCGGCCTGGGTGTTGTCCCAGTCGGGCACCGACTGCTCCGGCCCCTTGACGTACTCGCCGGCGTCGAACTTGGGCTTGAGCACCCCGTCGTACCCGGCCTTGAACAGGGTGGCGTTGTTGTCCGTCGGCGACCCGTTGAGGTAGGCGACGATCGGCTTCTCCGCCTTCTTGTCGGTCAGGCACTTGGCCAGGCCCTCGCCCTGGAGCTGGCCCACCTTGGTGTTGTCGAAGCTGACGTAGTAGGCGGCGCCGCCGCCGAGCGTCAGCCGGTCGTAGTCGATGGTGGCCACGCCCTGCGACCTGGCCTTGTCGATGACCGTCTTGCCGGTGCCGCTGTCCAGATTGACGATCATCAGGACGGTGGCGCCGTTGGTGATCATCTGGTCGGCGATGGTCTGGAACGCCGTCTTGTCGTTCTGGGCGTTCTGGATGTCGTACTGGACGCCGGCGGCTTTGAACGCCTCTTCGAGGTACTTGCGGTCCGCCGTCTCCCACCGGGCCGAGGACTTGCTGTCCGGCAGGATGACGCCGATCTTGCCCGCCGGCGCCGCGGAGGCGGTGGCGGAGGCCGTCGTCGAGGTGGTCTGACCGCTTTCGCCCCCGCAGGCGGTGAGACCGAGAGCGAGCGCGGCTGCCGCGGCGGTCAGGCTGAGGATCCCCTTGCGCATGGTGCAGGGTCCTTTCTTCCGGAGGGGCCCGGATGAATGTTGTTTGCGGCAACGTATTCCGGGATCGCCTGCTTTGGAAGACCCAGTAGCGCGGTAGTTTGTTGTTTCTAGTAACAATCAGGAAACACGACGCCCGCCGCCGGGCCCTCGGGCGCGCGGGGGATGGGGGTCGGCGACAATCGGGGCATGGGAGATCCGGTCGAGATCGTCGACTACGATCCGGGCTGGCCCGCCGGCTTCGCCGCGCTCGGCCGGACGATGCGCGCGGCGCTCGGCTCCGTCGCGGCGCGGATCGACCACATCGGCTCGACGTCGGTGCCCGGCCTGGCCGCCAAACCCGTGATCGACGTGCAGATCGCGGTGCGCTCACTCGAACCGATCGAGGCGTACAAGCGTCCGCTGGAGCTCGCCGGCCTGGTCCACCGGGCGGACAATCCCGAGCTGACCAAACGCTACTTCCGCGAGGCTCCCGGACACCGCAGGACCCACGTCCACGTGCGCGAGCTCGGCAGCTTCTCCCAGCAGTTGCCGCTGCTGTTCCGCGACTACCTGCGCGCGCACCCCGCCGCCGCGGCCGAGTTCGCCGAGGCGAAACGGCGGTGCGCCGACCGATTCCGCGACGCGCGGCGGGACTACGTCGCGGCCAAGGAGCCGTACGTGTGGGACATCGTGCGACGCGCGGACGCCTGGGCCCAGCGCACCGGCTGGCGCCCCGCCGCCAGCGACGCCTGAGCCGCCCTTGAAACCCCGGCGCGAGCAACACCTGAGCCGCCCTTGAAACCCCGGCGCGAGCAACACCTGAGCCGTCCCTGACCTCCCGGCGCGAGCGACTCCTGAGCCGCCGCGGCGTTCCCCGGTGAGGCCTGAGCCGCGGTGTTGTCAGGGCGACCCCATGACGACGTTCTGCACGATCAACGCGAGCGCCGAAGCGGTCGCCACCACCAGCACGGCCGTCCGCGCCTTCCCGCCGTCGAGATAGCGCCGCAGCGGCCCCGACGCCAGGAACCCGAGCACCATGGGCACGACCAGCGCCGCCCCCGTCGCCACGGCCCGTGCGGGCAGCTCGTCCACCAGCGCCAGGATCGCCAGCGATTGCAGCGCGCTCAGGCAGAAGAACATCGCCAGCGTCGCCCTGATCTGCGGGCCCTTGGCGCTCTGGTACACCAGCGCGATGGGCGGCCCCCCGATGCCCGTAGCGGTGCCGGTGACGCCTGACACGAACCCGGCGGAGGTGATCGTCAGGCCGGTGCGCGGCACGCCCAGCGCCCTGGCGGTCAGCACCACGGCGGCCAGCACCATGACCGCCACGAAAATGCTCCTGGCGTATATGGATGTGTAGACAATGATGACTGCACCGATGGCGCTGCCCGGCACCCTGCCCAGCAGCGCGAACCCCACTCCCCGCCACTCCACCCGCCGCCATTCGACGGCCAGCGTGAACAGCGGCATCGCCAGGTTGACGACCTGGATGGCGCCCGGCATCAGTCCTGGTTCGAGCATCGTCAGTACGGGCGCCGCCACCAGCCCCAGCCCGAACCC
>NZ_SMKO01000067.1 GCF_004348685.1 Nonomuraea deserti | reverse complement strand
AGGTGGACGCGCTCACCGAGGACGACGTGGTCGCGTGGGTGGCCGGCGAGCTGGAGGCGGGAAGGGGCGGCCGGATCGTCACCCCGAACGTCGACATCTGCAGAGCCGCCCTCGCCGATCCCGCGCTGAACGACCTCGTGTGCTCTGCGGAGCTCGTCGTGGCCGACGGCATGCCGCTGGTGTGGGCGGCCAGGCTGCAGGGCACCCCGCTGCCCCAGCGCGTCACGGGAGCCGACCTCATCTGGTCGCTCAGCCGGTGCGCCGCCCGTCACGGCTGGCCCGTCTACCTCCTCGGCGGCCCGCCCGGCGTCGCACGCACGGCCGCGACCGAGCTCACCAGCCGCTTTCCGCGACTCCGGGTGTGCGGTGCCCACGGGCCGCCGTACGGCTTCGACGCGACCCCCGAGGGCAGGGAGAGCGTCGTGCGGAGGGTGGTCGGCGCACGGCCGCGGCTCGTGTTCGCCGGGCTGGGATTCCCGAGACAGGACCGGCTCATCGCCGACCTCCGGCAGGAGCTGCCGGGGACGTGGTTCCTGGGGTGCGGCGCGGCGATCGGATTCGCCGCGGGGACGGTAGCCAGGGCTCCGGAGTGGATGCGGCGGGCCGGGCTGGAATGGGCGTTCCGGCTGGCCGTCGAGCCCGGCCGGCTGGCGCGCCGCTACCTGGTCGACGACCTGCCGTTCGCGGCCCGGCTGCTGGGCGGCTCGCTCACCGCACGTGTCAGGTCCGGCGCCCGGTCACGTCCGGCAACCCGGAAGTGCGGCTGACCCCGACGCGTGAGCGCCGGATCCGGATGGCCGGGTCAGGTGGCGGTGAGGGCTCGTACGCGGGCGACGTCCTCGGGGGTGAGGCCGCGGGCCGCGTCGCGCAGCGCCCGGCGGGAGTCCATGGGCCGGTACGCCGTGCGTGACAGGCCCGACCAGGCGAACCCCTTCCCAGGCGCTGGGGGGCCGGTGCAGGCCCTGAGGATGCGGCGTTCTGCGGCGGGCGTCCAGGGCAGGCCGGCGTGGTCGTACAGGTCGCGGAAGCGGGGGAGCGGGTCGGCGGCCAGGGATTCGTACGACGCGACGAGGATGCCCGGCGTGCGGGCCAGGATCGAGCGGGTCACCCGCCACAGCGCGGCGGCCTTGGCGATGCGGTCCTGCGAGCCGACCAGGGCGCGCAGCTCCAGCAGGCCGGGGTGGTCGCGTACGAGCAGCGGCTGCTCCAGCAGCTCGTGGAAGTAGACGGTCCACCCCAGCCGGTGCCAGCTCGCCACGAACGAGACCGGATCGCGCACCAGCGCGATCACCCGGCACCCCAGGCGGCGGGCGAACCAGCCGGCGCTCAGCACCGCGAACGGGTCGTCCAGCAGCGCCCGCCGGCCCGCCAGCCGGCCGAGCGCGAACGCGGTGCCGTGACGGACGAGGCGGGCCAGGTCGTACGGCGAGTGGTTGGCCCGCAGCTCGGGCAGCCAGCGGTAGCGCAGGGCGACCGTGTCGCGGAAGGCGGGCAGCCAGGTGGCGGCGTTGTCGTCGCAGATGTACTGGAACCGGTGGGTCACCTCGGCCCTGAGCACTCCCGGGCAGCGTCCTGGCGGGTGTTGCGGGTTGAGCGGTTCGTTGACGTAGACGAGGTCGTCGCCGGCGGCGAGCATCTTGCCGGTCCAGCTCGTACCGCTTCTCGGCAGGCCGGTCACCAGCACGGGGGCTCGTGTCACGCGGCCGCCCACGTGCGGGGGCGCAGCGCCGCCAGGGTGTGACGCCCGAACGGGTGCAGGCCGTAGCGGCGGTGGAGCTGCCACAGGGGGAGCAGGTTCTTCACGAGTACGCCGCCCGACCAGCCGATGACCGCTCCGAGCGCCCCGTGCGCGGGGATCAGGGCCAGGTCGAGGGTCACCGTGCAGGCGATCGCGGCCAGCAGGTTGAGCAGGCTCGCGCCGGTGTGCCCGGCGGCGGTCAGCACCACGTCGACCATCCCGCAGGCCGTGGCCACCATCATCGTCCCGGCCAGCACGAGCGCCACCGGCGCCGCCTGGCCGTAGGAGGGGCCGAACAGGCGCAGCAGCCAGGGCGCCAGCGCCGCGTACCCCAGCCAGACCGGCCAGGTCATCAGCACCAGCCAGACCGTGGCGGTCTGGTAGAGCTCCGCCGCGCGCGCCCGCTCGCCCTCGGCGAGCGCTCTCACCAGCCGGGCCTGTACGGCCTGCGCCAGCCCCTGGTTGGCGAGCTGCCCGACCACCTTGAACCGGGTGGCGGCCGTGTAGACGGCGGCCTGCGCGGGCCCGCCGAGCGCGGCGACGATCACGATGTCCACCCGCTGGAACACCGCCTGGATCGCCCCCGCGACCGAGCGGGGCGCGGTGTACCGCCACAGGTCCCGGCCCGTGCCCGGCAGGTACGGCGTGCGCGGCGCCCGTCCCCGCAACGTGGTGGCGGCCAGGACCGGCAGCAGCGCGTACGGCGCCGCCCAGGCCACCGGCAACCACCACACCGCGCCGGCCAGCGCCACGGCGGTCACCAGGGCGAGCTGGCACCCCGGCACCAGCACGCCGTCCAGCGCCACGGTGGGCCGCATGGCCCCGAACCCCCTGGTGGCGGCCAGCAGGACATCGCCCGCCGCCATGAGCGGGATCGCCGCGGCGGGCAGGCCGAGGTGCGGGTACAGCAGCGCGCCCGCGGCGCAGGCCGCCACCACGCTGGGGAGGAGCGCCGCCCGGATATATCCCGAAATGCCGCGGTAATCGTAGGTCTTCGCGCGGGCGATGAAGTAGATCAGCCCGTTACCGGCGTCCAGCCTGGCGATCCCGGCCGCCATCAGGGCCAGCGCGGTCACCGTGAAGAACGCCCCCGCCTCCGCCGCCGTGAACGCCCTCGTCACCACCACGACCAGGGCGAACTGCGCGAGCGCGCTGAACACGGCCCCCGTGACCCCGGCGACCCCACGCCGCCCCACCGAACCGGTCACTGACGCCACGACGGTTCACCGCCCAGCCACCGCGCCAGCCGGGCGTCGTACGGGGCGAAGTGCTCCCGCAGCGCCCGCGCCAGATCGGGCGGCACCCGGCGCGGCAACGCCCGCCCGTTGTGCCGCTCGAACTCCGGACAGCCCACCCGGGGCACCTCCAGGAAGTCCAGCACCCGGTCATAGACGGCCTTCGGCCGGCTGAAGAACAGGTGGCTGTCGAGCACCAGGATGCGCTCGCGCCCGAACAACGGCTCCAGCCGGTCGAGCTGGTCGGCGTAGCGGCCCCGGGCGAGGTACGCCTGGTGGCGGTGCGCGTGGTGGACCGCGAAGGGCTCCTTCCGCAGCAGCTCCTCCGCCCCCGCCAGGCGCCGTTCCTCCAGCTCCACCGCGCGCTCGAAGTGCGACTCCGTCTCGAACCCCCTGGCCAGCTCGTGGGCGTGCGCGGAACAGGCCCGCTCCACCGGGTCGCGCACCAGCACGATCAGCTTCACGCCGGGCAGGTCGGCCGCGATGCGCTCCCCGGCCAGCGGATGGAACAGGTAGTAGGGCGACGACTCGAACGCCAGCGCCCGCGCGCCGTACCGGCGGCCGAGCAGCGCCGCGCCGGCCCGCAGCGGGAAATGCCCCTGGTACCAGGGCATTCCCCGCTCATAGCCGACGTCGAAGTAGTGCACGCCCTTGTGCAGCACCGGCTTGAGCAGCAACGGGTGTTGTTCCAGGGCGCGGTACAGCGAGGTGGTGCCGCACCGCTGCGCCCCGACGATCAGGAACGACGGCAACATCCGAGCGCCCGACGTGAACCTGCCCGTGTTCCTGGACAACGACAACACCGGCGTCTTCAAGGCCTTCACGCGAGCAGCTCCTCGTGGTCGACGACCGGGCAGAGCCAGGTCTCTGGAGGCCCGAGCGGGGCGTGGCCGTCGGCCGCGTGCCTGTCGGCCAGCGCGATCAGGTAACGCAGGGCGGTCTGCCTCGCCACCGACGCCGACACCCCCAGGGGCGCGAGCACGCGTACGGACTGGGCCAGGCAGGCCCGCGCCGCGACCGGCGGGCTCATCCTGCGCAGAGCCCGCTGGAAGAAGTGGTGCACGGCGTCGAGCCCGTAGGGCACGCCGGCTTCGTACCGCTCCCAGTCCCACACGAGCAGCCGCCCGTCGGGGGAGGGGCACATGTTCCAGGGCGCGAGGTCACCGTGCCAGGCCGGCGACGGCCCTCCGGTCGCCGCGATCTCCTTGATCGCGGCGAGCCGCAGCGCCTCGCTCACCCGGCCGCGCCGGACCGGCAGCGGCGCGAGCGCCAGCACCGCGAGCCCCTTCCAGCAGCCGTGGTGCAGCACCCTGGGCGCGACCACGGTGTCCAGCGACATCCCGGCCAGCCGGCGCAGGGCGGCCGCCTCGGCGGCGACCAGCTCGCGGGCGCGCGGGCTGTCGCCGATCTTCACGAACGCCAGCCGCCGCGCTCCCGAGCGGACCTCCAGAATGGGCTTGCGGTTGGCCCGCCGCGCGGGACGCACGTGCAGCACCGTCTCGACCGGCCGCGCGAAGACCTCGCTCAGGTGCGCCGCGATGGAGCCCTCGACCGGCACCGCGACCTGCGACCCCACGTGCCACCAGCGGCGCGGCGCGAGCCGGCGCGGCAGGGCCGTGTGCGGCAGCACCGTGTACGGGCGGGGCGAGCCCGGCCCCGGATACAGCAGCCGCACGGTCTCCGCGAGATAGCCGAGGCGGACGGCGGCGTCGGTCATGCGTTCCTCCAAAGGATGGCGAACGAGATGAGATACAGGCTGAGCGGCGTGACCAGCCCGTCGTAGACGAACATGTAGAGCAGCACGAGCCCCATCACGAGCACCCCGGCCAGCCCGATGGGGCTGCGGTCACGCCAGTGCCGCCGGATGGCGCCTGCGAAGAACGCCACGTAGAGCGCCGCCCCCGTGAACCCCTGAGTCATGATCAGCAGCCAGAGCTGCCCGTCGCTGCCCAGTGGCGGATGCCCGCAGCCCGTGCACCACTGGGTCTTGCCCGTGGTGATCGTGCGGTGGTTGCCCGTCGCGTTGCGCGTGTTGCCGTAGCCGATGACCGGCGAGTGCGTGGCGGCGGCGAGCGTCGCGGTCACGGTGAAGGCCCTGATGTCGTTGGAGTGGGGATTGTCCAGCCGCTGCGCGAACAGCGGGGCGAGCGGGCTGAGCACGAACGCCAGCGCCGCCACCGCCACGCCTCCGCTAAGCGCGACCCGCGTGCGCCCGCCCACCCGGACGATCAGGTAGAGCACGGCCAGGCCGAGACCGATCCACAGGCCGCGGTTGAGGGAGTACACGATGGGGACGGCGGCCAGAGCGATCAGCACGACGGCGAGAGCCCTGCGCCGCCGCCCGCCGTGCACCCACCAGCCGACCACGAACCAGACCAGCAGCACCGACACGTTGCTGCCCCACGCGTTGGCCCATTCGAAGGGCGCCTCCGGCCTGGGCATGGCGTAGCCGAGCACCTTCTGGGTCTGGCCGGCGGTGGGGTGGATGAGGTTCTGGACGAACGGGTTCTCGCCGATCCAGCCGGGCAGCAGCAGCTCCACCGGCGAGGTGAAGGAGAACGACGGGAACAGCACGCCGAGCAGCCCGCCCGCGACCGTGGTGACGAAGAGCGCCCCCATCATCCGCACCAGGCGCAGCTGCGGCAGCTCGCGCTCGGTCAGGTTGCCGAGGTAGAGCACCACGATGAGGATCGCGGTGTAGAGCGCCAGTCGCATGCCGTAGCCGATGACCCTGCCGGGCCCGAGCTCGCCGTAGGTGCCGGGGGGCATCTCCGCCAGCATCAGCCCGCTCACCAGATAACCGGCCAGCAGCAGCAGCCACAGCCCGAACCCGCGCGGCACCCTGATCGGCCTGCGCCGCCAGAGGATCACCGCCATGGGCACCGCCACGACGATCACCGACAGGCCGCCGAACCCGAGCGCCCACCAGATCGGATAGCCGACCAGCAGCGCGGCGATGGGCCACACGGGCCCTTTCACGCTGGTTTGCCCCGCCGCCGGGGCCGGTGCAGCGCCTGCATGCGCGTGCTCTCCGCCGGCACGCTCACTTCCAGTTCGCCGGTCGCGACGAGCTTGCCGAGCGAGGTGTGCGGGCGCGTCTCGATGAAGGGGACGAACGACGGCACGGCGTCGGTGGCGGCGACCGCACCGATGACGGGCACGTCGTGCCGGGCGAGGCGGCGTACGGTGGCCGCGACCTCGGTGGAGGTGACCCGGCGGAGCCCGACGAGCAGCAGGGCCGCGTCCGCCCTGGACAGGTCGCGCACGTCGGAGCCGTCGAGCACCGTCAGCGGCGCGCCGACGGTGAGCGGCTCGGCAGGCGACGAGACGTAGAGGTGCGCGGGCAGCGCCTTGACCAGCAGCCGGTTGCCGGGGCACGCGGCGACCACGGCGCTGGCCAGGTCGTGGGGCAGGTCGTGCTCGCCCGGTCTCGAGAGGTCGGCGAGCACGGGCAGTCCGGTCAGGCGCTCGATGTCGGCGGCCGTGCGCAGCCGCGTGTCGAGCCGGTCGCGGGCGTGGGCGGCGGCCGCGCCGGCGAGCAGCCCGGCCATGAGCCCGGTGCCGAGGTGGAGCGGCAGGACGGGGCTGCTGGGCTCGGTCGGCGGCTCGGCCTTGCCGATGATCACGCCGGGGGTCACGGCGACGGTCCGCAGCTCGTCGTATTTCAGCGCGAGGTTGGCGGCCTGCCGGTTGAGGACGTTCTGGCGCTGGGCGGCGATCGCGTGCTCGGCGCTGCCCCTGGGCAGCGTGTGCAGCCGCTTGATCGTCTGCTCGATCACGGAGTTGACGTGCTTGAACTTGGCGAGGACCGTCCGCTGCTGCTCGGCCATCGCGGTCAGCGCGTTGTGGCGGCGGTGGGCGAGGTAGGCCTCGGCGTAGGCGCGGGACTGGGTGGCCGCGGCGGCGGGCTCGGCGGCGGTCACCGCGATCCACAACACCGACGAGTTGGGCGGCACCGAGACCTCGACCTCCTCGGGCTCGGCGCCCCGCAGCGCCATGGCGGCCCGCGCGGCGACCACGGCGGACTGGGCGACCTGGGCCTCGGTGTCGAGGTTGAGCGCCTCGCGCTGGCGGTTGGTCACCTGGTTGCCCGGCTCCTGCGTGCCGACGGGCATGACGAGCACCTGCGTGGTCGCGGTGTAGGAGGCCGGTGTGAACCACAGCAGCGCGAGCCCCGCGGCGCCGCCGGCCACGACGCAGCCGGCGAGGATCGCCCAGCGCCGGCGCAGCGGCGCGAGATGCTCACCCAGGTGGGCGCCGGAGCGGGGGACCTGAGGGTCCGGCGGCAGGCTCATGAGGGCTCTCCTGGATCATGTGCGCGTCGTCATCGATCAGCGACTCTGCGTCACCGGCCGGGTGTGCGCCCACTATAGGGCCGCCCGCCTTTACCTCGGCTGAATACACAAGATTTTCTCCGGTACGGCCACAAAGAAGCCCCTCCATAAATCGAAATATCGGGAAAAGCCGGGCGATTTGTTGGCCGTAGTGACGTGGGGAGACTTCCACACTGGCTGAAGTTCGCGGAATGACATGGCAAGGTTCAGGTTTGACAGGCAGGGTCGTTCGACAAGGGGGGTTGGAAGGCTTTGCGGCAACGGGGCATTTCTCATAGCGCGACGAGCACGGCATTCGCCGGCCTGATCCTGGCCGTGGCCGCGATGATGGCCGCCTGCTCCACCGTGGCCGACCCCGAAGCCGGGGCGCCGGTCGCGGTCGAGGAGCCGGCACGTGACGTCGCGGGCCCGCCCGCGTGCACGGCGACCAGCAAGCTCATCCCGTCGTGCGGCGCCTGGTGGGGCGTCGCGCCCGAGATCTTCACCGGAGCCCCGGTGGAGGAGGCGCTGCGCGGCGCGGAGTCGCGCATGGACGCCGGCGCCGACGTGCTGCACGTCTACCACCGGGGCAGCGAGTTGTTCCCGACCGACGCCGAGATCAGGCTGGCCCGCGACCCGGCCAGGCCGAGGCTGCTGCTGATCAACTGGAAGCCGTCGTTCGACCACACCTGGGCCGAGATCGCCGAAGGTGCGCTCGACGCCAGGATCGACCGGCTGGCCGGCTACCTCCGGCGCACCTTCCCCGAGCGGTTCTTCCTCACCCTGCACCACGAGCCGGAGAACGACGTGGACGCCTCGTCGGGCTCGGGCATGCAGGCCACCGACTACGCGGAGATGTTCCGGCACATCGTGCTCCGGTTGCGGGAGCGGGGCGTGAAGAACGCCGTCATGGTGATGACGTACATGGGGGCGCCCAACTGGGCGGCCAAGTCCTGGTTCGAGGACCTCTACCCAGGTGACGACGTGGTCGACTGGGTGGCCATGGACCCCTATGCCGACCATCGGGTCGACGACTTCGAGGGCCTGGTCAACAAGACCCGTAAGGAATATCCCGACTGGCCGGGCTTCTACCGGTGGATGCAGGCCCGCTTCCCCGGCAAGCCGGTCATGGTGGCCGAGTGGGGGGCGTTCTCGCGGCCGCTCGACCGGTCGTTCAAGCGGGCCTTCTTCGAGTCCGTACGCCGCCAGATCAAGCGCTATCCCCAGATCAAGGCGCTGATCTACTTCGACTCGCCGCAGGCGCCGCGCGGCGACACCAGCTTCGACTCCGACGAGGCGGCCGACCGCGCGTTCACCGCGCTCGCCCGTGACCCCTACTTCCGCGCCACCCCCGTGCCGCGGCCCTAGCGGGTGCCCACCTTCTCGCGCCGCGGCTCGGGGGTCTCGGCTCGGGCGCGCAGGCGCCAGCCCGCGACGGTGACCGCGGTGGCGGCGGCGAGGGCGCAGACGGTGAGGGTGTCGTCCACGTCGAGCAGCTTGAGGGCGGAGGCGAGCAGGACGATCGCCAGCATCGCCCGGATGAGGCCGCCGGGCGCGCGCGAGGAGATCCTGGCGCCGAGATAGACGCCCGGGATCGAGCCGATGAGCAGCGACAGCGTGAGGTCCGCCTGGAAGTCGCCGAACAGCAGGTGGCCGAGCGCCGCGGACACGACCAGCGGCACGGCCTGCACGAGATCCGTGCCGACGAGCTGGTTGGCCTTGAGCGCCGGATAGAGCGCGAGCAGGGCCACGATGATCAGCGATCCCGAGCCGACGGACGAGACGCCGACGACCAACCCGCCTACCATACCGACCAGTAGGGTCGGAATTGGGCGTACGACGATCTCGTGCGCGCTCGACGTGCCGCCCCGCCCGCCGAGCCAGGTCTTGACCGCCATGCCCGCCACGGCCAGCAACAGCGCCACGCCGAGCGCATATTTGACCGCGTCGGTGACCGCGAACGCGCGGGCCAGGAACACCCCGCAGAACGCGGCGGGCACCGAGCCCGCGCACAACCAAGCCACCAGGCGCAGGTTGACCGTGCCGGTGCGCAGGTGCACCACGCCGCCGACCGGCTTCATCACGGCCGAGGCGACCAGGTCGCTGGAGACGGCGGCCAGGGGCGGGACGTTGAAGAACAGCATCATCATGGGCGTCATGAGGGCACCGCCGCCCATGCCGGTCAGGCCCACCACGATCGCGACGAGGAACGACCCGCCGATCAACGCCAGGTCTGTGCTCATCGGCCGCTCACCTCTGCCTCCCCCGGCCCCGTCAACGGACCCGGCCTCCGGACCTCAGCGTCTCCAGGACCTGGGAGACGGCCGCCTCGATCGTGATGTGCGTGGTGTCGATCGTCAGGTCGGCGTCGTCCGGCTCCTCGTACGGGTCGGAGATGCCGGTGAACTCGGGGATGAGCCCGGCGCGGGCCTTGGCGTACAGGCCCTTGCGGTCGCGCCGCTCGCACTCCTCCAGCGGCGTGGCGACGTGCACGAGCAGGAAGTCGGCCCCGACGGACTCGACCGTCTCGCGCACCTCCGCGCGGGTCGCCGCGTAGGGGGCGATGGGAGCGCAGATGGCCAGGCCGCCGTGCCGTGCGGCCTCGGCGGCGACGAAGCCGATGCGGCGGATGTTCAGGTCGCGGTCGGCCTTCGAGAAGGTCAGGCCCTTGGACAGCAGATGGCGCACCACGTCGCCGTCGAGGTAGGTCACCGTGCGGGTGCCGAGCTCCAGCAGCGCGTCGCGCAGGCCGCGGGCGATGGTGGACTTGCCGGAGCCGGACAACCCGGTGAAGAAGACCACGAGGCCGCGCCGGTGCGGCGGGCCCGGGATGTGCACGGGGTCGGGGCCCGCCAGGTGCTCGGTCGCGCCGTAGGCGGTGGCGACGTGCTCGCGCAGCTCCAGGTCGATCTCCGGCTCGTCGCGCGGCGCCAGGGGGACGGAGACGACGAGCGTGCCCTCGGGCAACTGGTCTCTCGCGCGCAGCGCGGCGCGTACGACGGCGGGGCCCGCCTCGCCGTACGCGAGGGGGAGCAGCAAAATCACCGCGTCGAGCTCTTTGGCGGTGGCGACGATCTCGGAGAGATCGTCGAGTGGCCCGCGCATGGTGACGGCGAGCGCGGGCCGCCCGCCGAGCTCGGCCCGCACCTCGGACGGCGTGCGCCGCAGGCGCGCGAACGGCCCGTGCTCGGGCGTGCCGACGCCGTGGACGGGCCCGGAGGTCAGCCCGTCGGGCTCCCGGGCGCTCACCGTCAGGGTGGCCAGCGGCAACCCCTCGGGATCGAGCAGCGTGACCTCGTCGCCGGGTGAGACGTCGGCGGGCAGATGGAGGGTGACGGGAGCGGGCCACGAGGTGCCGTCGGCGAGCGTGCCGCGCTCATGCACGGCGTGCAGGTCGTCGTGGCCGAGGAACCCGGTCAGCGGCTCGAACGCGCCGGAGAGCAGCAGCTCGAGATCGGCCAGCTCGCGCGGGTCGGGGGTCCACTCCACGTTACCTTCATCCCAACTAATCCGATTGAATTGGTAGGAAAGAATCCTAGCGGGTGGAACCAGTCTGGCACTAGATGAGCCTGGCGAAGTGGTGCTGGGGTTTCCTGATCACCATGGTGATCTCGTCGTGGGAGGCGGGAAAGCGGTCGTTGGTCAGCCTGGAGACCGCCGCGATGGCCGCGGCGCCGATGCGGCGGGAGCGCGCGGGGCCGCTGATGGTGCGCACCTCGTCGGTGATCATGAGGCCGCGGCTGAGACAGAACGCGTGCAGTCCGTCGCTCGACGTCAGCGGCTCGTAGACGGTCGGCAGCGGGCCCGGCCACCCCGGCGGGACGAGCGGGCGCCACAGCAGGCCGCGCAGCCACGACGGCGTCATCCGGTCGAGCAGGCCGTAGGCGGACCCGCGGTCGCGCATGCGCAGCAGCACCAGGCCGCCGGGCCGGAGCGACTGCAGCAGGCGGTCGAAGACCAGCTCGGCGTGCCTGACCCGCTCCAGCAGGAACGACACCTGCACCACGTCGTAGGCCCTGGGTGGCATGGGCACGCAGCGCAGGTCACCCAGCGACCACGAGGCCAGGTCACCCCGCTCCTCGAGGATCCGCCTGATGACGGGGTGGTCCTCGTCGGCACCCGTGGCCCTGGTCTCGATGTGCTCCAGCACCAGCGGCCCGTCCTGCGTGCAGCCGGCGACCAGCACGTCGAGCCGCCTGTGCGGCTGCATCGCGCAGTGCTCGCGGACCCGCTGACCGAAGAGGTCGCCTCGCTGGGCGACAGATCGCACCTCAGACATGTCACCTACAGTAATCAACCAATCGTTATGCGTGACGCATTTCCCTGCTAGCGTCCTGGCCCGTGAGCGATGAGGTGCCCGAGCCGGGGATCTACGTGGGCAACGCGGGCGCCGACGGCGCCGGTGACGCCGGCTGGCTCCTCGGCCATTTCAAGCCCCCGGGCGATCCGCGCCACAGCGACGACGTCGAGATCAAGTGGGGCGTGCACCCGCCGGGCGACCGGCGGGCGGCCTGGGCCGTCGGCGAGACGCGCACCGCCCTGCTCGTCCTGATCAGCGGGCGGTTCGTGGTCGAGTTCCGCGGCCGCGACGTGCTGCTGACCGAGCCGGGCGACTACGTGGTCTGGGGCAAGGGCGTCGACCATTCGTGGCGGGCGGAGGCGGCGTCGACCGTGCTCACCGTGCGCTGGCCCTCGGTGGCCGGCTACAAGCTCGGGTGAGCCGGCGCGGCGAGTACCCTGGGTGAGGAACCCCCGCGACCTGTCCCGGCCGGGGGTAGTCGTGTTGCCGCAAATGGGGCTGTGGGCGTATCTGATGAGTCTTTCCGGACTGCTTGACCTTGTTCGCGCTGACCCGAAACTGGCCGCCGCTCTCGAAGAGGGCGGCGACGTCGCGCTGGTCGCGCCGTCCGCGCTGCGCCCGTTCGGCGTGGCCGCGCTGTCGGGGCACGACCAGCGCACCGTGCTCGCGGTCACCGCGACGGGGCGTGAGGCAGAAGACCTGGCCGCGGCGCTGACCAGCCTGATCGACCCCGCGGAGCTCGGCTCGGTGACGGTGTTCCCGGCATGGGAGACGCTGCCGCACGAGCGGCTCTCGCCGCGCAGCGACACCGTCGGTCAACGGCTCGCGGTGCTCAGGCGGCTGGCCCACCCGGTCAAGGGCGACACCGCCGCCGGACCCCTCAGCGTGATCGTGACCCCGATCAGGGCGCTGCTGCAGCCGATCGTGAAGGGGCTCGGCGACCTGGAGCCGATCAGGCTGCGCGCGGGCGACGACGCCGACCTCGACGACGTGGTCGGCAACCTCGTCAGCAACGGCTACCACCGGGTCGACATGGTGGAGAAGCGGGGCGAGGTGGCCGTGCGCGGCGGGCTGCTCGACGTCTTCCCGCCCACCGAGGAGCATCCGCTGCGGCTGGAGTTCTGGGGCGACACGGTCGAGGAGATCCGCTGGTTCAAGGTCGCCGACCAACGCTCGCTCGAGGCGGCCGAGGACGGGTTGTTCGCGCCGCCGTGCCGCGAGCTGCTGCTGACCGACGAGGTCAGGGCCAGGGCCCGCGCGCTGGCCGAGGAGCACCCGGCGCTGGCCGAGGTGCTCGACCAGCTCGCCGACGGCATGCCGGTGGAGGGCATGGAGGCGTTCGCGCCCGTGCTGGCCGGGGAGATGGACCTCCTGCTCGACCACCTGCCGGCCAGGTCGGCGGTGTTCGTGTGCGACCCCGAGCGCATCAGGACCCGGGCGGAGGAGCTCGTCCGCACCTCGCAGGAGTTCCTGGAGGCCTCGTGGATCAACGCGGCGGCCGGCGGCGAGGCGCCCATCGACCTGGGGGCGGCGGCGTTCCGCTCGCTTGAGGAGATCCGCACGCACGCCGATGTGCTGGGGCAGCCCTGGTGGACGATGGCGCCGTTCGGCGCCGGCGTCGAGCTGGACGCGCACGACTCCGAGGCCTACCGCGGCGACACGGCCAGGGCGCTGGCCGACATCAAGGGCTGGCTGGCCGACGGCAAGGCGGTCGTGCTGCTCAGCGAGGGCCACGGCCCCGCCGAGCGCATGGTGGAGCTGCTCAAGGGCGTCGACGTGCCCGCGCGGCTGCGGGAGTTCATCGACCAGCCACCCGAGCCCAAGGTCGTGCACGTCACGACGGGCCTGATCGAGCACGGCTTCATCACGCCGGGCCTGGCCGTGCTCACCCATCTCGACCTGGTCGGGCAGAAGGCGTCCACCAAGGACATGCGGCGGCTGCCGTCGCGGCGCCGCAACATGGTAGATCCGCTGCAGCTCAAGGTCGGCGACCACGTGGTGCACGAGCAGCACGGCGTGGGCCGCTACGTCGAGATGGTGCAGCGCACGGTCCAGGGCGCCACCCGCGAATACCTGGTCATCGAATATGCCAAGGGCGACCGCCTCTACGTGCCCACCGACCAGCTCGACGAGGTCACCCGCTATGTCGGCGGCGAGGCTCCCACGCTCAACCGCATGGGCGGCGCCGACTGGGCCAAGGCCAAATCGCGGGCGAAGAAGGCGGTCAAGGAGATCGCCGGCGAGCTGATCAGGCTCTATTCCGCCCGCATGGCCTCGCCGGGGCACGCCTTCGAGGCGGACACGCCGTGGCAGCGGGAGATGGAGGACGCCTTCCCCTACGCCGAGACCGGCGACCAGTTGGAGGCCATCGACGAGGTCAAGCGCGACATGGAGCGCGGCGTCCCGATGGACCGGCTGATCTGCGGCGACGTCGGCTACGGCAAGACCGAGATCGCGGTGCGGGCGGCGTTCAAGGCGGTGCAGGACGGCAAGCAGGTCGCGGTGCTGGTGCCGACGACGCTGCTGGTGCAGCAGCACATGTCGACGTTCGCCGAGCGGTTCTCCAGCTTCCCCGTCGCGATCAGGGCCGTCTCGCGCTTCCAGACCGACGGCGAGGTCAAGGCCACCCTCGAAGGGCTCAGGGCCGGCGCCGTCGACGTGGTGATCGGCACGCACCGGCTGCTCAGCCCCGAGGTCAGGTTCAAGGACCTCGGGCTGATCATCATCGATGAGGAGCAGCGGTTCGGCGTCGAGCACAAGGAGGCGATGAAACACCTCCGCACGCAGGTCGACGTGCTGGCCATGTCGGCCACGCCGATCCCCCGCACGCTGGAGATGGGGCTGACCGGCATCCGCGAGATGTCGACGATCCTCACGCCGCCGGAGGAGCGGCACCCGATCCTCACGTTCGTGGGGCCGTACGAAGAGAAGCAGATCGCGGCGGCGATCAGGCGCGAGCTGATGCGCGACGGCCAGATCTTCTTCGTGCACAACCGGGTCGCCTCGATCAACCGGGTCGCCGCGCGGCTGCGCGAGCTGGTGCCCGAGGCGCGCATCGCGGTGGCCCACGGGCAGATGAACGAGCACCAGCTCGAGAAGATCATGGTCGGCTTCTGGGAGCGCGAATACGACCTGCTCGTCTCCACCACGATCGTGGAGTCCGGGCTCGACGTGCCCAACGCCAACACGCTGATCGTCGACCGGGCCGACAACTACGGCCTGTCGCAGCTCCACCAGCTCAGAGGGCGGGTCGGACGAGGCAGGGAACGCGGTTACGCCTACTTCCTCTATCCGCCGGAGAAGCCGCTGACCGAGACCGCGCACGAGCGGCTCGCCACCATCTCGCAGCACACCGAGATGGGCGCGGGCATGTACGTCGCGATGAAGGACCTCGAGATCCGCGGCGCCGGCAACGTGCTCGGGGCCGAGCAGTCCGGGTTCATCGCGGGCGTCGGGTTCGACCTCTACGTACGCCTGATGGCCGAGGCCGTGCAGGAGCAGAAGGCCAAGCTGTCGGGCGCCGAGGCACCGGAGGAGCAGCACGACGTCAAGGTCGAGCTGCCGATCAACGCCCACATCCCGCACGACTACGTCACCTCCGAGCGGCTGCGCCTGGAGGCGTACAAACGGATCGCGGCCATCGCCTCGCCCGTCGACATCGACGAGGTGCGCGACGAGCTCACCGACCGCTACGGCAGGCCGCCGATGGAGGTCGAGAACCTCCTGGAGGTGGCCAGGTTCCGCATCAAGGCGCGCTCGGCCGGGCTGACGGACGTCACGCTGCAGGGCCAGAACATCAAGTTCGGACCGGTACGACTGCAGGAGTCGCAGCAGGTCCGGCTCGACCGGCTCTACAAGAAGGCGATATACAAGCAGGCGGCGGAGACTCTGCTGGTCCCGGTTCCCAAGACCAAGCCGCTGGGAGGGCAGCCGCTGCGCGATCTCGACCTGCTCAAGTGGTGTGGCGATCTGGTCGAGGCGATGTTCCTCGAGCCCGCACGGGTAAGCTAGCGGCGGTTTACGGTCGGAAAGGGACGTACGTGAAGTCGATACGAGTGGCTGTGGCCGCCGCGGCGGCGGGCATCGCGCTGACCGCCTGCTCCTCGCCCATGCAGGCCGGCGCCGCTGCCGTGGTGGGCAACGAGCGCATCTCCGCGAGCCGGCTGAATGATGAGACGCGGGCCTACTCCGCCGCCCTGCGGAACGCCAAGCTGCCCCCGCAACTGCAGGCCGCACTCGCCGGCAGGAGCCTGGAAGAGGTCCTGGAGCAGGAAAGCGGCGCGTCGACCAGCCGGCGCGTGCTGCGGCGCATGGTCGAGGTCAGCGCGTACAACCAGCTCATAGCGCGCCACAACGTGCAGGTGAGCCAGGCGGAGATCGACAAGATCATTCAGAGTCCGCTCGGGCCCGACGGCACGCAATACCCGTCCGCCGAGCTCCAGCTGCTGCTCAGCGAGGCCACCGTCGCGCCCGCGAACGCCCGCGAATACGGCCGGGCACTGGCCGGCCTGATCAAGCTGCGGCAGCAGTTCGGCGGCCAGGACGGGGAGGAACGGTTCAAGAAGGAACTGAACACCGTGAAGGTCGCCTACAGCCCTCGCTTCGACACGCTCAACCCCAGGTTCGGCAAGGTCACCGAGCAGCAGCCGCAGCAGCAGGGCTAGCCCGTGCCGCTGATCGTCGTCACCACCTCGCCCAGGGTCGCGCCGGGCCTGCTGAGCCACCAGGCCTGGCAGGCGTTGCGCTCGGGCCCGGTGCTGACCCGCTCCGCCGCGCATCCCCAGCTCCCCTACCTGGCCGAGGCCGGCATCGAGGTCGAGGTCGTCGAGCCCGACGTGCGGGAGCTGGCCGTCAGGGCGGTCGCCGAGACGGTCGTGTGGCTGGCCGAGGACGACGAGGCCTTCATGCGGGCGGTGGGCAACGCCGCCATCGGGCTCGACGAGCCGCCGCTGATCGAGGTGGTGCCGGGGTCCTACGACCTGCCGGGGGCGCGGGTGCTCGACCTGGTCGCGGTGATGGACCGGCTGCGCACCGAGTGCCCGTGGGACCGTAAGCAGACGCACGAGTCGCTGGTGCCGTACCTCCTCGAAGAGGCCTACGAGGTGCTGGAGACGATCGAGCAGGGCGACTATCCCGCGCTCCGCGAGGAGCTCGGTGACCTGCTGTTGCAGGTGGTCTTCCACGCGCGGGTGGCCGAGGGCTTCGACATGGACGACGTCGCCGAGGGCATCGTCGGCAAGCTCGTACGCCGCCACCCCCACGTGTTCGGCTCGGTGCGGGCGGAGAGCGCCGACGAGGTGAACGACAACTGGGAGACGATCAAGGCGGCGGAGCGGGCGGCCAAGGGCAGCGAGTCGGCGCTCGACGGCGTGCCCATGGGCCAGCCGGCGCTGTCGCTCGCCGCCCAGCTCCTGCGCAGGGCCGAGCGCGCGGGAGCGCCAGAGGCGCTGTCGGCGGCCGTCGGCCAGGGAGTGGCCAGGGAGCTGTTCGACCTCGTGCGCAGGGCCGCGGAGGCCGGGCTCGACGCCGAGGCCGAGCTGCGGGCCGCCGCCCGCACCTACCGAGACCGGGTACGCACGTGGGAGTCGTCCCGCTGAGCGGGCGTACCGATAGGCTCTGAAGGCATATTGCCTTTCGATTTAGGAGCGCATCCCGTGGCTACCATCGAGGTCGTATACGCCCGCGAGATCCTCGACTCCCGGGGCAACCCGACGGTCGAGGTCGAGGTCGTGCTCGACGACGGCAGCAGTGGCCGTGCGGCAGTGCCGAGCGGGGCGTCCACCGGCCAGTTCGAGGCGGTCGAGCTGCGTGACGGCGGGCGACGTTACGGCGGCAAGGGCGTCGAGAAGGCCGTGCTCGCCGTGACCGACGAGATCTTCGAGGAGATCAGCGGGGTCGAGGCCGAGGACCAGCGCATCATTGACCAGATCATGATCGACCTGGACCGCACGCCCAACAAGGCCAAGCTGGGCGCCAACGCCATCCTGGGCGTCTCGCTGGCCGTCGCGAAGGCCGCCGCCGACAGCGCCGACCTGCCGCTCTTCCGCTACGTCGGCGGCCCCAACGCCCACGTGCTGCCCGTCCCGATGATGAACATCCTCAACGGCGGAGCCCACGCCGACACCAACGTCGACATCCAGGAGTTCATGATCGCGCCGATCGGCGCCGAGACGTTCCGCGAGGCGGTGCGCGTGGGCACCGAGGTCTACCACGCGCTCAAGGGCGTGCTCAAGGAGAAGGGCTACGCCACGGGGCTGGGCGACGAGGGCGGCTTCGCGCCCAACCTGCCGTCCAACCGCGACGCGCTCGACCTGATCCTGGTCGCGATCGAGCGGGCCGGCTACGTGCCGGGCGAGGACGTCGCGCTGGCGCTCGACGTGGCCGCATCCGAGTTCCACAAGGACGGCGTCTACACGATCGACGGCAAGGGCCTGTCGGCGCAGGAGCTCATCGAGTTCTACGCCGACCTGGTCGCCGCCTACCCGCTCGTCTCGATCGAGGACCCGCTCGACGAGGAGGACTGGGCGGGCTGGAAGGCCATCACCGAGGCGCTCGGCGACAAGGTGCAGCTCGTCGGCGACGACCTGTTCGTCACCAACCCGGAGCGGCTGGAGCGCGGCATCAAGGAGGGCACGGCCAACGCCCTGCTGGTCAAGGTCAACCAGATCGGCACGCTGTCGGAGACGCTCGACGCGGTCGACCTGGCCCACCGCAGCGGCTACCGGTGCATGATGAGCCACCGTTCCGGCGAGACGGAGGACACGACGATCGCCGACCTCGCGGTGGCGGCCAACTGCGGCCAGATCAAGACCGGCGCCCCTGCCCGTTCCGACCGGGTCGCGAAGTACAACCAGCTGCTGCGCATCGAGGAGCTTCTGGACGACGCCGCCCGTTACGCGGGTCGCGCGGCTTTCCCGCGTTTCCGGCGCTAGTTTCGAGCGAGGGGGCACCGAGCCCGGGGCGGCGGCTCCTCACGGCGACCGAGCCGCCTCCCGAGGTGAGGCGACGAGCAGGGGGTGCAGCACATGGCGAAGAGACCGCAGCTGACCGGGCGGGCCGCCATCCTGGCCGTCGTGGTGTGCGCCATCGCGATGAGCCTGGCCTACCCCGTCCGCGAATACATCAGCCTGCGCCGCAGCATCTCGGAGCTGCGCGAGGAGAAGGCCAGGGTCGAGGCGGAGAAGCAGGCCCTGCTGGCCCGTGACCGGCAGAGCAACGATCCCAACTGGATCAAGAAGACCGCCAAGGAGCGGCTGCACTACTGCGGCCCCGGCGAGAAGTGTTACGTGGTGATGGAGCCCGACCGGGGCAAGGAGCAGGCGGCCGTGAAGCAGCCCGCGGTGGTGCCGCCGTGGTATCAGACGCTCTGGGAGTCCGTCGAGGCCGCCGACAAGGGCACCGGGCGCCGGGCGGTCACCGGGAAGGAACGTGTTGGACGGTAAAGACGCCGAGGTCGTGCGGCAGCAGCTCGGGCGGCCGCCCAGGGGGCTGCGTGAGGTGGCGCACCGCTGCCCGTGCGGCAACCCCGACGTGGTGGAGACCGCGCCGCGGCTGTCCGACGGCTCGCCGTTCCCGACTCTCTACTACCTGACCTGCCCGAAGGCGGCCTCGGCCATCGGCACGCTGGAGGGCTCCGGCCTGATGCGCGAGATGCAGGCGAGGCTGGCCACCGAGCCCGAGCTGGCGGAGGCCTACCAGGCCGCGCACGACGACTACGTCGCCAGGCGTGACCAGGCCGCGCGCGAGCAGGGCCTGGAGCCGTTGCCGCGCGACATGCAGAGCACGGGCGGCATGCCGCGGCGGGTCAAGTGCCTGCACGCGCTCGTCGCCCACGAGCTGGCGGTGCCCGGCGCCAATCCGATCGGCAGGGAGGCGCTCGACGCCCTCCCCGAATGGTGGAGTGACGGGCCATGCGTGTAGCCGCCGTCGACTGCGGCACCAATTCCGTACGCCTGCTCATCGCCGACGCCGGCGACGACGTGCTGGACGACGTCGAGCGGCGGATGGAGATCGTCCGCCTGGGCCAGGGGGTCGACCGCACCGGCAGGCTGGCCCCCGACGCGCTGGAGCGTACGTTCAAGGCGATGCGCGCCTACCGCGAGCTGATCGACAGGCACGGCGCGACCGCGACCCGTGTGGTGGCCACGAGCGCCACCAGAGACGCGGCCAACCGGCAGGAGTTCGTGGCCGGCGTGCGCGGGATCTTCGGCGTGGAGCCGGAGGTCGTGACGGGCGACGAGGAGGCCGAGCTGTCGTTCACGGGCGCGACCAGGGGCCTGGTCAGGTTGTCGCCCGAGACCGAGGTGCCGCAGGGGCCGCTGCCCCCTTACCTGGTGGTCGACATCGGCGGCGGGTCCACGGAGTTCGTGGTCGGCTCCGAGCACGCCGAGGCGGCGCTGTCGGTGGACATCGGCTGCGTGCGCCTCACCGAGCGGCATCTGCGTGACGGCGACCCGCCGGCGGCGCCCGCTCTGGAGGCCGTGGTGGCCGACATCGAGGCGGCGCTCGACCGGGTCGAGTCGGCGGTGCCGGTGCGGCGGGCGCACACGCTCGTGGGCCTGGCGGGCTCGGTGACGACGGTGGCGGGCATGGCGCTCGATCTGCCCGCCTACGACCCGGCTCGCATCCACCATTCGCGGATCTCCGCGGAGCAGGTGCACGACGTGACGCGGCGGCTGCTCGCGATGACGCATGGTGATCGTGCCGCTGTTCCGGTCATGCATCCGGGGCGCGTGGATGTCATTGGCGCGGGGGCGCTTATTCTCGACCGGATCGTACGCCGTTTCGCATTTCCGCAGGTCGTTGTTAGCGAGCATGACATCCTTGACGGTATTGCGTGGTCTATCGCCGGATAGCTGAAGAAATCCGGACATTTCCGGTCTATGCATCCTGTTGAGGGCGCGATCAGTATTGTGCTTGAGTAAAGGTGCATACGGGGGCTTTGCCATATCGCTGTGCACGGAAGGTGCCGGCGTGGCGACCGTTCCCGAGCGCGCCTCTTCCCTCAAGGAATGGAGCACTCTCACATGATGTCTGTTGGGTTAGCACGTAAGGCGGCGGCGATCGGTGCGTCGGCCGCGGTGCTGGCCGCCTTGGCCGCGGGCCTGGTCTCCAGCCCCGCGCAGGCGGCGACCACGGCCACGGCCGCCGCTGCCAAGGCGAAGGCGGGTTCCAAGGTCACGGTCGCGCGGCCGAAGGCCTCCACCCGTGATTACGAAGGTTCCTGCCCGGTCAAGATCTCCTTCTCGGCCAAGGTCAAGGTGCCTGTCAAGGGCAAGACGAAACTGGCCTACCGCTGGCTGCACGGCGACGGGTCCAAGAGCAAGGTCAAGACGGTCACGCTCAAGGGCAAGGGCACCAAGACGGTTACCGTCAAGCAGTCCATCACCTTCAAGGACGACATCAAGAAGGGCTGGGAGGCCGTCCAGGTTCTCGGCCCGAAGAAGGTCACCTCGAAGAAGGGCTACTTCTCCGTCTCCTGCGAGAAGGAGGAGAAGCTGAAGGAGGTGCGTACGCACCTCGACCGGTCGGTGTCGGCGCGTGCCTGGGTCAGCCCCAGCAGGTACGTCGGCTCCTGCACCCGCGGTGACAGGATCGGCGTCGGCGGCGTCATCAAGACCGACCGCCCGACGTGGGTGCGTTACCGCTGGGTCCTCAACGGTGACGTCGTCGACTACGGCAAGGTCAAGGTCTACGACGCGCGCAAGGTCGGCTTCAGCTTCGCTCCGCGTCACAGCCAGCGTGGCTGGGCTCAGCTGCAGGTGCTCCGTCCGGACGCCACCTCCTCCAACCGCGCCTACTACAAGGTCTGGTGCAAGGACAAGCCTCCGGTGCACGTGCCCGACCACCACGCCAAGGTGAGCGCGTCCAGCTCGGTCTCGACCACGGACGCGTGCTCGCTGAGCGCCTCCGGCACCATCCGCTCGACCGGCGCCGCCCGGGTGAAGTGGAGCTGGACGCTCAACGGTGCGACCGTGTCCAGCGGTGTGGCCACGTTCGGCCGTCACGGCGGCTCCGAAAGTGTCTCGTTCGCCGCGGACAAGCTGACGGGCCGGCACGCGAAGGGCGGCAACGTGACGCTGTCGGTCACGGGCCCGAACAACAGCGACTCCTCCACGAGTGGCTACGCGCCCTGCAGGTCGGAGGCCCCGGCCCCCAAGGCGGTCCCGACCGCTTCGCCGTCGCCGGTGCCTTCGGTCCCGGCCACGGAGAAGCCGTCCAAGTGAGCGACTGAACGAAGAACCGGGTGGTGCCTCATGGCGCCACCCGGTTTCTTGTTGCCGCTACTACGCTTTGCACAGTAGTGTTCATGGCGTGGATGGCAGCCAGCTGCTCAAAGGCGTGCTCGACCTGGCCGTGCTGGCCGTGCTCAAAGAGCGCGACGGCTACGGCTACGACATCGTGCGCAGGCTCAGGGAGGCGGGTCTCCACGAGGTGGGCGACGCCTCGGTCTACGGGACGCTGCGCCGCCTGTTCAAGGCCGGTGCGCTGACCTCATACGTGATGGCCTCCGACGAGGGCCCGCACCGCAAGTACTACGGGCTCAACGAGGTCGGCCTCAGCATGTACGCCGCCTCGGCGAAGACCTGGTCCGCCTTCTCGAAGACCATGGCATCCCTGCTCAAGGAGGGCCAGGAATGACTCCAGAGGAATACGCGCAGGCCGTACGCGATGCCCTGGCCGATCATCCGGAGCGGGAGGAACTGCTCGACGATCTCGACGGTCACCTGGCCGAGATCGCCGCGGAGTCCGGTCTGCCGCTGGAAGACCGGCTGGGGCCGCCCGCAGCCTATGCCGACGAGCTGGCCGCCGCCTACGGGGAGCGCCCTGAGCGCCGGCGTGGGCGCCGTCGCGGCCCGCGGGAGCAGGCGGTGAGGGCGCATGCCTTCCTCATGGGCTACACGCCCTACAGGAGCCTTGTGGGCTTCCTGCCGGAGCTGCGGCCGGGGTGGTGGGTGCTGCGCGGCTACGTGCTGGCCATGGTCCTGGTGTCGATGGCCGGCGACAGCGGGCTCGCTCCGGCGACCGCCGCCGACTGGGCCGTGGCCGTGGCCTGCGTGCTCGCCTCGGTGTGGTTCGGCAGGAGGCGCAGGGGCAGGCTGGTGGTGCTGCTCGCGGTGGCCGCCAACACGGTGGCGGGGGTGGCGGTGTTCGCCACGATGGTCGCGCAGCCGCCGTCGCCCGCCCCCGATTCGGTCTACATGGCCGAGCCCGCGTGGGTGCGCAACGCGTCGTCCGACGGCGTGTACAACATCAAGCCGTACGCCAAGGACGGCACCCCGCTGACCGACGTCTACCTCTACGACCAGGACGGCAACCCGCTCACCACCGACCCCGAGAGGTACGGCTACACGGTCGACCGGTCGTGCGGCGAGCCGATACTCAACCGCTACCCGTTGCCGCTGGCCAGGGAGAACTTCTCCCGCACGGGCCCGCCGTCGCCGTCGCCTTCCTGCGCCGATCCGGCGCCGAGCGCCAGCCCGTCGGCCGCCGACCGGGAACCGACGCCCGGGGCGACGCCGAGTCCCGAGGCGACGCGCTGATCGGGCACCATCGGTGTCATGAGCTTCGTACCTCCCGGCACCGGATGGCCCGGCGACCCGGCGACCCCTGACACCCCCGTCGCGCTCGACCCCGCGGACGTGCGCCGCCTGGCCGCCACGAGCGACACCCTCGCGGAGCTCACGGCCAGGCAGTCCGTCTGCCGGGCCTGCCCCCGGCTGGTGGAGTGGCGCGAGGAGGTCGCCAGGGTGCGCCGGCGCGCGTTCGCGGACGAGACGTACTGGGGCCGTCCCGTCCCCGGCTGGGGTGACGAGCATCCGCGGATCCTGATCGCGGGGCTCGCGCCGGCCGCCCATGGCGGCAACAGGACCGGCCGGATCTTCACCGGCGACCGCAGCGGCGACTGGCTGTTCGCCTCGCTGTACCGCACCGGCCTGGCCGCGCAGGAGACGAGCACGCACGCGGGCGACGGGCAGCGGCTCATCGGCGCGCGGGTGGTGGCGCCGGTGCGCTGCGCTCCGCCGGCGAACAAGCCCACGCCGGCGGAGAAGAGCGCGTGCTTCCCGTGGATGGCGCGGGAGCTGGCGCTGGTCGCGCAGGACGTGCGCGTGGTGGTGGCGCTCGGCGGCTACGCCTGGCAGGCGGTGTGGCCGGCGCTCAAGGACGCGGGCTACGCGCTGCCGCGCAGCAGGCCGCCGTTCGGGCACGGGGCGGAGGTCGAGATCGCGTACGACGGCGCGCCCGTCACGCTGCTCGGCTGCTACCACCCGAGCCAGCAGAACACGTTCACCGGCCGCGTCACCGCCCAGATGCTGGACGATCTCTTCGCCCGTGCCAGGTCACTGGCTGTGTGACGCGTCGCACCATGCCAGGAATGGCTTCATCGGACCTCCTTGGCGTAAGCTTGTGAATGCTTTCACAAGCACTCCACGAGGGATGTGGCCTCAGGATGAACCAGCACATTCTCATCGTCGGCGGAGGATACGTCGGCCTCTACACAGCGCTCAGGCTGCAGCGCAAGCTCCACCGGGAGCTGCGCGGCGGCGAGGCGCGCATCACGATCATCGATCCCCAGTCCTACATGACCTACCAGCCGTTCCTCCCCGAGGCGGCGGCAGGCAACCTCTCCCCCCGGCACATGGTCGCGCCGCTGCGTCGCGTGCTGCCGAAGGTGCACATCCTCAACGGCGTGGTCACCAAGGTCGACCACGCCGAGCGCACCGTCACCTTCCAGCCCGCCGAGGGCGAGCCTCGGCAGGTGGCCTACGACGTGATCGTCATGGCCGCCGGGTCGATCTCCCGCACGCTGCCCATCCCCGGGCTGACCGACATCGGCATCGGGTTCAAGACCGTGGGCGAGGCCATCGCGCTGCGCAACCGCGTGCTGCACCTGCTCGACGTGGCCGAGTCGGCGGACGACCCCGAGGTGCGCCGGAGGGCGCTCACGTTCGTCGTGGTCGGGGCGGGCTTCGCGGGCGTTGAGGCGCTGGCCGAGCTGGAGGACATGGCCAAGCACTCGACGCGCTACTACCGCAACATCAAACCGTCGGACCTGCGCTGGGTGCTCGTCGAGGCCACCGACCGGGTGCTGCCCGAGGTCGGGCCCGAGATGGGCAAGTGGACCCTGGAGCAGCTGCGCGAGCGCGGCATCGACGTCAGGCTCGAGACCCGTCTGGAGTCGTGCGAGGGCGGCCACGTGGTGCTCTCCGACGGCGGGGAGTTCGACGCCGAGACCCTCGTGTGGACGGCGGGCGTCAAGCCCAGCACGGTGGTCAACGACAGCGACCTGCCGCTCGACGAGCGCGGCAGGATCAAGGCCACGGCCATGCTGACCGTCGCGGGCACGGAAGGCGCCTTCGCGGCGGGCGACGCGGCCGGGGTGCCCGACGTGACCAACCCCGGTCAGTACTGCGCGCCGAACGCCCAGCACGCCGTGCGCCAGGCCAAGGTGCTGGCCGACAACATCGTGCGGTATCTGCGCGGGCAGCAACTGGCGCAATATCGCCACAAGTATGTCGGATCGGTGGCGGGGCTGGGCCTGCACCAAGGCGTCGCGAACGTCTATGGCGTCAAGCTTCGCGGATTCCCTGCGTGGTTCATGCACCGCACTTACCATCTGTCGCGGGTGCCGACGCTGAACCGCAAGGTCCGCGTCGTCGTCGACTGGACCCTGGCCCTGTTCTTCAAGCGGGAGACGATCTCGCTGGGTGAGATGGAGCACCCGCGAGAGGGCTTCAGGGCCGCGGTGGCGACGACTCGCCGCTAGCCCGGGAACGGTAGCGCCCCGGTGAGCCTCGCCGGGGCGTGCGGCGCCCCTGGTCGCATGAGCGGAAGGGGAACCACGGGTGGGGCTCTCAGCGGTGACCGTGCTCGGAGTGGACCGGCCCGGCGTGATCGCCGCAGTCACCGGTTCGCTCGCCGACTGCGGGGCGAACATCCAGGACTCGACCATGACGCTGCTCGGCGGCCACGTGGCGATGATGCTGCTCGTGTCGGGCGAGGTGGACGCGGCCGAGCTGAGCAAGCGCCTGTGCGCACCCGACCTCGTGGTGACCGCCTCGGCGATCGAGGCGCGCCGCCACTTCTGCGACGACGGCGGCGGCCTCGGCTACGTGCTGACCGTCCACGGCCCCGACAGGCCCGGCATCATCTCCGCCATCAGCGCCGTGCTCGCGGCCGACGGCGGCAACATCACCGGCATGAGCACCCGGCTCACCGGGCGGCTCTACGTGCTGATCGCCGACGTCGAGCTGCCGAAGGAGGTGGACGTGGCGGCGCTCATGCGCAGGCTCGCCGCAGTCGGCGCCGGACTCGACTCCGAGATAACGTTTCGACCCGTCGAACCGGATCTGTTGTGACCCGGCCGGCGGACGGAAAGCCCCGCGAGGTGATCGACGCCCCGCACCCGCTGCTGTCCACCGCCGCCGAGCCGGTGGACCCGACCGCCCCCGAGGTCGTGGCCGCCGCCGCCGACCTGCTGGCCACCCTGCGCCACGAGCCCTCCACGACCGGCCTGGCAGCCCCCCAGATCGGCCTGAGCTGGCGGCTGATCGCCTTTGACGCCGGGCGCCACCCCAGGAGCCGGTCGTGCACCGGAGAGCTCGTCGTGGCCAATCCACGGCTCGCGACGGCCGCCCGCTGGAACCACCTGCGCGAGGGGTGCGTGTCCGTCCCCGGGCTCACCGCCGACGTACGTCGTGCGACGCGCATCACCGTACATGGGCATTTGCCAGGCACGGGCGAGCCGGTCACCATCGAGGCGGATGCCGTGGAAGCCCGTTGCATTCAGCACCAACTGGACCATCTGGACGGTCTACTCTTCTTGGACAGAGTGGTGGGAGCACTATCACTTCACCGCAGTCATCACACTTGTGACGCCTGATGCGAAGTTGTGCTCCTCGGAAGCATGGTCCGTTTCGTATGATTGCGGCGCCCCCGTAGCCCAATGGCAGAGGCAAACCCCTTAAAAGGGTTGACGTGCGGGTTCGAATCCCGCCGGGGGCACCTGCCATCTTTCGCCGCCTTTAGGGCTCTGACCTGGAGGTTCACCGCGATCGTCGGACGGGCCCCTTCGGGTGTTTCCCGGCCGATATCGATTTGTTATGGAGTTGTCGCGTTCCCGGCGCTCCATCGCTGGTGGAGGCCCTGTCCTGGGGCAGGCGATCCCGCCCGCCGGCTCGGGTCCGCGATTGCCTCCCTGAAAACTTTCCAGGCCGCCCCGGCCATATTGACAAACCGCCCGCCTTCTGCTTTCCGGGGTCGCCGGAGTTTCTTAGTGTGAATGGTTGACTACGGAATACAACCGCTCGCCCTTTTCTCCGCGGAAAAGGTCATCACGCACCGGAAGGGCTCTGTCACGGACCCCGCGGCAAGGCTCCCGCCGGCCGGGCCGGGATGATCTCGCGAGCTCGTGGCTGACCTCGGGAACTCGGTGCCGGACACGTTCGTTGTCAACGCTGCCGACGTTCCGAACGAACATCGATCTGACGCGTCAGTTGACCAAGGTGCCGCCAGGCCCCGTAGGCTCGGCGTCACAGGAGGCAGCGATGGAGAGCAAGAACCCCGTATTCAGCAGGTCGCGGCAGCAGGCCGCGGGCTGGGGCGGGCCGACCCCGTCCCCCGACCAGTTGCAGAACATGTACGACGCCCCGTCGTACGCCCCGCCGGCCAGGCCCGCATACCGGACCATGACCCTCGATGACGTCGTGGTGCGCGGGTTCCTCACGCTCGGGGTGCTCGTCCTGGCCGCGGCCGCGGCATGGATACTCAACGTCCCGCCCATGGTCGCCATCGGCGCGGCCATCGTCGCGCTGATCATCGGTTTGGTCGCCTCGTTCACGATGAGCACCAACCCGGCGCTCATCCTGGGCTACGCGGTGTTCGAGGGCATCTTCCTCGGCAAGATCAGCGCCGTGTTCGAGGGCGCCATCAGCGGCATCGTGCTCCAAGCGGTGCTGGGCACGGCATTCGCGTTCGGCGCGGTGCTGACCGTCTACTCGTTGCGCATCGTCCGCGTCACGCCCAAGCTCGTCAAGTTCGGCATCGCCGCCGCCATCGCGGCCATCGGCCTGCTACTCGTCAACCTGCTCGTCGGCCTGTTCAACGACGGCGGGCTCGGCCTGCGCACCGACAGCCCGATCGGCTGGGCCTTCAGCATCGTCATGATCCTGATCGGCTGCTTCTTCCTGCTCCTCGACTTCGACGCGATCGAGCAGGGCGTCAAGCAGGGCGCCCCGGAGAAGTTCGCCTGGCAGTGCGTGTTCGGGCTGACGCTCAGCCTGGTGTGGATCTACCTCGAGGTGCTGCGGTTCGTCAGCTACTTCTCCAGCAGCGACTGATCGTTCACCCCCGCGTCATCCGAGAGGGCTCCGCCGTTCGGGCGGGGCCCTCTCTGTGTGCGACCGAAAATCTACCCGCCGTCACAGAATGATGCCTGACTCAGGGCTTGCCATTCGCACGATGGTGTTGCAGTGTCAACGAAAGGACCCTTATCCGCGGAGGTGCCCATGTCCTTGAACCACTCACCGGAGACGCAGACGAAGCTGATCGCAAGGGTCCCGTCCATAACGGGACGCGAACTCCCAGAGTGGTTCCAAGCCATCGACAACGGCCCGAGCTTCCTCAGATGCGACGAGCGGGCCAACTGGCTCGCGGACGAGCACGGGCTGACCCACGGCTACGCCGCCGCCATCGTTCACGAGCACGAGCGGCACCGCCGTAACCGCATGGGCTTTGTCTAAGCCCTACCATCCCCGCGCCCGTGTGCTGAACACGGGCGCGCCATCATGAGGGGATGGACGTCGAAAAGGCACTCGCCTTCCTCCGCAGCCACCATCACGCCATCCTCCTCACCAGGCACCGCGACGGGCGCCCGCAGATGTCGCCGGTGCTGGCCGGGGTTCAGGACGGCCACGTCGTCATCAGCACCAGGGAGACGGCGACCAAGGTGCACAACGCCCGCCGCGAGCCCAACGTCTCCCTGTGCGCCTTCACGGACCGCTTCTACGGCGAGTGGATTCAGGTGGACGGCACCGCCGAGGTCGTCTCGCTGCCCGAGGCCATGGACCACCTGATCGCCTACTACCGCGACATCTCGGGCGAGCACCCCGACTGGGACGGCTATCGCGACGCCATGGTCCGCGAACGCCGCGTCATCCTCCGCATCGTCCCCACTGACGCCGGCCCCGACCGCCACGGCTAGGCGGCGACGGCCCGAGCGGCCGGCCACGGCGACCGGGCGACGGGGGCTCGCGTCACGGCGGGCCACCGTCATCCGGTCAGCGGCCTTTCCCCTGGAGGCGCCCGGCCACGTGCGGCGGTTGGAGAACCGCCGCCTGCCGTACGGGCGAGATCAGGACAGCCGCTCCAGGACCATCGCCATGCCCTGCCCGCCACCCACGCACATGGTCTCGAGCCCGATGCTCTTGTCGTGGTGCTGCAGGCTGTTGATCAGCGTGGACGCGATCCGGGCACCCGTCATCCCGAACGGATGCCCCACGGCGATCGCCCCGCCGTTGACGTTGAGCCGGTCGAGGTCGATGCCGAGGTCACGGTACGACGGGATCACCTGCGCGGCGAACGCCTCGTTGATCTCCACCAGGTCGATGTCGTCGATCGCCATCCCGGCCCTGGACAGCGCCTGCTTCGAGGCCTCCACCGGTCCGAGGCCCATGATCTCCGGCGACAGCCCGGTGACCCCGGTGGACACGATCCTGGCCAGCGGCGTGATGCCGAGCTCGGCCGCCTTGACGTCGCTCATCACGACGAGGGCGGCGGCCCCGTCGTTCAGCGGGCAGCAGTTGCCCGCCGTGACGGTGCCGTCAGGACGGAACACCGGCGCCAGGGTCGAGACCTTCTCGTAGGTGGTGCCGGGGCGCGGGCCGTCGTCCTTGCTGACCACGGTGCCGTCCGGCAGGGTCACGGGCGTGATGTCCTTCTGCCAGAACCCGTCGGCCAGTGCCTTCTCGGCGAGGTTTTGCGAGCGTACGCCGAACTCGTCCTGGTCCTGGCGGGTGACCCCCTTGAGCTGGGCGAGGTTCTCGGCCGTCTGCCCCATCGCGATGTAGACGTCGGGCACCTCGCCGTCCTCGCGCGGGTCGTGCCACTCGCGCCCGCCCTCGGTGAAGGCCTTCGTCCGGGCCAGCGCGTCGAGGAAGACCGGATTGTGGGTGTCGGGCAGCGAGTCGGAGTTGCCCTTGGTGAAGCGCGACACGGTCTCCACCCCGGCGGACACGAACACGTCGCCCTCGCCCGCCTTGATCGCGTGGAAGGCCATCCTGGTGGTCTGCAGGGAAGAGGAGCAGTAGCGCGTCACGGTGGCGCCGGGCACGTTGTCGAGCCCCAGCATCACCGCCACCACCCGGGCCATGTTGAACCCCTGCTCGCCGCCGGGCAGCCCGCACCCGAGCAGGATGTCGTCGATGGACGTGGGGTCGAGCTGGGGCACCTTGGCCAGCGCCGCCTGGATCATCTGCACGGTCAGGTCGTCGGGCCGGATCTCCTTGAGCGATCCTTTGAAGGCTCGTCCGATGGGGGAACGCGCGGTTGCGACGATGACTGCCTCGGGCATGGCCCCTCCTTTGTCGGCGCTAATAGTAGAACTATATTCCAGTTCTGTGCGCAAGCCCCGAGCGGCCCCCGTTATCCGTACATACCCGGAGCCGTGGCGGTGTGGTCGTTCACGGCGTGGATCGCCCCCTTCTCGTCGCGCCACAGCCGCCACCCGTCCTGGCTGCCCGTGAACCAGGCCGGCGGCGCGGACGCCGGAGAGACGCGCTTGCCGGTGCCGAGGTCGTACTGGCAGATGGCGGCCGTCGAGTAGAAGCCCGGCGCCTGGCCGCGCAGCGTCAGCGGCTTGGGGTCGGTGACGCAGAACGACCACCCGCGCTGCTCCTCCACGGGCACCTGCTTGCCGGTGACGAGGTCGAAGGCCGAGCCCTTGGCGTTGTGCTGGAGGAAGCCGAGCTTGTCCATCTGGTCGGGGAAGGCCAGCCACCAGCCGGAGCCGGGCACGTCGGCCGCCGTGACCTGGCCGACCACCCGCCCGGTCTCCGAGTCGAGCCGGGCGAAGCCGCCATAGGCGCCCTGGCGGTCGACCGGACGGACGACCGGGGCGTAGCCGGGGTTGCCGCTGGGATAGACGCGCACCACCGAGGGCCGCATCCAGTTGATCGTCCCGTCGCTGATCTCGATGGAGAACAGGCCGAACGTGGAGATCTTCTTGGTCTGCGGGTTGGTGTAGGGGGCGACGTAGCCGACGAGGTTGCCGCCCGTCGAGCCGAACGCCCACCCGCCCGACATGTCGATGCCCGGGCCCAGCGCCTGCTCGATCGGCTGCTGCCACTGGAGCTTGCCGGTCTTGAGCTCGTACGACTCGATCATGGGGTTGGCGGACAGCCTGAGCAGCAGGACCCGGCGCGCGTCCGACCACTCCACCTCGGCGATGCCGGGCAGCTTCCACAGTTGTTTGCCCGTGGCCGGGTCGAGCACCACCATGCGGGCCTTGGCCAGGGCGGTGTGCTCGGACAGGCAGACGTAGGGGCCGCAGCGCTGCGGCCCGAACGTCGAGTGCACCGGCCTGGTCCACTTGCGCACCCCGGAGAAGGCGTCGCGGGCGACCAGGGTCGCGTTCCAGCCGCCCTTCTTGGCCGGGTCGAGCGCGACGACCACGCTCTGACCCTCGGAGGTCTCCACGACCGCGGGGGTGGAGACACCCATGCCGGGCAGGCGACCGGCCATCGTGGCCGGGTAGGCCCACAGGCGCTTGCCGTCGCGCAGGCCGATGGCGACGGTCTCGAGCGTGCCGCCGGACTTCAGCGACGTGGTCGCGACGACCCCGCCGGCCGCCGCCATCCGGCTGACGGCGTTGACGTCGGTGTTGTGCCAGGTCGGGAAGCTCGTCGTGGCCGCGTCGCTGCCGGAGCATGCGGTCGCGGCGAGGATTCCCGCGAGGGCGATAGACGATTTCCACAAGGGCCGGAGCACAGGCAATTCACTCCAAAAAGGACGGGGAGTGACGGCTCGGGCTCGGAGGGTGACCGCGGTCAGGCGTCGTTAAGCGGCTCGCCGAGCCGCCGGCGGAACAACGTCACCCACTTGCCGTGCAGGCCCGTCGCCCGCCCGTCGACCCGGGTCGCGGTGACCTCGGTGCCGGGCTCCTCCGCGGCCGTAGCCGCCGCAAGGTAAATCGGTTGCAGTGCTTCGCCACGAGCGGGTCTGGGCTCAGGCCACAGTCCCAACGCAGCGCACACTGACGGTAGCACCGCGTAAGCGGCCTGTGCGTAACCTCGGTCAGATGGATGGAATCGATCCGGTCCGAACATTTCTGTCGGATTTGTCGCGAACTCCGGGCCCAGGACGTCGGCGAACGCCACCGTACGGCCGCCCGCATCCACCACCGCCACCGTCTGCGCCGCCGCCAGCTGCCGGCTCCACCGCCGCGTCACCCAGCGCAGCGGCTGCGCGATCGGCCGCACCGTGCCGAGGTCGGGGCACGTGCCCACGACCACCTCCGCCCCCGCGTCCCGCAGCCTCCGCACGGCCTTACTCAGATGGCGTACGGCCACCGCGGGCGGCGTCTGCGTGATGATGTCGTTCGCCCCCACGAAGATCACCGCCACGTCGGGGCCCATGGCCAGGACGGCGTCGACCTGCTCGCCCAGCTCGGCCGACGGGGTGCCCGACTTGCCGGCCACGAGCAGGCGCACCGGCCGCTCCGCCACCGCGGCCAGGCCGTTCGCCAGCAGGACGCCGGGGGTGTGGCTGGGCTCGCTCACCCCGAGCCCCACGGACGTGGAGTCGCCGAGCATGGCCAGGTTGAGCGGCACGCCGGGGAACTCGCCGTACGTGCCGTCGGAGACCGGGCCGTCCAGGCCGTGCGGCTGCCCGATGACCCTGCGGGCGAGCAACCCCTCGGCGATCAACAGTCCGTATGCCGTGGCTCCCAGGGCGGTCAGCCCGCCACCTCCGAGAGCCGCCGCCGTCGCGATCCTCCGCGCCGCGCGCGCCACGCCAGCTGCCCACACCACGTACGTGACCTCCCTGGTCGAACTCGGCGGTAGCGTTTGCTTGAAACTAACCGAGGCCCCGCCACCCCCTTGGGACCTCGGCCACAGGCAAGCTGATCAAGCTTCGGCAAAGAAGGTGAACACCTCGGTGCGCGTTTACGATTCCCTGGTCGACCTGATGGGGAACACTCCGCTGGTCCGGCTGCACAAAGTCACCGCGGGAGTGTCCGCCCAGGTGGTCGCGAAGGTCGAATACTTCAACCCCGGCGGTTCGGTCAAGGACCGCATCGCGGCACGCATGATCGAGGCCGCCGAAGCGTCCGGCGAGCTGCGTCCAGGAGGTGTGATCGTCGAGCCGACGTCCGGCAACACCGGCGTGGGCCTGGCCATCGTGGCGCAGCAGAAGGGCTACCGGTGCCTGTTCGTGGTGCCCGACAAGGTGGCCCAGGACAAGATCTCCGTGCTGCGCGCCTACGGGGCCGAGGTCGTCGTCTGCCCGACCGCCGTCTCGCCCGACCACCCCGACTCCTACTACTCGGTCTCCGACCGGCTGGCCCGCGAGGTGCCCAACGCCTGGAAGCCGAACCAGTACACCAACGTCAACAACCCCGACTCCCACTACCACTCGACCGGTCCCGAGATCTGGGAGCAGACCGACGGCCGGATCACCCACTTCGTGGCCGGCATCGGCACCGGGGGCACGATCAGCGGCACGGGCCGCTACCTCAAGGAGGTCTCCGGCGGCCAGGTGAAGATCATCGGAGCCGACCCCGAGGGGTCGGTCTACTCGGGCGGGTCCGGGCGTCCCTACCTCGTGGAGGGGGTCGGGGAGGACATCTGGCCGGCCACGTACGACACCAAGATCTGTGACGAGGTCATCGCGGTCACCGACAAGGAGTCGTTCAACATGACCCGCCGGCTCGCCCGCGAGGAAGGGCTGCTGGTCGGCGGCTCCTGCGGGATGGCCGTGGTGGCGGCGCTGCGGGTGGCGGCCACCGCCGCGCCCGACGACATGATCGTCGTGCTGCTGCCCGACGGCGGCCGCGGCTACCTGTCCAAGATCTTCAACGACGACTGGATGGCCGACTACGGCTTCCTGACCACGTCGTCCGAGGAAGGGCTGGTCGGCGACGTGCTGGCGCGCAAGGGGGCAGGGCTGCCGGAGTTCGTGCACGCGCATCCGTACGAGTCGGTCAGCACGGTCATCTCGATCATGCGCGAATACTCGGTGTCGCAGCTTCCCGTGATGAAGGAGGAGCCACCCGTCATGGCGGCCGAGGTGGTCGGCTCCATCGTCGAACGCGATCTCCTCGAAGCCCTGTATCACGGCCGGCTCTCCTCCGACGACACCATCGCCGATCACATGTCAGCGCCGCTACCCACGATCGGCAGCGGTGAACCTGTGGCGCGTGCGGTCGAAGCGCTGGAGAAGGCCGATGCGGCTGTTGTGCTGGAAGATGGCAAGCCCGCCGGCCTGATCACCAGGCACGATCTGCTCGCCTTCCTCGCCAACCACTGACCCCCTCTTCTCAGGCCGCCCTACGGCGGCCTGAGGCGGGGTCGTCGATGCTTCCCGATCGGCCCCGTCACGGTGCCGAGGCCCCCGGCGTCGGCGCGCTCCGACGGCGGCCGCAGCGCCGTCCTGGGCGGCCAGGCGGTCGAGCGGCCCGGCTCAGGGCAGGGGGAACTCGGCGATCACTTCCCACGCCCCCTCGGGGGACGGGCCCGCATAGAGCCTGCCGCCCAGAGCCTCGACCCGCTCGGCCATCCCGACCAGCCCGAACCCGCCGCCGAGGCGGGCGACCCGCGGATCCGAGGCCGCCCCGAAGTTGCGCACCCGCAGCGTCACCACCTTCGCATGCCGCCGTAAGTCGGCCTCCACCCAGGCGGCACGGGACGCGTGCTTGCGCACGTTCGTGAGCGCCTCCTGCAGCACCCGGTGCAGGGTGGTCATCACCTCGGGAGGCAGCGTGCGATCGTCGATCCCCTGGCCGATCTCGAACGCCACCTTCGGCCCGTCGGAGGAGAACTTCTCGGTCAGCATCCGCAGGTCGGCCAGCGTGACGCCGGGCTTGCGGGACGGATCGTCCTCCGCGCGCAGCACCGTCACCATGCGCCGCATCGAGGTCAGCGCCTCCGAACCGGCCGTGGCGATCGCGTCCAGCGCGGGCGCCACCGCCTCGGGACTGGTCCGGGCGACCGTCCTGGCGGCCTGGGCCTGGACCACGATGCCCGTGATGTAGTGGGCGACCAGGTCGTGCAGCTCCCTGGCCAGCTCCAGGCGTTCGGCCCTGCGTACCGAATGGACCGCCTCCACGCGGCGCTCCTGCTGGAAGCGGAGGTAACCGCCGACGCCGGCGGCCATCGACCAGCCCGCGAACAGCAGGAACGAGAACGCCAGCCCTGAGCTGTTGTAGTCGCGCCCGACGGCCTCCGACATCAGGACGACCAGCGCCACGCACGCCAGACCCGCCGCCCGCCGCACCGGCTCCACGTGCCGCAGCGCGCCGATGAGCAGGATGAGCAGCGACCCGGTCTCCGCCATGCCGGGCACGCCCGCGAGCCCGGTGGCGCCGATCGTCAGCGAGGCGCACAACGACGTGGCCAGCATGACGCAGAAGCCTCGCAGGCGGTAGCGGCGGCGCAGCACCACGGCCACCGTGCCGGCCGCGCCGCAGACGGGGACCAGCCACTGGAACCCCCCGATGGAATAGGCGAGCACCAGGTCGATCAGCCACATCATGCCGAGCCAGCCGAGCATCGCGAGCTCGCTCAGCCGGCGGACCCAGTACACGATGCGCTTGGAATCCCCCACGCCCCGAGCCTAAGCCGCAAGTCGGACAGGTCGTATCAGCCGTTCGGCCGAGGTGCCGCGTACGAGACCAGCCCTTGAGCTGAGGCGGAAGCCGAGCACGTCGCCGATGCTGGAGATGTCGGAAGGGGACAGGAAAATGGTGGCCATCGGGTTCGCACTGCTGGGTATCGGGCTGGTCGTCGGGGTGCTGCTCGCACTGGCCGACCCCGTGCTGCTCTCCCGCATCAACGGGGAGCACGCGGAGGGCGGCAGCGGCCGGTTCATCAAGGCGGACGTGGTACGGCTCCCGCCCCGGTCAGGCGGGGACCGTCAGGAGCCCAGGGCCGCCTGACCATCCGTGGCTCGCGCGGGCATGGTGCGCGAGCCTCGACGGGAGCCCTTGGGGACGACGTCCCGTCGGCGGCCCGCGATCCGGAGGGGAACGGATCGCGGGCCGACTTCCGTTAACGTGGCCTGTATGAGCAACGGTTTTGAGACCCTGGCCATCCACGCAGGCCAGGAGCCCGACCCGCTGACCGGCGCGGTCGTGCCGCCGATCTACGCCACGTCCACTTACAAGCAGGACGGCGTGGGCGGCCTGCGTTCCGGATATGAGTACAGCCGCTCCGCCAATCCCACGAGGACCGCGCTCGAAGAGGCGCTGGCGGCGGTGGAAGGCGGGGCGCGCGGGCTCGCGTTCGCCTCGGGTCTGGCTGCCGAGGACACCCTGCTGCGCACGGTGTGCAAGCCGCAGGACCACGTGATCATCCCCAACGACGCCTACGGCGGCACCTACCGGCTGTTCGCCAAGGTCAACGAGCGCTGGGACCTCCACTACGACCCGGTCCCGCTGCACGACCTCGACGCCGTGGCCGCCGCCATGACGCAGAAGACGAAGATCGTCTGGGTCGAGACGCCCACCAACCCGCTGCTCGGCATCGCCGACATCGCCGCGCTGGCGCAGCTGGCCCATGACAACGGCTCGCTGCTCGTGGTCGACAACACGTTCGCCTCGCCCTACCTGCAGCAGCCGCTGTCGCTCGGCGCCGACGTCGTCGTGCACTCGACCACGAAATACGTCGGCGGCCACTCCGATGTGGTCGGCGGAGCGCTGATCGCGGCCGACAGAGGGCTCGGCGAGGAGCTCGCCTACCACCAGAACGCGATCGGCGCCGTGGCCGGGCCGTTCGACGCCTGGCTGACGCTGCGCGGGCTCAAGACCCTCGGCGTACGCATGGACCGCCACTGCGACAACGCCGAACGCATCGTCCACCTGCTGCTCGCTCACCCGCGCGTCACCGGCGTGCTCTACCCGGGCCTCCCCGAGCACGCCGGGCACGAGGTCGCGGTCAAGCAGATGAAGAGGTTCGGGGGCATGGTGTCGTTCCGCGTCGCCGGAGGCGAGGCGGAGGCAGTGGCGGTGTGCGACAGGGCCAAGCTGTTCACGCTGGGAGAGTCGCTCGGCGGCGTCGAGTCGCTCATCGAGCACCCCGGCCGGATGACCCACGCCTCGGCGGCCGGGTCGCCGCTCGAGGTGCCCGCCGACCTGGTGCGGCTGTCGGTCGGCATCGAGACCGTCGACGACCTGCTGGCCGACCTCACCCAGGCGCTCGGCTAGCCGGGCACCACCATCAGGAAGAGGATGACCAGCCAGATCACCGCCAGCAGCCCGCTGATCGCGGCGATCCGGCCGTTCTGCACCTTCGCGTCGTCGTCCGTGCCCTCGCTGGAGAGCGCGCGGACGGCGGTGCGCAGGTCGCGGTCGATGATGACGAGCAGCACGGCGGCCACGATGAACAACGTCATCGACGCCGTCATATACCACCGGCCCAGCACCCCGTTGCCGAGGACGATGCCGAGGATCAGCCCGAACACGAAGACGCCCAGGCTGCCGAGGCTGTAAACCCTCGTCATGCGCTGGATGTTCTGCAGCACGGGCACGTTCTTGGTGCGGATGACGCGCGGAGCGGCCATCGTCGCGGCGGTGATCGGGCCGATCGTGAAGATCGCGAATCCGACGTGCAGCCAGAGAAGCAGGGACGACATGCGGGAGAGACTAGTCCCCGGCGATCTCGGCCGGGGCCTCGACACCCTCTTTGCCGTCTTCCGCGCAGCGCATGATCAACTCGGTCATCACGATGGCGACGACCATGAGCACGATGAGGAGAACCGCAATCATGGGACCCCTTCCTTCCCCGTCTGGACCGTAAATATCGTCCGTAATGACTAGACGAGCCTGCAACGGAATAAGTTCAGCGCGGGTATGGTTGGTCACCGTTCGGTTTTTCTTACCGTAAGGGCACAAGGGGGTGCCGTCCGTGGCCATCAGGCATGTCGAGCCGTATACCGACGAGTGGCTGCAGCAGCCGATCAGCTACGTGCAGCGGGTCATCGACGTGCTGGGATCAGAGGTGGCCGACTGGTGGGAGGGCCCGTGCGACCCGCGTGACGTCACGCTGAAGCTGGCCGACGGGAGCGCGCTGGTCTGGGACGAAGAGAGCGGCTGGCGCCTCGGCACCTTCGTCTCCGGCGGGCCGGGCCTGCACAGCGAGCTGGCCGGGGTGCGCTATCTGGGCCACGGGCTGCTGCCCAGGCCTGAGCGGGTGCCGTCGGCGCTCAGTGACGCCAGGGCGGGCGTGGGGGCCAGCTCCGCCTGGCGGCCGTGCTACCGCTCGCACCGCAACTGCCGCGACGGGTTCGACGTCGCCCTCGACTTCTACTGCCGCCTCGTCGACGCCTGACCTCCGGGTGCGCCCGGCTGCTCACCCGGTCAGGTGGTGGGCCGGGGTGTGGAGGACGAGCAGGAGGTGCTCGTCGTCGCCGTGCCTGACCGTGCCCGTGCGCTGGAAACCGTGCTTCTCCAGCAGCCGGACCGAACCGGTGTTGGCGTGGAAGGGGTCGGCGTGGAGCGGGCGGATGCGCTCCTGGCGCAGGAAGAGCTCCATGGCCCGGCTGCCGATGCCCCGGCCCCAGAACTCCCGGCCGAACCAGTAACCGATGAAGCGCCTGTCATCCTCCCACCAGGCCACGAGATTGCCCGCCAGGTCGCCGTCGACGGTGACCGCCTGGACGAAGACGGCCGGGTCACCGAGGATCCGCGTGGTCCAGTGGCGCATGAACGCCTCCCGCGCCCTGGGCGCGAACCTGGACCGCCGCGCGGCCTCAGGATCGTGCTCGTGGGCCAGGAACACCTCGAGGTCGGCCGCCTCCACGTCGCGCAGGCGCACGTCTTCGCTCATGGTCTGCGAGTGTGGCAGAGAGCACCGACAGTTCAGCGGGCCCTGCGCAGCCGGAGGAAGTCGCTGACCACGTATTCGCCCAGCCGCTCGGCGCTGGGGGAGAAGACGCGGCCGCCGTTCCTGCGGGCCACCTCGTCCACGAACTCTTGCAGCCGGTCGTCCGCCGCCAGCATGAAGACGTTGAGGGTGGCCCGCCGCCGGGTCATCTTGTCGACCTCGGACAGCGTGAGCTCCAGCGTCTCGCTCGACGGCGGCCACTCGAACGCCGACCTGCCGTTGCGCATCAGGTGCGCGGTGGGCTCGCCGTCGGTGACCACCAGCACCACGGGCTCGAAGTCGGGGTGACGGTCGAGGTGGCGGCCGGCGATCAGGAGCGCGTGGTGCAGGTTGGTGCCCTGGACCATGTCCCAGTCGAGGCCCGCCAGCTCGTCGGGCTGCAACACCCTGGCGTAGTTGGAGAAGCCGATGATCTGCACGGCGTCCTGCGGGAACTTGGAGGCCACCAGCGCCTGGAGGGCCAGCGCCGTCTGCTTGGCGGCGGCCCAGGTGCCGCGCAGGGCCATCGAGTAGGACAGGTCGACGAGCAGGCACACGGCCGCCGCGCTGCGCCGCTCGGTCTCGGCCACCTCGAAGTCGTCCACCGACAGTCGCACGGCCGCCCGCCCACCGGCCCGCGCGTCGTCCCGTCCGGCCCGCGCGTTGTCCTGGCCGGTACGGGTGGTCTCCTGTCCGGTCCGCGCTCTCTCCTGGCCGGTACGGATGGCGACGCCGCCGCTACGGACGCCGTTGACCAGGGTGCGGACCACGTCGATGGGCTGCTCGTCGCCGAAGTGCCACGGTCGTGACGAGCCGGTGAGCTCGCCGGCCGAGCCCGCGTCGTGCTGGTCGTGGTCGCCGCGACGGCCCGCGTCGAGTGAGGAGAAGACGCGGCGCAGGGCCGTCTCGCCGAGCCGCCGCACCGCCTTCGGGGTGAGCTCCAGCTTGCCGCGCCGGCGCAGGAGGTAGCCCTGCTCCTCCAGCTCGCGTTCGATGCGCTTGAGCGCCTCCAGGTCGTCGACCGCGGAGCGGCCCAGCGCCCGGCGTACGGCGGCTTCGTCGATGTCGTCGAGCCGCGCGCCCGGGTAGTCCTGGCGCAGGGCGGTTTCCAGCTGGGTGAGGTCGGCCAGCTCCTCCAGGGCGGTGACGGCGTCGCCCATGCCCAGGGGCTCCTCGCCGGTGAGGCGTTCGGGGGCGTTCCAGGCGAGGTCGGGGCGGCGCGCGTGGAGGGCTTCGCCGAGGCGGCGCATCTGCTCGGAGAGCCCGGCCTGGTCGAGGGTCTGGTTGATGAGGCCGGCGAGCTCTTCGCGCTGGCGGGGCGTCATCGAGGCCAGCATGCGCTGCGTGGCGGCGGCGCGGCGGGCCAGGATGTCGACGAGCTCTTCCAGGTTGCGCGGCTTCTCGGGGAACAAGTCACCATATTTGGCCATGAAGGCGTCGAAGTCGGCCTGGGTGTGCTCGCCGCGGGCGTCCTTGTCCAGCATGTCGTTCAGGTCCGACATCATCTGGCGGACGCGTTCCATCGCCTCGGGGTCCGGGTTGGCGAGCGCGTCGCGCAGGCCCCTGAACTGGCTGTCGAGGACCTCCCGCCGCAGCAGGTCACGCAGTTCCTCGAACGTCTGGCGCGCGGCGGCCGAACGCCACTCGTACGTGCTCAGCTCCTGGATCGCGGCGGCGGTGTCCTCCGGCAGCGCGTCGAGCCCCGCCTCCCGCAACCGCGCCTCGTCGGACGGGTCGGGGAACAGCTCGGCCCGCTCCTGCCCGATGGCCTTGTCCAGCAGCGCCCGCGCCTTCTCCAGCGTGCCGTCGAGCCGCCCCCGCTCGCGCAGGTCACGGCGGCGCCTGCGGACCTGCTTGAGCATGTCGTCGAGGCCCCGGCGGTCCTGCGCGCCGGGCAGACCGCGCTTGAGCAGGTCACGCAGCGCGTGGACGGGCGTCGAACCCGAAAGGATCGCATCGCCCATCTCGTCGAGCGCCGCCCGCACGTCGTAGGGCGGGGCCAGGGGATCGGGGCCATCGTGGTACTCGCCATAGCGAAAGGCCATCACAGAACCACGCTAACCCCAGAAGCGCGGTCACGCGTCCCCGAAAACCTCCCATACCTGGTCGAGGGAGTCGGCTCCGGGCGTGTACTCGATCTTCACCAGTACGGGGTGGCGGACCGTCCTGAGCGCCTTCGTCAGGTGGGCCGGGGTGCACGGCTTCTTGCCCAGGCCGTTCGCGTCCGCGTTGACCGGCCGGCCCGTGAGCCAGCCGCTCCCGCAGTGGGCGGTGGTGCGGTAGAAGCTCGTGGCGTACGTGTAGCCCAGCTTGATCTTCTTCCCGCCGGACGCGAACACGACGGTGGTGTCGTCGATCCGCTTGATCGTGCCGCGCGCGGAGCGCTGGTCAGGCCGGTCGGCGACCACGAACTCGTTGACCCTGGTGGCCTTGCCGCCGCGGTGCTCGACGCGCACCGGCACAGGGCCGCGGCCCAGCTCGGCGGACAGGTCGCGCGGCGAGCACCTGGTGCGCCCGAGCCCCTTGCGGTCGACGGCCACCCGGCCCTCGGTCTCCTTCAGGTCGCAGGCGACCGTGATCCGCCCGTAGGCGGCCCTGGAGTAGTCGAGCCTGAGCTCCTTGGCGCGCGGGGCCGCCTTGAGCCGGTAGCCCAGGAAACCCTTCTGCTTCACGAAGGAGGCGGATTTGGGCGTGATACGCAGGCGGCCCTGGCCGTCGGACCAGGCGTACCCGTAAACGGTCTTGGTGGTGGCCTCGGCGGCTTCGGCGGGCGCGGCGATGCCGCTCAGTGCGAGAGCGGCTGCGGTGGCACAGGCAAGCGGGCGCATGGACGGTCTCCCCGACGTCGTGAGCTGCTATCACCTAAGACGCGGGGGAGCGCCCAGATGTTCACGTCCGGTAGACGGTGACTCCGTCGAGGTCTTCCTTGGACAGGCGGCGCATGAGGTAGAGGCCTTCGAGCGCGAACTCCAGGGCCGCCGCCGCATGACCCGGCGACTCCTCGCCCGCGCCCATGCCCAGCCTCGACATGACCTTCGCCAGCCCGGTGACCGGCCCGATCCGGTGCAGCAACTCCCCGGCAGCGACCAGCTCGCCCGACTCGACCTGGTTGCCCTCGGCGAACTTGTCGGTCACCGGCGACAGGTCCATGCCGCCCAGCCGGCTCCTGAACGTCTCCGCCGTCGCCCTGCGCAGCAGGTGGGCCAGGATCTCGGTCTCCCGCCCCTCCTCGCTGACCTCGAACTCCACCTTGCCCCGCAGGCTGTGCACCACGCAGGCCAGGTCGACCACGCGCGCGACGGCCTGCTCCTCGCTCGCGAGGGCCGCCCTGCGCACCGCAGAGGCCGCCGCGGTCTCGGCGGCCGCGATCGAGAAACGCGCGGACACGCCGGATCGGGCGTCGACCGCGGTCGACTCGCGGACCAGCCGGGTGAACCTGGCGATCACCTCGACCAGGTGCTCGGGGATGTCGGCCCCGATGTCGGGCATGGACTCCTGGCGGATCAGCGTCAGCTCGTCCTCGACCGTCAGCGGGTAGTGGGTGCGGATCTCGGCGCCGAACCGGTCTTTCAGCGGCGTGATGATCCGGCCCCTGTTGGTGTAGTCCTCGGGGTTGGCGCTGGCGATGAGCAGGATGTCGAGCGGCAGCCGCAGGTTGTAGCCGCGCACCTGGATGTCGCGCTCCTCCAGCACGTTGAGCAGCGACACCTGGATGCGCTCGGCCAGGTCGGGCAGCTCGTTGACGGAGAACACGCCGCGGTTGGTGCGCGGGACCAGGCCGTAGTGGACCGTCTCCGGGTCGCCGAGCGTGCGCCCCTCGGCGATCTTGATCGGGTCGACGTCGCCGATCAGGTCGCCCACGGAGGTGTCGGGTGTGGCGAGCTTCTCGCCGTAGCGCTCGTCCCGGTGTTTCCACGCGACCGGCAGCTCGTCACCCAGCTCGCGCGCCAGCGCCTGGCAGCGCGTGCAGGCCGGTGCGTACGGGTGGTCGTTGATCTCGCAGCCCTCGACGACCGGCGTCCACTCGTCGAGCAGGCCGGTGACGGTGCGGATGAGCCGGGTCTTGCCCTGTCCGCGCTCGCCGAGCAGGACCAGGTCGTGGCCGGCCAGCAGGGCCCGTTCGAGGTGGGGGAGCACGGAGTCGTCGAAGCCCACGATGCCGGGGAAGCGGGGCTCACCCGCCCGCAGCTTGGCCAGCAGGTTTTCCCGGACCTCGGCTTTGACGGTGCGATGAACGTGGCCGCTCTCTCGCAACGTGCGGAGAATTCGTGGCTGATGCACGGGATCGAGACTACGTCCCCTGTGAGGAATGCGGCAGAGTCTTTCGCATCTGGCGGAGATTTCGGATCTTGACTATTGCGTGACGGTTCGTGCGCGTGCTTGTCCCTTTAGTGGGGAGAATCGGGCCTAGGGAACTTGGACATGTCGAGGGGAGGCGAGACGCGTGGCCTTGATGACAAGCCGCTTCGCCGACGGCCTCGCCGTGGGTTCCGACTTGGTGGAGGCCGCGGAGAGTGCCGTCGGCCGGGCACTGTCGAGGCTCAGCGGCCAAGCCGACCTGGTCTGCTTCTTCATCTGCGGCGACGATCCTGACGACGTCGCACGCGCCGGCGAGGCCGCGATGAAGCTCGCGCCCGAAGCACACGTGATCGGATGCAGCGCCACGGGAGTGATCGGCGACGGGCAGGGAGTGGAGCTGACGCCCTCCGTGAGCGCCTGGGCCGCGACCCTGGACGGGGCGAGACTGACCACGTTCGCGCTGGAGACGCTGGCCGCCGAGGACAAGTTCGTGGTGGTCGGGCTGCCGGAGCGCAACGGGGACGACCATGTGGCGATCCTGCTGGCCGATCCGTACTCGTTCCCGACCGACGCCTTCGTCGAGCGCTCGGCCGACGTGCTGGGCGACCTGCCGTTGATCGGCGGGCTCGCGAACGGGCTGCAGGGCCGGGGCTCCGTACGGTTGTTCGCCGACGGCGAGATCTACTCCGAGGGCGCGATCGGCGTGCTGATCAGCGGGCAGGTCAAGATCAGCACCGTGGTGAGCCAGGGCTGCCGCCCGATCGGCCCCAGCATGGTGGTCACGGCGGCCGAAGAGAACCTGCTGCTCGAACTGGCCGGGCAGCCCGCGCTGGCCCGGCTCGAGGACATCGTCAGCGAGCTGGACGAGGACGACCGCGAGCTGGTCGCCTCCGGGCTGCAGATCGGCGTGGCGATGGACGAATACGCCGAACGCCACGAACGCGGCGACTTCCTCATCAGAGGGGTCATCGGCATCGATCCCGAACGCGAGGCCGTGGCCATCGGCGACATCGTGGAGATCGGCAGGACCGTGCGCTTCCAGGTGCGCGACGCGGCCACCGCCGACGAGGACCTGTACGACCTGCTCGACGCCCACCGCGAGGAGATCGGCAAGGTGGACGGGGCGTTGCTGTTCTCCTGCAACGGGCGGGGCTCGGCCATGTTCGGCACCGCCGACCACGACCCGGTCGCCCTGCGCGACACGCTGGGACCCATCGGCGTGGCGGGCTTCTTCGCGGCCGGCGAGGTCGGCCCCGTCGCGGGCCACAACCATGTGCACGGCTTCACCGCCTCCGTCCTGGTGTTCTCCAACACAGCGGGCGGGCCATGAGCCCCCCGGGTGCGGCGGGCCGCCCGTGATCCTCGCGATCGACGTGGGCGGCACCAAGATGGCCGCGGGCCTGGTCGCCCACGACGGCACGGTGGTCGAGGCCCGGCGCGCCGCCACCCCGCAGGACGCGGACGCCGGCACCCTGTGGAAGACCCTCGTGGACCTCATCGAGCCGCTGTCGCAGCGGGCCGAAGGAGTGGGGGTGGGGTGTGGCGGGCCGATGCGCTGGCCCGAGGGCGAGGTCTCGCCGCTGAACATCTCCGGCTGGCGCGGCTTCCCCCTGCGCGCCCGGCTGGCCGCGCGTTTCCCCGATTTACCGGTACGCCTCCACAACGACGCGATCTGCCTGGCCGTGGCGGAACACTGGAAAGGGGCCGGGCGGGGCGTCGCCGACATGCTGGGCATGGTCG